>DRQG01000015.1 GCA_011369465.1 Caldithrix abyssi
CCTGCGCCGATTTATATTCGTGCCCCTCGATGGATTTATCGCTGCTGAGCAGGATACGCATCTTGTCGTTTATCAGCAAAATATGGATGATACTGCCCGATTCGGTGGTCATCGAATTCATCAATGTACGCAGACGTTTTTTCTCCCGATAGCTGAGTTTTTCCAGATTTTTATCGGCGGCGTTCAGCAAGGTTTCCTCAACCGCTTTACCCAGCAGCAACGCCGTCCTGCGAATCAGCTCGTTGTTTAAATCGCGATATGCCTGATATACATAGTACCCGCTTATGGAGATGGCCACGGCAAAAATAATTACCATTATGGCAATTTGTTTGTAAATAGACCTTATTTTCATATTATTGGCTGCGGCCCCTGGCGGTAACCGACGTCTCCCCTATTTGTAAATTGGCGTCAACAAGATAGTATTTTTCATAAAGATTGGCAACCGCGCAGGCGTGGTTGGGCAAAATCAATAAAGGATCGCCTATCCGCAACGATGTGTTTGGCGGGATTTGTATGACGCCGTGTTCTTCGGAAAGGCCGGAAAGGAAGCCGCTGTGATGAACAGGCATACCGTAACCGTTTAAAATGAAACGCGCATGAGCGCCGCGATCCAGATTGAGCGCTTTACTGCCCGCATCAATCACAATGCGATCCGGCACCGGGCGGGAAATAACCGTGGCCAGAACAAACAACGCGCACTGACCCGGTCGGCAGACGCCCAGGGCCATTTGGATACCATCGTAAAAGATATAATTTCCCGGACGAATCTCGTTTACCTGTTCATTTTGCGCCGAATAGTTTACCGTAGGCGTTGAACCCACCGAAACGGTTTCTATTTGTAAACCCACTTCCTCAAGCCAGCCTTTGGCTTCGGCTACTATCCGGCCTTCTTCCTTTCCGATATGGGCTATTGCTTCCGGCGATGCCGCTCCATAGGCCTGCCCGGCGTGGGTAAAAATACCTTCCAGTTTCAGCCACGGCTCTCTGGTGATACGATTTGCCAATCCCAATAACGCCTCTTTGGATTGTACACCGCAGCGTTTTAAACCGCTGTCTATTTCGATACGCACTTCCAGCGGCTTGTTGTTTTGCGTAAATACCGGTCTCAACAAATCAATTTGTCTGGGATGATCCAGACCAATGATAACACGCCCCTTCCGGTGCAGCTTCAGCAGTCGGCGAATTTTATGCGGATGGGCAATTTGATTGGCGACAAAGATATCATGTATTCCGGCCTGCTGCATTACTTCCGCTTCACCCAATTTGGCAACGGTGATTCCTACTGCTCCGGCTTTAAGCTGTCGTTTGGCCAGCTCTGCGGACTTGTGCGTTTTAATATGGGGGCGCAAACGGCATTTTGTTTTATTCGCCAGCGCCTGTATGGAACGGATATTTTTTTGCATACGCTCTTCAATAATCAATACAGCCGGCGTATCAATCTGCCTATGCAGCTTTTGAAGAGCCTCCAATGAAATGGGAATATGCTCCGGGGGAAATTTTGAATAATCGGGAACCATTATTACAGCCTGTTTTCTTAACCGGAATTAAAGGAAAAACATTTAGAGATGTAACCGTTTCTATCAAACAGACGATTTAAACTACAAAGCATAAAAGACTGTTGCAAATTTTGCCTGATTTCGGACGGATAAAGCTGTCTCAAGATTATCTGGCAAGTCGGCGGAGCATACATGAAACAAAACGTTGCCCTTAATGTAGGCTGTTTCCCGATTATGCAAAACAGTACGAGAGGATTCAGTATGATAAATAGTCCGGAAGAATCTCTCCGGAAAGATTAACAAGTGGATTGCAAAAATTACAAATCTCAATAAAGAAAATGAGGATGTGTTTTATATTTTTATTCGTTCATCAACACCGCTTTTATTTCTTTTTCAAAAGTAGAATACGAATTACTTCCGGAAAGGCGTTTCAATATTTTACCGTCCCGTCCGATAATAAAGGTTTGTGGTATGGAGTAAAAATTATCATAAGCTGCAATCGTTTTTTTGCTGCCATACAAAATCGGATAAGTGACGCCCGTTTTTCTTAGCGTGGAGGCCACATCTTCCAATTTGGACACAACAACGATCCCGATAACCTGCACACCCTGGTCTTTATATTTTTTGTTGATTTGCTCCAGATCCGGCATTTCCCGCAGACAGGGGGCACACCACGTTGCCCAAAAATTGAGAATCACTATTTTACCTTTAAAATCGCTTAAAGAATACTCTTCCCCTGAGGTATCTTTTAATGTAAAATTTGCCGCATAGCGCTCATTTAAAGACTTGGCGCTTAAAATGCCGGCTATAAAAAGTACCAGGCTTAAATAGGTGATAAAAGTTTTGCCTGTATTTCCCATGATCATTTCCTTATATATTTGGTTAAAAATATCAATTTTATATGCAACTATCGTACCTATTTCTGAAACACTTGAAGAATTTGGTGAAAATTTATTTTTCTCGTTTTTTGATGGTAAAACTGTGAAAATCCTTCTCAGTTTTATACAATTTATGCACCATCACTTTTAAGAAATGAAACGAAATCCCGTTTGAAATAGACTTAGAGAGTTTTTACGAAATTCATCCGTTTTAAACGACGATCATAAGCAAATGTTTCTTGCCTCTGCTTTATTGGGCAGATTGCAGTAAATGTAGCCTAACTTTTTTCAAATGGTATGACAATGGTCAATTTTAGAAAATAGCGGAAGTGATTTCAGACAATCAATTTCATTTATACCTATATTTTATTAAATTTCGTGCTCCATTACAAGCCAAAAAGGAGAATGTTTTCTTATATGGTTGCGTACCGCATATTGATTACGAATAAAATCCCTGATATTGCCGCAAAGCTGCTTAGGGACAAAGGATACAATGTGCTAATCCCGGAAGATGAACGTTCTGTCGGGCGTGAACAGCTCGAACGGGAGATAACACAGATAGACGGTCTGATTCCGCTCTTATCCGATCCCATTGATCGTCCTCTGCTTGAAAAAGCCAAACGGTTAAAAGTTATAGCGAACTATGCCGTGGGATATAACAATATTGATATTGAATATGCCCGTCAAAAAGGTATCATTGTTACCAATACACCCGATATACTTACCAATGCCACGGCCGACCTGGCTTTTGCACTTCTACTTTCCACAGCCAAGCGTATTGTGGAAGCCGACCGGTTTGTACGGGAGGGAAAATTTACAGGCTGGGGACCGCTGTTAATGCTTGGCGCAGACGTAACCGGAAAAACTCTGGGAATCATCGGAGCTGGCCGGATAGGCCAGGCCGTTGGCCGACGCGCTGCCGGTTTTGAGATGAACGTACTTTATACTTCGCGCTCTCCAAAGGCTGACTTTGAAGAGGCGGCAAAAGCAAAATATGTTGATTTGAACACCTTGCTTGCCAAGTCGGATTTTATTTCCATCCACTGTCCCCTAACGGCCGAAACCCGTCATCTTATAAACCGTCAAAACATTTCCAAAATTAAACGGGGGGCCTATCTCATCAATACGGCACGGGGGCCTGTTATAGAAGAAACCGCGTTAATTGAGGCTTTGAAAAACGGACATCTGGCCGGTGCGGGCCTGGACGTATACGAATTTGAACCGAGAATTACCGCAGATTTACTGACCATGGACAATGTTATTTTATTACCGCATATCGGCAGCGCCACTTACGATACCCGTTCCAAGATGGCCGAATTGGCCGCAAAAAACATTATTAGTGTACTGGAAACCGGAAAAGCGCTTACCCCGGTAAATTAAACACATACGGAGTATCCTGAATGCATATACATACCATTCCCGTAGGGCCATTCCAGATGAACTGTTATATTTTGGCCGACGGGCAAACCGATAACTGCCTTATTATTGATCCGGGTGACGAACCGGAGCGTCTCATTACTTTTATAGAGGAAAAAGGATATAAGCCGCAGAGAATCATCAATACCCATGCTCATATTGACCACGCCCGCAGAGTCGCCGACATTCAGAAGCATTTTGATATCCCGTATTACCTTGGGCAGGAAGACCTTCCTTTGTTGAATACACTTACCGACCAGGGCCGGATGTTCGGGTTGGACACCTCCGAACCTCCGCAGATAAGCGGTTTTTTAAAAGACGGAGAACGCTTCTCCCTTGGCAGCCTTTCCTTGTCATTATTACATACACCGGGACACAGCCCGGGTAGTTTTTGTGTATATACACCCGGACACGTTTTTGTAGGCGACGTTCTTTTCCGCGATTCAATCGGACGGACGGATTTGTATGCCGGAAATCTGGAAACCTTGCTGCGTTCCATCAGGGAAAAGCTTTTTATTTTACCTGACGACACCGTGGTTTATCCCGGTCATGGGCCTACGACAACCATCGGTTATGAAAAACAAAATAATCCGTTTTTAAACGCTGCCGGTTAGAAAGGATTTTATGGATATTCAGGATAAAGTAATTTTGGTTACCGGCGGGGCTGTTCGGATTGGCCGCGCCATAACGCTGGAATTGCTGAAAGCCGGAGGACAGGTTTTTTGCCATTACTATTCCAGCCGCAAAGCCGCACAAAACTTGTCAAATGTCGCTGCGGATTATCCGGGTACTTTGCATCTCTATTCATACGATTTGATGAAACCGGATGCCGCTCAAAAAATTATTTCCCAAACCATAAAAACTTTTGGCCGGATTGATGTATTGATCAACAATGCTGCTATATTTTTCAAAACGCCTTTGGGATCCGTTCGGGAAGAAGATTGGGATGTTTTGCATACCCTAAATCTGAAACAGGTGTTTTTTCTTTCGCAGGAAGCCGGATTACGAATGAAGCAGCAGGGGTTCGGAAAAATAATCAATATTGCCGATGCCGGAGCCGAGTCGCCATTTCCTTCCTATATTCCTTATTCTGTAACCAAAGCCGGCGTAGTGGCCCTTACCAGAGGATTGGCCAAAGCGCTGGCCCCCGAAGTGCTGGTAAACTGTATCAGTCCCGGGCCTGTGATGCTTCCCGAAGACTATGTCACCCAAGAGAAAGAACAGGCGCTCCGGCAAACACTTTTAAAACGCGAAGGTTCCGCTGAGGATATTGCACGTACGGTACGTTTTTTAATTGAAGGATCGGATTATATCACCGGCGCTGTCATCCCGGTAGACGGTGGTCGCCAGATACGTTAGATTTCCATTAAATCCATTTGATGTGTCGCGTTAAACTTAGTAATCGAATCGGCTATGTGGGTGCAGACATCTTCTTCAGCAGAGCGTTTTGCCACATTGATCGCATTGGAAATGGCTTTGGCATTGGAACGACCATGCGCCTTTATTACCAGTTTTTCAAATCCGAGAATCGGGGCGCCGCCGTACTCGGAATAATCGGTTTTTACTTTCAATCGTTTCATTCCGCTGCGCAAAAATGCCAGGCCTATTTTCCAGGACAGTTTCTGCTTAAAAGCATATTTACCCATATCTTTGGCCACATCGCTTACTCCTTCCAGCATTTTCAGAACAACATTCCCTACAAAACCTTCGGTAACTACCACATCGGCAATACCCTTGGGAATATCTTTTCCTTCGATATTACCTATAAAATTGATATCCTCCGCCTCTTTAAGGTATTTATACGCTTTTGTCAGAACTTCCCCGCCTTTTGTTTCTTCTTCGCCGATATTCAATAAAGCCACATGGGGATCGGGAATATCCAGTACTTTTTTAACATAATAGCTGCCCATAAAAGCAAAATGAACCAATTGCCGAGATGTACAATGAATTGTTGCGCCCACATCCAACATTAAGGCAAATCCCTTGCTCTTTCTGTAAAATTTTGCCACCGGGTAAATCGCCGCCAGGCCCGTACGTTCGATGCCGTGAATAATAGGCAGGTTTTGAGCTGCGGCCAATATTACCGCACCGGTATTCCCGGCGCTTACCAGGGCATCGGCTTTTCCCTCCTTTATCAGTTTCATGGCTACCGTAATACTGGCATCCGGTTTTTCTTTCAATGCTTTTTTAGGGGATTCATCCATACCAACTACCTGCTCGGCATTAACAAGGGAAATACGATCCGGATTAATTTCTTCATCCAGCTCTTTAAATGTATTCTCTATGGCGGATGTATCCCCCACAAGCACTGTATTCAAATCATCATGCAATTCCAGAGATATGATGGTACCTTTGATAATTTCCAATGGAGCGTTATCGCCTCCCATGGCGTCAACGGCAATTGTTATGGCCATAAATCCTCCGGTTTAAGTATGAAATGTAGTCCAAATTAAATACACAAGTTGTTCAAAGTCAAATCCATAGCTGTAAGAGGACTGTTTTTATTTTTTTATGGAAGAAAAAAATTGCCGGATATCTTCTTTGTTATAGGTGTTAATTACCTGTGCGGCCTCAAATCCTCCCTTTCGCGCAATCCCGATCCCAATTTCCACATCGCTGATGGTCTGTGGCATATGTGCGTCTGGATTTACAGCTACCTTTACGCCCAGCTTTCGGGCCAAATCGCCCCACCGCCAATCCATATCCAGCCGGTGTGGATTGGCATTAATCTCTATCACTTTGTTGTGCCCGGCGGCCGTTTCAAGCACCTTGCCCATATCAAGGGGGTAGGGTTCTCTGCCCAGGAGCAAACGTCCCGTCGGATGTCCTAAAATGGTTACCAGCGGATGCTTTAGCGCCCGGCAGATGCGCGCAGTCATTTCTTCTTCGCTCATTTTAAAACCGGAATGCACCGAGGCGATTACGAAATCAAACTGAGCTAAAACTTCATCGCTATAATCAAGGCTGCCATCTTGCAGGATATCTACCTCAATACCTTTGAACAAAACAAAATCGTCCCAGCTTTCGTTGAGACGGTTAATTTCTTCCTCCTGCCGATATAGCCGTTCTTCCGATAAACCATTGGCATAAAAGGCGGATTTACTGTGGTCGCTGATGCCAAGATACGAATAACCGAGCTTGCGACACGCTTCCGCCATTTCTTCTATCCCGGCGCTTCCATCGCTCCAGGTGGTATGCACATGCAAAATACCCTGTATATCTCCGGTTTCCACAAGTTGAGGCAGCGCACCTCGTTCCGCCATTTCTATCTCATCCCGGCCTTCGCGCAACTCCGGAGGAATATAAACCAGCCCCAGGGATTTAAATATCTCTTCTTCATTAACGCATTTAATGGATTGTTCGTTACCTTGTGGAAACAATCCGTACTCATTCATTGTTAAGTGTAACTTTTTTGCCCGTTGCCTCATTGCGGTATTGTGTTCTTTGCTTCCGGTAAAATGATGCAATGCAAATGGAAACTGGTCCGCCTCTACCAGCCGTAAATCACACTGTAAACCGGATTGTAAAATAACACTGGATTTGGTGTTTCCCTTTCCGATTATTTTGAGTACTTTTTCATAGCTTATGAAGTGTTCCATTGTATCTTTGCGTTTTTCCGGCGGGCAAATGGCAACGATATCCACATCTTTTACGGTTTCCATTTTACGACGCAGACTGCCGGCAATAGAAATATCACCGATATGGCTGCAGGATTGCAGATGTTTTAAGATTGCTTCTGCTTCGGCCCGGGCCAAAGGGTAATGAAATCGTTCGTTGAATTTTCTGAACAGCGCTATGCTTTCCAGAATTTTTTGCTGGCTTTTTTCCCCAAATCCGGATAAATCGCGTAAGCGGTTTTCCTGACAGGCGTATTCCAATTCCCCGATAGTGGTAATATTCAATTTTTCATATATCTCTTTTACTTTTTTTGGACCTAAGCCCGGAATTCGGAGCATCTCCGTCAATCCTTCCGGAATAGATTTTTTCAGCTCTTCGTAGTAAGGCAGTTTTCCTTCCGATACAAGTATATATAATTTTTGTGCGATGGCCTTGCCGATGCCCTTCAGTCTTTCGATTTCACCGTTCAGTATCAGGTGACGGATGTCCTCATCGATTGTTTGCAAGGTACGGGCCGCGTTATAATAAGCGCGTGATTTAAAGGGATTTTCTCCCTTTAATTCCAGAAATGTCCCTATTTCTTCCAAAATTTTTATTATTTCTTTTTTATTTATCATTAAAAACTCCTTTATGCCGTATAAACCCATTGAATAATTGAAATTAGAATATTCCGGCAGAAATGCAAGTCCTTCATTGGCTTTCTGTACTTATTTAGTGGGTGGTTTAAAACAAATCTTGACTTTAATAAAAATTGTAACCATCTTTAATAATATAGAATTAGTATAAGAGAGTTTTATGCATTGGTTGGTTTTTACCGACTTGGACGGTACCTTGCTCGACGCGGATACCTATTCGTTTGCTGAGGCAAAAGATGCTGTTTCTTTTCTGAAAGATCGTAGAATCCCTCTTATCCCATGTACCAGTAAAACCCACACGGAAGTCATTGTTCTTCGTAACCAGCTCAGGATTAATGATCCTTTTATTACAGAGAACGGCAGCGCCATCTTCTTCGAAAACGGATATTTTGCGGATTCCGGCTTAGATACAATAACATTGAACGGATTTCGGGTTGTGGTACTCGGTAAGAAATATGAAGATATTCTGTATTTTCTTAAGGAGCTAAAAGAAAAGTACGGAATTTCCGCCCGCGGTTTTCACGAAATGGATAACAGCGAAATTGCAGAACGCACCGGCCTGAGTAAAACGGATGCATTTATGGCCCGCGAAAGACGTTTTAGTGAGCCCTTTATCCTCTTACAAAATGATGAAGATAAATTAAACAGTTTGAAGCCGCTTATCGAAAAAAAAGGGTTTCGTTTACTGCAGGGAAATCGTTTTTTTCACCTCCTTGGTCAAAGCGACAAAGGAGTCGCTCTCCGTCGTCTGACGGCTCTTTATCACAAATACCGAAGGGGAAAAAAGTTTAAAACCGTTGCCATCGGTGACAGCCTGAACGATTTGGATATGCTGCAAGCTGCCGATGTTGCCGTCTTGGTGAAAAAGAAAAACGGGGATTATCAACAAGATATTAATCTACCCGGTTTAATTTACAGCGTTAAAGCCGGACCCTCCGGTTTTAGCGATGCGGTTTTTTCTATAATTAGCGGTAAATAAAAGTCCTTTTCAGGAGTATCGTTATGTCAGATTTTTTCCAGAATGGTACCATTACCACGCTGCATAATTTGACTCAGAAACCCATAGAAGAATTGGAATGGAAATTGATGGATTATGCCCCAACCCGCCCAATTGCTCTTGTGCTCCCCTCTCTGTACAGCGAGTTGGAAGGCGAAGCTTTGCCCAGAATTATCGAAGAATTGAAAAGCGTTCCCTATCTTTCCGAAATAGTAATCGGATTGGATAAAGCCACCAAAGATGAATTTGATAAAGCCAGAAAGTTCTTTTCGGTGTTACCACAACCACATAAAATCGTTTGGCAGCGCAGTCCCCGTTTACAGGAATTATACAACCTGCTGGAAGAGAATAAGCTTTCCGCTGGCAGTGAAGGTAAAGGGCGAAATGTATGGATGTGCTTCGGGTATTTGCTGGCGCGTAACGAAGCCCGGGTACTGGCTGTCCACGATTGTGATATTATCACTTACAATCGATCTTTACTGGCACGACTGGTTTATCCGATTGCTTCGACTTCGATGAATTATCGATTTTGCAAAGGATATTACAGCCGTGTTTCGGACCGGCTTAACGGACGGGTTGCCAGATTGTTTATCACGCCATTCATTCGGGCTATGAAACGTATATTGGGCCACATCGATTATCTCGATTACATCGATTCGTTCCGTTATCCGTTGGCCGGAGAGATTGCCGTACACAAAAACGTAGCCCATCAGCTCCGGTTGCCTACCGATTGGGGACTGGAAATCGGAACGCTGAATGAAATTTACCGTAACTATGCCAAAAACCAGATGTGCCAGGTGGATATACTCGATAACTATGACCATAAACATCAGGAGCTTTCCTACGATAATCCAAATGCCGGTTTAGCTAAAATGTCCATCGACATTGCCAAATCTTTTTATAGGGTGTTGGCCAGCAGAGGTGTCGTTTTTTCCGATCAGTATTTTCGCACCATTAAGGCGACCTATTTACGTACCGCACTGGATTTTGTTGAACAGTACGCCCACGATGCAGAAATTAACGGCTTGCAGTACGACCGACATGCTGAGGAAAAGGCCATTGAGGTTTTTTTGCGGTCTATAATTTTGGCCGGGGACCAGTTCCTGGCCAATCCGATGGAACTTCCCATGATTCCAAGCTGGAACCGAATTCAGTCTGCAATCCCTGAATTTTACAGTTTGTTGATCGACGCTGTGGATAAGGATAACGGATAGTTTTTGGCTTAAAACTCTCTTTTTTTGGCTTTATGTCGTTTTGAGTGGGTAAGTGAACTATCATTTATGGAATTTAACGTCGAGTTAAATTGAATTCATTCATTTATCTGTAAAACCCTTTTAGGGTTTTCGTGATTATAAAAATTCCTTTCTTTATCATAGGGCGTTGCCCCATGCTATATTTTGTTTCCCCTTTCGGGGAATGTTATTAATTCGACATACAGAAGCTCTCTCTGAAAGAGAGATAGAACAAAGCACAGGGCAACGCCCTGTGATAAAAACCAATCTGTTTTTGATTTCCCTGAAAGGGTAATAGAAGAACAGATTTCACCATAAACACCCACTCTATTCGACATAAAACCCATTTTTTCTTTTTTATTCAAAATATTCATATTTCAACCGATAACAAAAAAGGTATAATTTTAGATATATCCCGTCGAACCATTGCGGATATTTTTAAAAAAACTTGATTTGTTGTGAATATCGATTATATTTATACTACTTGAATAACGGATTATCATCTATGCGTCAAAAGCTCACTACATTATTCTTGTTAATCTTTGTATCCAGCCTTTTTGCCGGTGTTGTATTTAGCGAATATAGCGCCACTCCGGCAACCGACCGGGTTACCATAACCTGGTCAACCAAATCCGAGACCAATGTGAAAGCTTTTGTTATTCTGCGCAGCAATGACGATAAAACCTTTGTGGAGTTGAAGCGGATTAACCCGCAAGGGCCGGGTACCCAGTACAGCTATGTAGATGAAAATGTGGTTTTTAAAGATATATCTCCTTTGTTCTATAAAATTAAAGCGATCGATGATAACGGACGTGTTGTGGATGAATCTGACGGAATGATCGTTCATCCAAATATCTCAGGTATTTTTCGTACCTGGGGAGCTATAAAAGCTATGTTTCGTTAAATGATTATTACTGTTTTAAAAAAAGCCCTTTTCATCATTGGTATGAAAAGGGCTTTTTTATTAAGAAATGTCATCTCTAAGATTTAAAAAAACAGACAAAACAATGCAAGAAGAACTATGCATTTCTACAACGTCCAAAATATCAAGTAAATGTCCTTGATTTTACCCAGTTCAAAAAAATAGCCTTAAAAAATGTTAAACTTTTCAGCGTTAAATTTGATAGGCTGCTCATAAAAAAATGTCAAGTTGTATTTTTATACCTAATTTGCTTTAAACATGCAGTATTATTTCTTTTCAATTTTGTCTTTGAATGTAAACCCTTCTTTTTCTAGTTCTTTCAAAACAGGTTTATATATACTTGGATGTGTTGGAATATGACATCCGGTGATGGGTAGTTTTTGAGTTAAAATCAGTTTGACAATCAACGCTGCCGGCAAGCCAACCGATTTTGCCATAGAAGAAAAACCGGCCCGCTCACCGTAATGTATCATTGTCGAAGTAATTTCTTCTTCACGGTTGTTTTCTTTGGGAAATATCGCTTGTACGCGATGCAGCAGGATGACCATGTCTCTGGCATCATCGGTTAAACGAAGTTTTTCACTAATCAAGTGGGTCATTACTTCAGCAGCCGTTTCCAAAGGCAGACCAATTTTTTCTTCTGAAAAAAGTCCCAACCAGCGTAAATTATCCATAATCTTCCCGGTGGGGCTGATATTTAAAAACTGTGCAACCCTTTTCTCCAAACTACCCCCTGTCACATTTAGCGGAAGGAACATCTCTGTTAACTCCGCATAAGTGCGTTCCGACAAATTGGGTATGGTCAGTGTTTCGTTTGGCAGGCCCAGCCGTTGAATATAGTACCAGGTTTCGCTCCATCCGGGGTAGCGGATTGTTCCGCGGATAACCGTTTCAGCATGAGCAAAGCCATACTGATCCTGGTATTTCAAAGAATCACGATTTGGATATGCTTCCATTGTACCGATCCCTTCCACATCCAGAGTCCAGGTACGACGAAATACGTTGTGATAAGGGATTATCTTTATTTTTCCCTGTTCCAGATACTGAGCGCCATTCTCCCCTGCCATAACAACATTGCGCGGATTCCAGCTTATAACATATTTAAACGGATTATTTATAGAATCCGGAGCCGGTAAACCGCCGCCATACGATTCAAAGCTTTTAATAATGCCACCGCGAGCACGGATGCGCTCAACCAGATCCGCTGCGGACATGTGGTCTATACCGGGGTCCAGACCTATTTCCGTTAAAATCAACACACCTTTGCGGATAGCATCCTGCTCCAGGTCGCGAATACGTCGGTCTTCGTAGGAAACCGAAATCATGTGCTTCCCAAAACGGGTACAGGTTAGCGCCACCAGATGCTGAAAACGGGGGGCCAGCATATTAACCACCACATCCGCTTTAGAGATACAACTGGACCGCATTTCCGAATCGTTCACATCAAAAAAAACAGCCGTTCCGCGAGAATGATGATTTACCCTTTTTTCAGCCAGTTCCTGATTATAATCACCCACCGTAACAAACCAGTCGTACTTTTCCGCATTGTTCAATAAATAAGATATCAAATATGGGCTGCTTTGGCCGGCGCCGATAACAAAAATATTTTTCATATTATTCATCCATTTTTACGTTTACGATCCTTTTGTCAATTGAATGTACAAAGCGAGAATTTAACTATATTTATTATGAAATAAAAATGGATTTATGGGAAATCGGCGCGGGATAATATTTAAAAAATGTGCGTTTTTTGTTGTGCTGATACAGAGGAAGATTAGATTGCTACAACTAATTTGCCTTTCACTTTACCGCTTTCTATTGCGGCATGGGCTTGCCGAATATCATCCAGAGAAAAGGATTTGGAAATAATATTTTTTAATTTCTTTTTAGCGGTAAGTTCAGCCAAATAGTTCAGATCATCCACTCTCTTTTTCACCATCACAATTTTCACTTTTTGGGGCGATATAAACGATTTAAATATTTTAAGGGGGGAAGGCAGCGTAGCCACATACATTCCATTTTGAGAAAGCACGCGTTGTGCGTTTTTTAATGTGGCGTTGCTTACCACGTCAAAGAACAGATCGTATTTTTCTGTTACTGTTAAAAAACTTTCCTTTTTATAATCAATTACTTTATCCGCGCCGAGTTCCGTTACAAATTGGACATTAGCGGTACTGCAGACGCCAGTCACTTGTGCTTTCATAATCTTAGCCAGTTGAACGGCAAAGCTGCCCACCCCACCCGAGGCACCGTTGATAATCACTTTTTCCCCTTCCGATATTTTCGCCATATCTCGCAGAGCGTGTAAAGCCGTTAGGCCGGCAATGGGAATAGCCGCTGCTTCATCAAAGGAAACTTCATCGGGAATGGGAGCAACCTGTGCGGCCTTAACCGTAATATATTCGGCGCAGGCGCCCGATCTAAAGGGTGAGAGCGAACCGAAAACACGATCCCCCGGTTCAAAATTCTGTACTGTGTTACCGGCGCTCTCAACAATCCCAGCAAAATCACTGCCAATAATGAATGGGAGACGCAGTTTCAGCAAAGGCGAAAGGGAACCGTTTCGTACTTTGTAATCCAATGGATTTATGGAAACCGCTTTCACGCGAATCAGCAATTCATTCTGCTTTGGGTTCGGTTGATCCAATTCTGTAATTTTTAATACATCCGGCGTGCCAAATTTTTCGATTTGTACTGCTTTCATCTTTCCTTCTACTTAACCAATAGCATTTTATTAACCCGGGAATACAGAACTTCTCCTGTAATAGTATCCTGTATTTCCAGCCGGTAAAAATAGATGCCGCTGGCCACCCGGAAATTGTGCAAGTCCGTACCATTCCAGGTTACCCGGTGAGTTCCGTTGTTTATCACTTCAGACACAAGTGTTTTAACCGTTTGACCCAGAATATTGAATACCTGTATTCGTACAAAACTTTTTTTGCTGAGCCCATATTCAATCGTCGTTTGCGGGTTGAAAGGATTGGGATAATTGGGTTTAATAAAAAATTCATCCGGGATCGCTGTTTCTTCGGTTTCATCAATAGAACTGGCATTGACCAGTTTAAGAGTATCCAAAACACCGCTGTGCCTGAGATTACCATAGGCCTGATGCCAGTACAACTCCGTATTTTGTCCATAGGTTTGAGGATAGTCCCATAAATACAGTATGCCACTATTTCCTACAAAGGCAATATCCAAATCGCCGTCACGATCGATATCGTTAACCAACGGAGACTGACCCTGGATATAATCGTTCTCCGTATGCATCGGAAAGCCGATTATTTCATTTTGTGTTCGTACATTTATGGCATGAATGTAACCGTTTGTAGTCATAAAAACAATTTCCGTTGTTCCGTCCTGATCCAAATCGGCTACAAGAGGACTGGCATATCCGCTAAAAGGATCTCTACGGCCCGCTTTCTGTTTTTCATTATTGACCGGTATGGGCCAGCCATCCTTTAAATTACCGTTATGCTCAAAAACATATAAATTCTGTTTACCAAGGTATATGATTTCAAGAAATTCATCCTCATCCAACTGAGCAACAATGGCCGGAGCGCTGCGACCAAAGGTTTGAGTGGCATCAATAGCAACGCCGTCTTCCCAACCTTCCAAAAAGGCGCCGTTGGAATCGAGAACATACAATTTGTTCTTCGCTGAGGGTACAATTACATCCAAACTGTCGTCGGCATTTATATCGGCCAAACTAACAGCCGTATTGAAATCGGCGCCGCTAATGCGTTTTATCCAGACAGGTTCGTTGGACTCCGCCGGTTTAAAGGCATAAATTTTCCCATTGGATGAAGCAGCAATGACCCACTCTTCACCATCCCGATTCAGATCCGCACTGGCCGGGACGCCCATAGACCAGTTATCCGAAAAAGTATAATAGGCCGTATCCTGCCAGGCGGAAAAGGCGCTCCAGGTCTGCCCTTCGCTGCGCCAGACGTATAGGCGGCTGTTTTTTTCGTCCAGCGGTGAATTTCCGCCGTGGGTGAGTACGATAATATCATCGTATCCATCCCGATCGAGATCGTTTAATACCACAGGGCCGGGAGCGTTATATCCCAAAGGCAGCTCGCCCACAATCTGTTCCGTACGAGCATCTAAAATATAAACATAGTTGTCTTCGCTTCCCTCTGTATAAGTGCTTACCACGATTTCCGGAGACGCATCGCCGTACACATTCCCGATAGCCGGCGTAATCGAATTCCCCTTCAACTGGTCAAACTGGGCCTGGCGTTCAAAATGACGGTTATACACACGCACAAACCCGTGACCGCTGCTCACTATCAATTCGTTTGCGCCGTCACCGGTTAAATCCGCAACCTGTAATCCGTTAAATTCGGAACTCATCGCCTGAGGGTCGATAACCCGTGGGAACCCGCCCATAGAGGGTACGGCAGACCAGGCCGTAAGCGTATCGGTCGAATAACCGCTGAAATTCCCCAGAGAATCAACCGTATCCAATACATATTCATATACTTCCAGAGGATCTATATTCTCGTCAACAAAATAACCGCCATTTACCACAGGTTGGGCATTTATTTTAACAAAGGTCATTTCCGAAGCGGTTTTTCGATAGACATTATATCCGTAAACATCCGGGTCATCTGCCGGTTTCCAGGTTATTTGCAAAGCATTGGCATTAACCGGCTTAAAATTGAGTGCCGTTGGCTCCTCAGGGCTTTTAAAATTAATATTTTGCTTCCAGGTATTTCCATAATGGTCCCGAATCTCAGCACGAAGTTGAATATCCTCTGCTGCGCGGTTGTGTGTTACCACCAGAGCGGTGTCGTTTTGTATTTTTTCATCCGATGCAATATTGCCAAAATAAAGAGAATCGTTCTCTACAACTACGCTGTCCTGATCGGTGCGGATAAATACCGACACATCGCGGCTGCCGCCCATACCATAGTTATATAATTCCAGCTTTATTTCGCTAACATTCAGCGAGTCGTTTTGTAGCGTGGATATATCGTATCCGGAAATTCGCAAACGGGGAACGCCGATTTTTATTTTAGCCAGAGCCGTACCCAAAGTCTGACTGTTTTTCTCAAAATTTACACGGAGAGTAAGTGTGGTATCCGATGCAAAAGTGGAATCAACGCGCAAACGGAAAGGCAAAAGCGTACCGGTTTCTTGCGGGGCCAGCCCTTCGCTGCTTTCCACTTCGGTTACCAATCCTTCCAGTTGGGGATGGGAGACATTTAATATCGCACGGAATGGCGCACCTGTTTCGCTTCCGCCAATATTTTTAACATTCAGCAGGATATCCAAAATTTCGCCCGGCTCACACTTGTTGTTATTATTGCCATCCACTTCCTGCACTTCGCTATTTTGAACAGCCAAAGCAGGCCCATTCAACTGCGCAAGCTCTAAAGAGGATTCATAAGGAATATAATTCTGTGCGCTCACAGTCAAGGCCACTTCGCCTGCCGCCGCTCCGGTCAAATCAAAACGCGCTGTGCCCTGTTCATCCGTTTTGTTTAATTTATAAACCGTATCTTTTTTATATAAAACAACCAGCGCATCCTCAACCGCTTCGCCGGTGGTTTGATTGGTTACCGTAACCCGGACAATCCCACTGCCCTGGGCGAATGAGTCTTGCACAGCCACGGCAAAATTTTGGGGAGCGTCGGTCCAAACAGGCATTTCCGGATCGCCGAGCACCAGTGTTGAATAAACAATGATTCTCGACGGACCTTCGTAAGACAGATAAGCCAGATAAGGCAGCCGTGATAGATAGTGCGCCTCGGATAAATGATAGCGTCCTTTGCTGAACAGTAAACGATAAAACTCTTCCTGCATGGTAAGACTGCTTACAGGGTATTCCCAACTGGTATTGCCTATAAAAGCCACCCCTCCTTTGGGCGTAAGCATAAACATTTCACTGAAGGATCGTTTACGGATATCGTTGGTCTCACAACTGGCCATATACCAGAAGGCCGGATCGGGGCTGTTGAGCTCTTTAAGCTGATACGTGTAAATATTGGAACCTTTCGCTCCGGGCCGGTAGGTATCGTAGGTGCCGTGGTTTTCGGTGAAAATAAGTCCGTAACTTTTATTCAGCTCTGCCCAGGCCACACTGCCATCACTGCCAATCTGATTGTTTTGGGTGAGAAAGGTACGCGGGAAATCAGGATTAATCTGGGGATCAATCCGATCTTCTATCCATTTTTTACTGTCGTCCTTTTTACTGATATCCCCGGCGGTGAACAACACATTTTGTGGGTATTGAGGATCGCTTATGTCAATCAGTTTCTCATATTCGAAAAGCTTACGCAGAAAATTTTGTACATCTTCAGAAGTCTCGGCAGGATATCGCCCTATGTATAATTCCGGGTAACCGTCCAATTCGTCATCGGCTTCACCGAAAATATTATCCTGATCAGCGTTCCAGGTACCGTCCAAATCCGCAAAATAATAATCGGTCGGAAAGGTATAACCGCCCGTTTTAATAATACGCGTAGGGACGATATCCATATCGCCGCCCATCAGCACGTATTTGGTTCCTCGCTGTTCATAGGACCAGCGCAGATAATTACGCATCCGTTCGGCGTCATCAACCCCTTCCGGAAAATTTTGTATGATCCAGCTAACGGTGCGGATAATGGTCGGCACGCCTTTTTTCGTCTTCCATTCAGCCAGCGGTTCAAATGCCGAGGCCAGTTCATCTGTGGTGATAATGATGTACCGATCAACCAAACCGGCTTCGTAAGCATTGCGCCAGGCGTCATTGTTACCGGCCGGAACACCCGTATCCAAAACGGCGTCGGGCAGCAAATCACTGTAAACCGCTTCCGTTTTTTCTACCAGACCGGAAGGACGGAACGGTTGAATCACTTCTGCTGAGGATTGCTCCGTTTCCACTGCAAAACGAATTTTCTTAATAAGATACAGTTCACGCGTTTTGGTATTGTAGCGCAGGGGGTATATCACAAAATGAGCTATGGCCTGACCGTTAAAATATTTTACCCCGGTAAATTGTATTGTTTTCTGCGGATAAATATCCGAACCGGCCATTACCATTGCAGACGAGCCGCCAGGAAGAGCCTTTTGTTTTTGGCTGAGCGGAGGCGGAACCGTGTTCAGTTGGAAGCGTCCTTCCAGCTTAATTTCTTCGCTCTCAAGAATCTTTACCGAGCGTACATCCTGTGGAGAGGATAATTTAACCCGATACACATAAACCGGTAAATCCGGCGCGCCAACGGGATTTGCCAAAACCGAACCACCGTTTTCCCGTTCATATATTACCTTTTGGCCTCCGTTAATTTCGGAAATCACCACCTTGTCCGGACTATGTTCCAAGGTATACACCTGCCCGAACGCAAAGTATATATTGAGTAATAACAAAGATAGAATTCTTCTCACGAGCTAATTCCTTTTGTTTAATTCCCCGGCCATTATTAAAAATGTTGCGCTGCATTCGCTAAGTACAAATATAAATTAGTTTATTTGTATTTACAACAGTATGATTCCGGTCATTATTTCCTGTTTTTTTTATTAGATCGTTTCTTTTACTGCTATGCGTAAAATACGGTTTCAATCCACGCTTTTGCTAACGGTTAAATGACCGGTTTTTTGTTTAAAAGGAAGATTTAAAAAGCGGTAAGTAAACGAGAGGGCTTCCTCGTCAATGGCCGCAATCAGCTCATCCGGAAGTTCATCCTGATAAATGATGATATATGGAATAAATTCATATTTACCGGGAGAGAAAAATCCGACCGAAAACTGATAACGCATCAACCAAACAGTTTTTTGGGTGATCCATTCATCCCGTAATTCGGTTCCTATGCCCTGCAACAATATGGCCGATTCGATCGGTTTATCTTCGGGCTTAATGATAATGCAACTGGTCTGCCCGGTTATGTGTTTATAGGTGGCCACATGTACCGAATCGATTTGATTATTCAGGGTGATTACAATATCCAGCGGATCTTTATTGTCATCCTGCACCTTTGCGGGAATTATTTCTGTTGCAATATCGAGTATCTTTTGAAGCACTATGGTATTTTTAATCCGGCCATTCTCATTTACGTCGCCTTTTCCGTATTCGATTTGTCCGTTTAATAAAAGCAAAGATGCGGTTTTTACTTTGAAGTTAGCCAGATAAAAATATATGGAATAAACTCCGTTCAACCCCTCGCCCGGTTGAAGATGAGGATCGGGGAGTTTTAATTTAAAATATCCGCTGGAGTCGGTAAATGTGGAAAGGTTGAATCGCTCCAGCCATACAAAAACTCCGGCAGGGTTTGCATCATCATTGAGTGCCACCTTACCCTCTACCGAGATTCGATTCGGCGTATCGATCGTGTCGGTAAAAAAGGGGTTTTCCGTACAGGAAAAAAGCAAAAACAACAACCCAATAAGAATATGTAATCTTTTCTTCATCCATTCCCCGAAAAATTATTTTTAATACTGGATACCCACGGTGAGGTAAAAACGCCTGTCACGCAGGGCAAATCCGCTGAGCAGGGTTTTATTATCAAACAAATTGCGTACCGAAAAATCGGCGAATAATTTCAGGGGATCCAGTTCAAATGTTTTGCCGATATGCAAATCCAGATTGGTATAACCGGGCAAAGGAATTTCGTAAAAAACATCGTCCCGGCCCACCACCCAGCCGCTTTGTTCACTAAGATAATAGGCATGAATCTGTCCGTTAAACCCGGCATGTTCAACGTGCATATCGGCAGTAAATTTCAGATCGCTTTTAAAGGGGAAAGCTGCCTTATCGGATATAAAATATTTTGACAGACCAAACTCAAAAATGACCTTACTGCGCAGCAGAAATAATTTTACCTTACTGTCCAGTCCAAATATATTTGCATTTTGTACGTTGTCAAAATACGCTATCGGAATGGCTTCCCGATAGTACATTCGAAATTTGTTTACATAATAATTTTGAAAATAATTAAAACTGATTTCCCAGCCGTTAATGGAATGCAGCCCTGTATTTTCTTTTAACAAACTCAGCCCTACTTCCAGGCTGCGGTTTTTTTCCGGGCTTAACTGAGGCACCGTTGCCAGCGAATTAAACCGGCGGGGTTGTGGGATACTGAGCATTTGAAAAGGTGTCGGGAATTTGACGTTTGAACCCGCCGTAATATACGCATTGGCTATAAAGAATCGTGTTTCACCTTTAAAATGGCTGGAAAAGCGCAGGGTAGAAGCGCTCCAGGCCGGTTTTTGTGACGGATCGAAGGGATAGCCCCCGGTTTGTTTAGTAACGTTTCTGTTGTCATTGCTTACCCGGTCGTAGCGATAGCTCAGATCGAGATTGGCCAGGCTGATCACACCCTTCTCTTCCGGAAGCCGCCATTTGATGATGCCCACAAACCCGTGTTGTTTTTGCAAAAACAAACCGGAAAAAGCGTTTTTGTAACCACTCTGTTCACGCTTGTTTTCAAAATTCAGCCGGGTGTCTTCGTATTGATAGGCGGCCAATAATTTCCATCTTGCCAGAGTCCAGTGTTTTTCCGCCCGCAAAGAAAAGTATCCGCTGTCAAAGCGCCGCTTCCAGAATGCACGATCGGTGGCATAATACTGATCGTTATTTAACCACTGATACGACGTCGTTAATCGAAAACTCCGCCAGCCGATGAGTCGGGCAGACAGAAGACGATTCATGCGGGTGAGCGCGTCCGCGGCCAGATTGTTTTTGTATTCGGCATTGCCCTGCCAGAAAAACAAACTGAGGCTTTGCTCACCATCGGCCGGATTTTCATCCGAAAAATCATAAACAATGCTGGCCGTATGGCTGCTGCTTTTGTTTTTCAGGTAACTCTCTTCTGCGGTTGTATCTTCAGCCAGATAAAACCGTTTATAGGCCCCTTGCTGATAACTGTACGACAAATTCAGACGTTCTTTGATATTGTAATTTAACTGCACGTTCCAGTCACCGGAAGCATAGCTGCCGATCCGCTGTTGGAAACGAATATTATAGGCCCGGTGCATTCTGGGTACGATATTGATTACCCCTGAAAAGGCTTCCGGCCCGTACAGGCTGGTATTGCTGCCGCGTATCAGTTCAATACGGCGAACATCGGTCAGGTTAATTAAGGAAAAATCGAATACATTATCATAACCGTTGCGCAGACGAACGCCGTTATAAAGCAGGGTTACATCATCCGGATTGCCGGCCCGCAGCACCACGGCCTTTTTCCCGTTCAATTCTTCCTGCACCTGTACGTTTTGGTCCGTGCTTAGCAGGTCAGCCGCATCTATATATCCACGCCGTTCAAATCGTTTTGCTTCGATAAGGGTAAACGACTGGGGCAAATCCAACAGGATATCCGGCTGGTTGCGCATTGCCTCCACGGTGATTTCACCGGATGGTATGATACGCGGGATCAGATAAAAATCACTTTTATCTTTGGCTTTATACAGTGGTATACGAAGGGTATCGAATGAAACGTGCTGGAAAATAAGGTATCCATCCATCAACGAATCTGCTATCTGCAGTAAAAATCGGCCTTCTTCGTCGCTGGTTGTACCAATGGACCGGTTCTCCAGGTAAATGCTCACATAGGGCAGGATGTCATAACTGTTGGCATGACGCACCTTTCCTGTTATGATTTGGGTGGATGGGTAAAGAATTAAAGGGATAAGGATAAGTGTAAATATACGGAAGCAATGTTTTCCCATATCGACCTGCCTTGCCGCGAAGAGGATGCTTTACCCCTTCGCGCTCCCCCTTGGGAAGGCGGTTATTACTTCGGAAGAACAGAAGAAGCCCGTTAATGTATTCTGTTCTTCTGAAATAATAATAGGGCGTCGGAAAGGCAAATACAAGAAAAAACTAAAATCGGTTTCATTAATCCGCGAAAGCGCGGCTCCATTATGCCCGCGGCGACCAAACGGCAAGGCGGAAAAAAAACGTGCTGCCTGCATTCAATTTACTGGTTACCTTTAGCGTGCTGTTATGAATATCCATAATTTTTTTGGCGATGGCCAACCCCAGCCCTGTTCCGCCGGTAACTGCGGCACGGCTTCTCTCTATACGAAAAAAGCGCTCAAATATATACGGCAGGTCTTCCTTGGCGATACCCACCCCTGTGTCCATCACCCGTATTTCAATTTGCTCCTTCTGCGATGCGGTCGCTATCGTTACCGTTCCTCCGGCAGGTGTGTAACGCAATGCGTTTTCCACCAGATTGGAAAGAACCCGCTCGATTAGAGCAATATCAGCATAAACCTGGGGCAATCCGTCCGGAACCTGTATATTGATCGCTATCCCTGTTTTATCGGCCTGCGGTTTAAATTTCATCATTACATCGTAAATTAAATCCTTCACGGAGAACGGTTCGGGGTGTGGCTGAACCTGACGGGCGTCCAGCTTTGATAGATCAAAAAGCTGCTCCACGAGCTCCCGCATGCCGGAAGCCGTATCTTCAATCACTTTGATAAAATTGTTTTTTTCTTCAGGGCTCAGTTTGTCGCCCTTCATTCGGATTGTTTCCAGATAACCGAGGATAGAAGCCAAAGGCGTACGTAGGTCGTGCGAGATATTGGCGATCAGTTCCCGACGTAAGCGGTCTGTGGCTTTCAGTTCTTCTATATTGGCCACAATGGTTTCCGCCATCTTGTTAAATGATCCGGCTAATTGGCCGATTTCGTCTTTTTTTGTTACGGGCACTCTCCGATCCAATTGGCCCTGTTCAAACTGTTTGACCACATCGTTCATTTCGCGCAAACGACGGGTTAAGAAAAAGAATAGTACCAAACCGATGATGCCGGCAAACAATAACGTGATAACCAGACCGCGGATTATGGTTTTGGTGATATAACTTTCCCGGATGGCGTCAAAAGCGGAATCGTATAATTCGCCGCCGAGAATAACGTACAGATAGCCGTTAATGTCTTTCCCTATTTTAAGAGAAGCGGCTGAGAAAGGTTTTTGCAAGCCTGGATGACGAGGGTCGTCGCCTACAATGGGTATTTGAAAATCACCGCTCAGAAATTGATTAACCGGTTGTAAATCGATGTAGTTTGTTTTCACTTTTTTATTGGGTTCGGCAAAAAAAGCCAGGATGTGCCCGTTTCCATCCACCACATAAATCTCGATTTTCGGATTGAGCACCATCATATAATGGATGGTGTGTCCGATGGCAGCAATATCTAAGCTATCTTTCAAAAGCGGTTCAATCTCTTTGGCCATGTCGGCGGCCAGCGTTAAATTAAGTCGCTGATCGGCTTCCTTGTAATACCGGCTCCAGGACGTTGCCGTGATGACAATCTGCGCGGCACCCAGCAAGACCAGCAAGACCAAAAAAAGCAGCGATAACCGTCCGTAAAAAGTTTTAAAAATATTTTGCATTAACTGTCCTCTTCCGGAATTTCAAAACGATAGCCCACGCCCCAGAGGGTTTTTATATATTGAGGATGGGTGGGGTCTTTCTCAATTTTATTGCGCAGCCGGTTGATATGTGAATTGACCGTATGCTCATAGCCGTCATAAGTGTAACCCCAAATGATTTCCAGCAGCGTTTCCCTGTTGTAAATACGACCGGGATGGCGGGCGAATAAAACCAGTAAATCAAACTCCTTGGCTGTAAGCTCTACGGTTTTGCCGTCCAAAACAACCTTATGTTTTTCAATGTCGATAATCAGATCGCCTGCCTTTATGCACTGTTTGTTGTTTTCTTCTTCATTTTTCTCTTTTTCTATCTCTATCCTTCTCAGGATGACCCGCACGCGGGCTATAAATTCCCTCACGCTAAAGGGCTTGGTGATGTAATCATCGGCCCCGATTTCCAGCCCCAACACCTTATCCAGTTCTTCCGAGCGTGCGGTCAGCATCATTATCGGCGTATATTTGTTTTTTGCCCTGATGCGTTTGCATACTTCGGTGCCGTCCATCTCGGGCAGCATTAAATCAAGGATAATCATGCGGTACTCATTGGACAGCGCTTTTTCCAAACCGGTCACTCCGGTATAAGCACGGTCCACCGAGAATCCCAGATCTCTTAAATGAATATCTACCAGATCGACCATTTTACGATCGTCTTCTATGACCAGTACGGTGCTTAAATCGTTCATTGAATACGTATCCCATATTTTTTATCGCGTCGGTGTCTTGCTTTTGAAACATTGCTTTTCAGTCAAATTATTCCGGGTTGTTTTTTGCTCCTGTTTCCCGACTCATCACAATTGAAAAACGAGCAGC
The DNA here is from genome assembly GCA_011369465.1 of Caldithrix abyssi. Lineage (GTDB taxonomy): Bacteria > Calditrichota > Calditrichia > Calditrichales > Calditrichaceae > DRQG01. The sequence goes on from DRQG01000015.1 coordinate 24,366, forward strand.
CCAAACAAACGCCGGCTGCCCGTTTAATTACGATTTGAAACGAGACTAATTCACGCGACGGATGGTAATTTTAGCGCTCGGCTCATCCCAGCCGTACATCTCCGGGGAAAGATCCCCTACACCCGTAATGCCTTTATGAAAATGGATGCGCTCGTGGGTGGGAATCCCTTCAAAGGGTGTACCGCAACAGGGACCGGGTATGTGCCCTTTCAGTTCCGTGTTCTTTTCCGAACCGGCGTCATACGTACGCATATAATAAACCTTGGTTCCGTATGCCGGCAGGCGTAATCCATCCACACCGGTAAATGCGTCGTTGGTGTTCACAAGCATGCTTACGATGGATAACTTATGAAATCCCGGTCTCGCTTTGATACGAATGGTCGTTGAGCTGCCGGGGAACACTACACCGTCGCCCTGGGCAACATCATATACAAAATCGGATTCGTTCAACATATCGATCATCGGTCCGCTGACGGCATCCTGGGCAATCTGGGCCAGTTCGTCGGAGGCAAATTTCCCCAACCTGAAGATATGATACAGCGGTGTGTGTGTAGCCAACAGAGGCGGTGCAAACGGTTGGCTGGCCCCGGGACCTGTAGCCGGAGTTAAATTCTCGATCGTAACCTCGAATTCAAACTCCTGTGCCGCAATATCCGCCCGATCCGAGGAAATGCCTTGTGTGGTACTTTCCAATTGCGGTTCTGCAGGTGCGCTGCCCGGCGTTTGACTACAGGCAAAAAACAATGCGGCTAACGAAAGCAACGAAAATACACGAATGATGTGTCTCATAAAGACCTCCTTTGATTGAGTGTTTGTGAGTTCGTAAACAACATAGAGGCCGTTTCTAACAAACAGTTCACAGGTTTCTTAAAAAAGAGTGAAATCAAAAAAGGTTATGTTTTTTGGCAAAAATCATTTTTTAACACTTCGAATAGCTATAGATGTATTCTTTTTTCTATTGCCCCCTGCTGTTGAAAAATGTAAATTCTATTTACACTATAAATCCGTTTTGTAAATTATGTTTGCTGAATTAGCCTTGTAACAACGGGATTTCCGGTGAATAAAAAATTTTTTGTACTGATTTTTATTTTTTTTCTATTGCCGCTGCAAGCTCAGCAGTTCAAAATGCTTAAAGCCAATCTGATTTCCGGACTGATCCCCGATATTGAAGACGGCTACGGTGTGGCCTTTCGCGATTTTAACGGAGACGGTTACCCGGATATCTATCTGGTTTGCTTTCGCAACCTCAACCGGCTGCTCATCAATAACGGCGGCATTATTCCTTTTATAGACCGTACCATTTTCTCCGGATTGGGCGGCGATTTGATGTCGCGTGGGAAAACCAACCTGGAGCTGGGCGCCTCCGCGGCCGACTTTGACAACGACGGTGACGCCGATATCTTTTTAGCAGGATGGGGTAAAACCACCAAACTTTTTCGTAATTCCGGGCTGGTTTCTTTTGAAGACGGAACAGCGGCGCTCAATCTGCACGGAATTACCGACGCGAATTACGGCCTTTGGCTTGACGCCGACAATGACGGTAATTTAGATTTATACATCACCGACGAACATCGCAGCAACCGTCTTTTTCATAACGACGGCAACGGTAATTTTCACGAGGTCATCTGGACGGAAACATTAATAGACTCTGCGGTGAGCCAGGGCAGCTGCGCCTCGGATTTTGACAATGACGGCGATATGGATATCTATGTAGCCAATTGGTTTGCCCCCGATTACTTGCTTATAAATAACGGTCACGGCCTGTTTACGCCCGCCGCGCTTCCTTTGCCCACACTGTCGGACAATTTTTCATCCAACAGCGCAACAGCCGCAGACCTGGATAACGACGGTGATGAAGACCTGCTGGTAGTGACCCACGAGGGCCGAGTCTTTTACTATCAAAATGTTAGCCGGTCCGGCCGGCCCTCTTTTATCACCATTGAGGAACACCCTTTTTCCGTGCTGGAGGGCAGTGTGTACGGGGCTTTGATAGAAGATTTTAATAACGACGGATGGCTGGACTGTTTTTTTAGCGTGAAGGGCAAAAATCGTCTCTATCTGGGCAAAGGCGATGGTTTATTCGAAGATTTTTACGATACCGATGACCGAACTGCTTACAGCACTGGATCCGCCGCGGCGGATCTGGATCAGGATGGCGATCTGGATATCTTTGTGGCCAATAAAGATGAAATCTGCCAGGTGTATCTGAATCCGACGAATGATCATAACAGCGTTTTCATTAAACCGGTCGGCACCAAATCCGGCCGCGATGCTCTGGGGACAAAAATATATTTTTATGCCGGGGCCGATACCAGCAGCGCTTTTCTGGGGATGCGCTCCGTTCAGGCTCAATGCAGTTATTTATCCAGTTCCGAACCGATGGTGCATTTTGGACTGGGGCTTAATGATACGGTGAGTGCAAAAATTGTTTTTCCATCCGGGGTTACTATCATCCGCAATAATCTGGCGCCGGGAACGCACCTTGTTGTTTACGAATATACCGCCGTCTGGCGCTGGGCATATAGTGTTTTTAACAGCGCCGTAAATTATTTTCGTACCGCTTCATTCTGGATCAACGTCGGTTTAATCGCTCTGCTGCTTTTACTTTATTACCTTTTTTTACAGGCCGGTGTCAAGCGTTATAGTTTGCAGGCCGCCGCTTTGGCCGGTCGCTTGTTTATTTTATTCATCATCTCTGCGGCCGCCTTTCTGTTTTTACGCGCTTATCCCTTAACCATCATTTTATCTGCCTTAAACATAGTGAATATGGCCGGGATGGGATTGTTCTCGCTGTACGCCGAATATATGAACAACCGCCGCAGGAAACGGAATCGTTTTCGCGGTGAATTGCGGATACTCAGCCGGGATATGATCAACATCCACGAAAACGACGCTTTATTCAAACGTTTGCTGAAAACGCTTATCAGCCACGAAGAAATTGAACGCGTTGTGCTGTTACAGCCGGACGATAACAAACACCTGACCCTCGTTCTGTCCTTACCAAACCTTGCCGATACGAAAAAGGAACTCGCTATTTCTTCTGAAATTTACCGGGCTTTATTGGATGATGAACGTGTCTTCAGCCGACGAGGTGTACTGTTTGCTCCGCTTTTTTCCGCATTCAGGATAAATGTGATCCTGCCTATAAAGCTCGACGACCAGCTTTTCGGTATTATCGGTATCTATATGCCCAACGCCGACGCTCCGCTCAATCAGGAAGACCTCAACCTGATTTCCACCATTGCCAACCAGACCGCCATCGCCATTCAGAACAATAATTACACCGCTCAAAGGGCGGAGCTGGTCAAAAAGCTTACCGAAGCACAAGTGCGGGAAGAATACACACGCCAGCTTGAAGAAACTAATCGAAAACTGGATCAGAAAAATAACGAACTGACCCGCTTGTTTAAAGAGTTGCAGGAAAAGGAATCTCAGTTGATTCATTCCGAAAAAATGGCGTCTCTGGGCCAGTTGGTGGCCGGCATTTCACACGAATTGAACAACCCGATCAGTTTTATCTACGCCAATTCCAAGGCTTTAACAGATTATCTGGATGAACTGGCCGGGTTGATCGTTCCTTTGCAAAAGCAGGGAGCAGGAAAGGCCGTGGCCGGACAATTCAATAAAATACTCGAGGATATCCGGGCCATTGTGCGGGACAATATCACCGGCAGTCAGAACGTTAAGGAACTGGTACTCAACTTAAAAAACTTTTCGCGTCTGGATCAGGCCGACTGGAAAGAGGCCCGCCTCTGCCCCGGCATCGAGAGCAGTCTCAAAATACTTAAACCGCAAATTCCCGAAGATGTGAACATTGTTAAAGAATTTAAGGACGATCCCCTGATCTATTGCAACCCGGGGCAATTGAATCAGGTATTCATCAATCTGATTTCCAATGCCGTGCAGGCCATCGAGGGCCGGGGCACGGTCACGATTCGCACCTTCATCCGAAAATCCGACCTGATCATTGAAGTGAAGGACACCGGTGTGGGGTTAAACAAAAAAGACCTGAAACGGATTTTCGATCCCTTTTTTACCACCAAAGACGTAAACAAAGGCACCGGGCTGGGCTTGAGTATATCCTACGCTATTGTGCAAAAGCACCGCGGCGCCATTGAGGTGGAAAGCAAAGAGGGTAAAGGCAGTGTTTTCCGCATTATACTGCCGATGAAGGTTAACGCCGGCATTTCTGGTAAGAAAAAGAGTGATACGGCTTCCCCAAAATAATTGTATGAATAAAACAGATGAGGTTTAATGGAAAAAGAAACCATACTGATCGTTGATGACCAGACCGAAATTTTGCGTACCCTGCAACGGCTTTTTCGCGAAGATTTTGAGGTCCTTACGGCTGAGAGCGGCCCGAAAGCCCTTAAGCTGGTAAAAACACAGCCGATATGCGTGATCATTTCCGACCAGCGCATGCCCGAAATGGACGGCGTAACCTTTCTTTCCGAGGCCAGAAAACTTCAACCCGACGCCGTGCGCATATTGATTACCGGATACGCCGACATCGAGGCTACCATCGAGGCGGTGAACCGCGCTGGAATTTTTCAATATATTTCCAAACCTTTCGAGCCGGACGATCTGAAACAGATTGTCAAAAATGCCGCCGAACGGTATCGCCTGGAAATCCAAAACAAACAACTTCAGGCCGAGCTGCTGGAAGCCAACCGTAAACTGGCCAGCGAAAAAGAAGAATTGCAAAAACAGGTGGAAAAGCAGCTTGACCTGGGCAATATGATCGGGCAAAGCCCCAAAATGCTCAGAATTTTCAAAATGGTGCGCAAGGTCATGGATACCCCGACCACCGTGCTTATACTCGGCGAAACCGGCACAGGCAAAGAAATGCTGGCCCGTCTGATTCATTTTAACAGCAACCGCAAAGATAAAATGTTTGTCGCCCAAAACTGCGGCGCCATACCCGATACCCTTTTGCAAAGCGAATTGTTCGGCCATGTGAAAGGCGCCTTCACCGGAGCGGATAAGGACAAAAAAGGTCTGTTCGAACTGGCCGATAAAGGCACAATTTTCCTGGATGAAATCGGCGACACCTCTCCTTCTTTTCAACTGGGTCTGCTGCGTGTTTTGCAGGAGGGCGAAATCAAACCGCTGGGTTCCAATCAAACCAAAAAAGTGGATGTGCGGGTCATTGCCGCTACCAACCGTGATTTGCAAAAAGATGTGCAGGAAAAACGGTTTCGGGAAGACCTGTACTATCGACTCAGCGTTTTCCCGATTGAACTGCCGTCTTTGGATGAACGACGTGAAGACATCCCCGATCTGATCGATTTTTTTCTTAAAAAATACAGCCGCCGTATTGGAAAGCGTATTTTAGGTCTGGACAAAGAAACCATGCACATTCTCACCCACGCCCGCTATCCCGGCAATATCCGCGAACTGGAGAATGAGATCGAAAGGCTGGTTACTCTGGCTGATGATAACAGCCGAATTGACGCATCACTACTATCCAAAAAGTTTCTGGAACAGGTCACGGATGAGAATGAAATTTATCCGGGTGAAAATAATCTGAAAAGAGCTGTAGAAAAGCTTGAGCGGGCCATGATCCATCGTGCCCTACAGCAAACCGGAGGCAACGTACTGCGGGCTGCCGAACAACTGGGGGTTAGCCGGGTGGGGCTCCACAAAATGCTCAAACGCTATCAAATAATACCACAGGATTTTAAAATATGATTCGCATAGACGTCCCGGTTTTCGGTCTGCTATCATTGGAATATCTGGTTATGGATTATAACGGCACACTGGCTATTGACGGCCGGTTGATCGCCGGTGTAACCGAGGCTATCGAGAAACTGAGCAATGATATGGAAATACATATCGTTACAGCCGATACCTTTGGAAAGGTTCGTAAAGAAATGAAGGGCCTGCCTGTAGTCACCAAAATTTTGCCTCCTGCAAATCAGGCCGAAGCAAAAAGAGCCTATGTGCGCACATTGGGTGAACATCGCTGTGTTTGTATCGGCAATGGCCGCAATGACCGTTTGATGCTCAAAGAAGCGGCGCTGGGTATCGCGGCTATTCAAAATGAAGGCGCCGCGCGGGCAACGGTTGAATCGGCCGATATTGTTGTAAACCATATCGTCGATGCACTCAATCTTTTAATACATCCCTTACGCCTAATCGCCACCCTGCGCGACTAATTATTTTCCTGCAAATCGGTATGGTATGCTTTTTGCGGAATCCAAGCGGAAAACAATGAGGAGGTTCCGTTATGAAAAGTATAGTATTCTGTCTTGTTGCCGTTTCACTCACCGCCATTCTTCTAACGTCCTGTTATACTCAATTGGCTGTTAGCCGTGTAAGGGGCGATGTATCGGAAAGCTCTTCCGAAGCGGATTTTGTTCAAAGTCCGACTCCGGTGCAACAATCTCCTCTTGTTATAGAACCGAAACCGATCATCGGTTTACCTCCTTCCCATAAACCCATCCAACAAAGACCGCCCGCCGGTAGCGGCTCTGTTAATACCGACAAGAAAAAGAGTAAACGGGTGTCAGTTTATAGTAGTAAACGTCCGCACAAATCAAAAATTGTTCATTCAAACTCCTCCTCCCCAAAACGATATGGGTCAGGAAGAAGGAGATGATATGCGGATAGAGATATATTTGCTGCTGCAGACCTCTATTAAGCTAAGAGAGTATTTAGATCAAGAAATATACAGATTCCGAATTAACAATTCGATCTTTAAATTTCACCCATAGATTTACCAAAAGACTCTTTATTTTAGTATTGTGTAAACATCGTTTACTGTTATCAACCCTAAATGATAACACCGTATTCAATATTTATTTATTTGAAATTCAATCCCTCCATATAAATTATTTCTTTTTATTTTTCACCCGCCGGCCAGGATTTGTTATTCCTTTATAAACAAGAGGATACACGATCGTGCCCGATTCTTTCCCAAAAGTTTCTTCTATTTTTTCTTTTAATGGTATGTTAATTGCATTAATTGAGAACAAAAGCATTCGAGGAGGAAAAATACGATGAATTCCATAATAAAATCATTGCTAATCAGTTTGACGGCAGGACTTTTATTAACTTCCTGCTACACAAAACTGGCCATGACGCAAACCCGGCAGGCCTGGGACAGCTATGAAGAACCGGAATATCTGGCACAACAGCAAGAAGCTGCCCAGGATACGTTCTATACCGATGACGGTGAAATGTATGTTAGTGAAACGCCCATCTACTCACCGGAAATCAATTATTACTACTTCGACGGCAGCCCGTATTGGGATAGCTGGTGCTACGATCCCTGGTATGTGAACATACACTGGGGATTTTATCCTTCGTATTATTATGGCGGTTGGTACGGTTGGTACCCGGCGTTTCCGGTGGTCTATTACCCGGTTTATATTTACGACCCGTATTATTGGGATTATCCACCTCCCAGCTACGGATACAGCCCGCCGTTTCAACCCAGGCCCTTTGGCAGAGGCGGTACGATTCTCGCCAGAGGTAACGGCAGCAAGCGTGTTGCTCTGGGCGGCAGCAACGGACGTCCGCGTAAATCCGGTATCAGACAGCCTGCCGGCAGCGGATCTTCTAACGACGGATTTATCGCGGTACGCACCAGCGGCTCAAGAAGCGGTTCGGACAATGTAAAAAGAGTAACCATCCGCAAAACGAATACCGGTGGAAAAACAAATGTTTCGAGGTCCGGCGGCGGTACGACCAAAAGAAAGTATTACAGAGTAAATAAAAATTCCGGACGTTCCGATTCCTATCGTACACCACGGGTTAAAAAGATAAGCCGCACCGGCAAAAGCGGATCCGACCGAAGTTACACGTCTTCACGTTCCGGTCATACCCGTTCCAGTTCCTCCGTCCGTTCACGCTCTTCTTATTCCGGCTCCCGCAGTTCGGTCAGCCGTTCTTCGAGTTCCCGGTCATCCGTCAGCCGTTCATCTTCCGGTCGCAGTGTTTCGCGAAGTTCCTCCTCGCGTTCCGGTTCAAGCCGCTCCGGAAGCAGTCGCTCTTCCAGAAGGCGGTAAAATAAGTCAGGGAGCGATTGGGGAGATAAAGGAATGTCCAAATTAAGGAGTTGTATTAAAATGAAATACCGGATAAAAAAGAATCGTTACCTTTTCTTTAAATCGTTACTGTTAACATTATTAACACTCATTATCTTTACCGGAGCGCTGGCTCAATCGGCAGAAGAAGCGGTCGTTTTATTGGATAACGAACAGGGATTCGGTATTCGTGCAGCGGCAATGGGCAACGCTTATACTTCCGCAGCGGACGATTACAGCGCCATCTACTGGAATCCGGCCGGACTGGCTATGATTCATCACGGCCATTTGTATGGGTCTATTTACAATTTAAATTACAAGCCGGTTATTAACTATCAGGATGGGTCCAATTACAATCCCGAATCGTTTACCAAACTTAAAAGCCTGGGAATGGCCATACCTTTTCCGGTAAGTCAGGGTAGTTTTGTTTTTGCCATGGGGTACCAGCGGATCAATGATCTGGATAACTATATTAAATTCAAAGGAATCAATCCTACAAGTAATGATTTGGCTTTCGAAATTGACAATGAACTGGGCTATTACGGCGTACTGCCTTTTGACCGCCAGCTTCAACAATCGCTAACCGTGCAGAACGAGGGTAACATCAGCCAATGGTCTTTTGGGGCAGCCGCGGATTTCTCTAAAAATTTTTCCGCCGGCCTTACGGTTAATTTTTACGGCGGCAGCAGTAATTACACCTACAATTACTCTCAGGATGATGTGAATGGGGCTAACAGTTATGATATTGTTGACCAGAATAATCGCGTTATCGAAGAATTCTATTACAATTATTATGATGTTCAGCAAAAGATTTCCAGTGAATACTCCGGAACGGAATTCAAAGCCGGCGGACTGTTGCGCTTTTCGCGTTTTATGCGTATCGGGGCCACGGTTACTTTTCCTATGGATCTAAAAATTAAAGAAGACTGGATGGTTACCGACGAGCTCTCTTATGATATTCTGGTAAAGGATGAAAACACGGTTTACGAATTTATCGAAGCCTATGAATTGGGCAGCGGCACGTTCGACTACATCATCCGCACACCGTACAAGTTTAGCGCGGGTGTTTCCTTTCACAGCCCTCTGATCGTGCTTAGCGCTTCCGCTGAATATCGCGACTGGAGTCAAACCCGCTATGTGGTTCCCGAAGACCGGGATGAACGTGATTACACATTTTTGTTGGACGAAAACAAATATTTCCAGGATAACTTCGGACCGGTGATCAATTATGCCGTTGGCGGCGAATTAAAACTGTTTGATGCGATGCTTAACCTGCGCGCCGGATTGCGTTACAACCCATCGCCATTTGTAAATTCCGATACAACCATGGATAAAAAATATCTAAGCGTCGGATTCGGTTTGGGGCTGAGTGAAAACATCCTTTTGGAAGCCAGTTATACCGTCGGCCTCTGGAATTATGACAAAGCTTACAGCTACGACTGGCCAACGGACAAAGCTCTGATCACTTCCGAAAAATATCGTACCGATAAACTGGTAGTGGGAATGCGGTTGTATTTTTAATCGAATGGATTGCAAAAAGAAAAGGCGCAATGAATAGCTGTTCATTGCGCCTTTTTTATATTTTACAACATCTATTAACCTACCGCTGCTTTCAGAAACTCCCTGCGCATGCGGGCAATCGCCGTAATGGAAATTTCTTTCGGGCATACGGCTTCGCACTCGCCGTGATTGGAACAGGCGCCGAAACCCTCTTCATCCATCTGAACGACCATGCGGTCCACGCGACGTTTGGCTTCGGGACGGCCCTGGGGCAATAATCCCAGATGGGACACTTTAGCGCCCACAAACAGAGCCGCCGACGCATTGGGGCAAGCGGCCACACAGGCGCCGCAGCCGATGCAGGCTGCCATATCCATAGCCTGATCGGCGTTCTCCTTGGGCACCAGTATGGAACGGGCTTCCGGCACACCACCGGTGCGTACGCTGATATAACCGCCTTTGGACATAATGCGGTCAAAAGCCGTACGATCTACCACCAGGTCCTTTATCACCGGAAAGGGACGCGCCCGCCAGGGTTCAACCAAAATGGTCTGACCATCCTTGAACTGGCGCATACGTACTTCGCAGGTGGTGGTTCCGCTTTTCGGCCCGTGCGCCGTACCGTTTATCACCACCCCGCACATACCGCAAATGCCTTCGCGGCAATCGTTGTCAAATTCAATAGGGATATCGTCGTTTTTAATCAGATTTTCATTTAACACATCCAGCATTTCCAGAAAAGACATATCCGGGTTAACATCTTCCACTGTGTAGGTTTGGAAACGCCCCTTGGTGTTTGCATCTTCCTGGCGCCAGACTTTAACATATATGGTGATATTTTTCTTTTCCATTTTGAACCTCCTTACTTATAGCTGCGCTGGGTTGGGGTTACATTCTCAAAGACAAGCGGTTCTTTATGCAATTCCCACTCGCCTAATTTTTTGAACTCCCAGGCAGCAACGTACGAGAAGTTCTCGTCGTCGCGCAGGGCTTCACCTTCTTCCGTCTGGCTTTCTTCACGGAAATGGCCGCCGCAGGACTCGGTGCGATGCAGAGCGTCTTTGGCCATCAACTCGGCCAGTTCCATGTAGTCGGCTACCCGTCCGGCAAATTCCAGATTCTTATTTAACGAATCCGGACGACCGGCCACTTTTACATTTTGCCAGAATTCTTCACGCAGTTTGGGAATCATTTCCAGCGCCTCTTTCAGGCCTTTTTCGTTGCGGGCCATACCCACTTTATTCCACAAAATCTCACCCAGCTCTTTGTGGAATTCCTTAACCGTTTTATTGCCTTTGATGGAAAGCAGTTTGTCGTACCGGGCTTTGGCTTCATTGCTGGCTTCCTTAAAGGCCTCGTGGTCTTCGCTTACCTTAGGCAATTCGGTTCCGCCCAAATAGTTGCCGATGGTATAAGGCAATACGAAATAACCGTCCGAGAGTCCCTGCATCAAAGCGCTGGCGCCCAAACGGTTGGCGCCGTGGTCGGAAAAATTGGCCTCGCCGATGACATGCAGACCGGGGATTGTGCTCATCAGGTTGTAATCGACCCACAGGCCGCCCATGGTATAATGTACCGCGGGATAAATGCGCATGGGCACTTCGTAGGCGTCTTCATCCGTAATTTCCTTGTACATATCAAAAAGGTTGCCGTACCGTTCTTCAATCGTTTTTCGGCCAAAATCTTTAATGGCGTCGCGAAAATCCAAATACACGGCCAATCCGGTTTCTCCCACGCCGCGGCCTTCATCGCATACGGCTTTGGCGTTTCGCGAAGCTACATCGCGCGGAACCATATTCCCAAAAGTCGGATATTTGCGTTCCAGATAATAATCGCGTTCTTCTTCCGGGATATCGTTGGGATGACGTTTATCGCCGGCTTTTTTTGGCACCCAAACACGACCGTCGTTACGCAGACTTTCGCTCATCAAAGTGAGCTTGGACTGATAATCTCCGCTGCGCGGAATACAGGTGGGATGGATTTGAACATAACAGGGATTACCGAACAGAGCGCCTTTTTTATGAGCGCGCCACACAGCCGAGGCATTGGAATTAACCGCCAGGGTAGATAAATAATAGGCCGTGCCGTAACCTCCGGTGCCCAGAACCACCGCATCGCCCACGTGCGACTCGTACTCGCCGGTAACCAAATTGCGGGTGATGATACCGCGCGCTTTGCCGTCGATGAGTACCAGATCAACCATTTCGCGGCGGGGATAGAGATCCACGCGTCCTTCGTCCACTTGCCGCATCAAAGCACTGTAGGCGCCCAGCAAAAGCTGCTGCCCCGTCTGCCCGCGGGCGTAAAAAGTCCGCGAAACAAGGGCTCCGCCAAAGGAACGATTGGCAAACAATCCGCCGTATTCCCGGGCAAAGGGCACGCCCTGAGCAACCGCCTGATCGATAATATTGTTGGACACCTGAGCCAAACGGTACACATTGGCTTCGCGGGCGCGGTAATCGCCGCCCTTAATGGTATCATAAAACAAACGCCAAATACTGTCGCCGTCATTCTGATAGTTCTTGGCCGCGTTAATACCGCCCTGTGCGGCAATGCTGTGGGCGCGGCGCGGCGAATCCTGTATGCAGAAATTTTTAACTTTATAACCCAGCTCTCCCAGGCTGGCTGCAGCCGATGCGCCGGCCAAACCGGTGCCGACAACGATGATGGTGAATTTTCGTTTATTTTTAGGATTCACAACCTTCATATCAAAACGATGTTTATCCCATTTCTCGGCCAGGGGCCCGGATGGTACTTTTGAGTCTAATTTCATTGTGCGCCTCCTGTCAGAAAGTAGATGTAGAACGGTAAACCGATAAACCCAACGCCCATAATAACGGCAAATACATAACCAAATCCCTGAATAAAGGGCGTAAAGCGCCTGCCGTTAAGGCCCAACGACTGGAACGCGCTCCAGACGCCGTGGCTGAGATGAAATCCCAGGATCAACATTACCACGATATAAAAAACCGTGTTCCAAATATTACCGAAAAACTGGTAAACCACCGCATATAAGTCGCGAATCTGTTGGCCGTCTTTGGTGGTGTACATAATGACTTCGCCGAATTTGAAATGGTAAAGGTGCATGACTGTAAAAATAGCTATCAGCACTCCGCCGTAAATCATGGTGGTGGAGGCAATGGATTTGCGACTGGTGCCGCCGGCATTGGTCACTTTGGCGTAACCTACAGGCCTTGCCATCCAGTTACCCCAGGTTACCGCAACCGCATAAACAATATGAATGATAAAAATTGCCGCCAGCAAAAACTCGGCCACATAAATCGCGTTGCCCAATCCGTGCGTTAAAAAATGGGCATACTTGTTAAACGGATCCCGATCTGGATTAAGCAGGGCCAGGTTGCCGAGCAGATGCACAACAATAAAACCGCTGAGCATTAAGCCGGAAAGCCCCATAAAGAGCTTTTTGCCGATACTGGAGAATAGAGACATAGAAAATCGCATAGTACAGCTCCATAATTATGTTTTGTGAAAAGAATGAAAGGGCTAAAGTATGGAATTAATGAATTATTGAAATATTGAATTGATGAGCTGAATAAGCGTCTGCTTACGTGGATTTTTCTTATATAAAATCAGCAAAAAAATTCTTGCAACAATTCATCCCTTCAATAATTCAACAATCCATTCCCGCTGAGCCGCAAGTGTAGTTTATTGCTTAATATACGGCTTTTAAATTATACCAGCAACCGAATTTTAGAAAGATTTCTTTTGCTGGAACTCTACCAAAAAATAAAAAACGCCGGCTGAAGACGAGAACAGCCGGCGTTTGAAAAGCCTTTTGAATAACTTCAAATTTGTTCAGCGCACAAGCAGCATTTTTTTGACCCGTAAAAAGTTGTCCGCCTTCAATTCGTAAAAATAAACGCCGCTGGACAGACCTTCGGCTTCGAACTCCACTTTATAATGCCCGGCCTGCTGACGGGTATTTACCAACTCTTTTATCAACTGACCTAAAACATTATAAACCCGCAGCCGCACCACACCGGCCCGGCTTAAATCATAAGCAATTATCGTGGATGGATTGAAAGGATTGGGATAATTGGCGTATAGTTCTGTTTTTACAGGTAAATGGCCTTTCGCAACTTCAATGGCCGTTTGGCTTTTCCATTCATAGGCACCCATATCTATCCGGTCATTAATAACCCGCTGGTTGCCTAAAATATCCTGCGCGATAAATGTTCCGATTTCGCTGGTGTCCGGTGTGCCCGCGTTGATGCAGGGAGAGTTTTCCCCGGGTTGATAAGGCTCTTGACCGCTCAATGCAAAAAGCGGATCCGCATTAATATTGTTTTCATAATTCAAATTGTCCGGAGTACCGACAAATTGTGCGCTGTCTCCTTCGACGTCCGAATAAATAAATGAATTTTCATTACCGGCCTTGTAAAAATAAACCTGATGAGCGCTGCTGTCGGCACGGTTATTCCATAAGATGGAGTTAATAACAGAAAAATTGGAACTAAAGGTAATATACAATGCGCCTCCATAAAAGCCGGCATGATTATCGGCTAAGGTACTGTTCAATACTTCTGCCTGAGAATAGGTACCGGAAAGCCCGGCGCCGTAATCGGCCGAATTATCGGCCAAGACCCCGTTAATCAACTTAAGATAGGATTCGGACAAATAAAACACTCCGCCGTTTTTTCTTGCCTGGTTTCCATAAAAATAGGTGTTGGCCGATTCCACCGTGGCTTTATTACGGCAAAAGACCGCGCCTCCGAAATCGGCCTCATTATTTTTAAAAACGTTATTGGCTATAACAAGCTGCGCAGCGTCCGCATAAAGCGCACCGCCGTGCAAGGCCCGGTTATCGTAAAAGCGGTTATGCTCAAAAACCGCGCCGTTTATATTCCGGCAGTATAACGCTCCGCCCATATAACTGTCATTATGAATAAACAACGAATGGCTGATCCGTACTTTGTTGGAATCCTCGAAGGAAAGCGTCCCGTTTAGAGTATCGCCAAGGCTGCGCGTGCGGGCATATTCAAAACGGCAAAAAGAAAAAACGGATGTGTCTTCGGCAGACGCGCCGGCAGCGAAATGAATACCATGCCATCCTGTACTCGTATCGGCAGCCGTAAAACGTATCGTGTCTTCTTCCGCGCCCTGCGCCCTAATTCCTCCGTAAACGGTTATGGCATAAGGGCCGGTAAAAACAACCCGCACCCCCGGTTCAATGGTTAAAGTAACGCCCTGACCGATATATAAATCACAGCCGATTTCCATGGTTTGCCCGGCGCTCCAGGTGGTATCCGAAGTGATGGCGCATTCCCAAACATGTACCGTTACCGGCCGGCTGTATAAAGTTAAATCGGGCAGACTGTCGTTGCTCATTGTGCATGTGTAAACTCCGGTGTCTTCGTCAGAAAGATCGGGTATCGTCAAAACGCTGTCGTCCGGCGCATTTAAGACTACGCCATCCTTTTCCCATTGGTAGTGGGTAAATTCACCGCCCACATGCATAACCAGCCTTAATGTGTCTCCGGGTTGAAAAGCCAACGCTATTTTATTCCCAACAGAGTCCTGGTCGGAATATTTAAATGTTGTTAAAGAAGTCGATTTAAGCTGCGGCTCCAAATCGGAAAACACCAGTTGGTTTTCATAAACATATAAGCGCTGTAACGAGGGAAGTCCGGACAGATCGGGCAGAGAAGAAAACCTGTTGCCGTACAGTGCGATATTTTTAAGAGAGGATAGTCTTTTAATCGTATCGGGAACGGCTCCCGAAAAGTGATTTTTATATAGGTTTAAATATTGTAATTGAGTCAATTTACCAAAGCTTTCCGGCAAAGTTCCTTCCAGTTCATTTTCTGCGAGGCTGATCGTTGTCAGCGAGGAAAGATTGCCTAAGGTTTCGGGTATCGTTCCGGTAAGCTGATTTTTGTATAAATTGGCTATTCTCAACTGGGAAAGGTTGCCCAGGCTTTCTGGGATTTCACCGTTGAGATTATTATCGCCGAGATTCAAGCTTTCCAAAGCGGCCATATCTCCCAGACTATCGGGAATGAATCCACCGATATCATTATAGGATAAATTTAACGTTTCCAAATTATCCATTCGTCCTATGCTCTCAGGAATGGTACCGGCAAGTTTGTTGTGTGAAGCATCAAAGAGAACCAGGTTTTTTAAATTGCCTATATTCGACGGGATATTACCGGTTAAGTCATTATTTCCCAAATGCAGCTGGGTCAGGGAGGTCAGGTTAACCAGGCTTGATGGTATGCTGCCGCTTAAATTGTTATCATAGAGCTGCAAAGACTCCAGTTTCGGGAGATTGCCCAATTCGGGAGGTATCTCCCCGCTGAGTTCATTGCTGAACAATTTCACAGTAACCAGTTCTTTTAAACTATCCAGTCCCCTGGGAATCGCACCGGAAATATCCGTTGAATGAATGATTAGTTCAGTCAGGTTGGTCAAGCCAGACAGGCTTTGCGGTAAAGAACCGTTTAAATGACACGAATAAAAATACAAGGTTTTGAGCTCTTTTAAATTACCAATTTCTTCGGGAATCGGGCCGGTCAACGTGGAACTTTGCCCGATTTTTAGCCAGGTCAGCGCCGTAAGGTCGCCGAGTTGTCCCGGCAGCTTTCCGTTAAGGTTATTGTTTATTAAACTCAACTCCGTAACACGGCCGCTTTTAACGGTAACTCCGTACCAATCGGAAACCTTTGAACTCAAATCCCAGGTATGCGTCCAGTTGGCTCCGTCGGTACTGTCATAAATTGCCACCAAAGCCAGAGAATCGCTTTCCAGCACCTGTCCGTTCAGGTTAAAGTTAAATAAAAACAGCATCGGGATGATTACACCAATCCAAACTTTCATTACTACATTTCCTCCTGTGTTTATATAAATCGGTACCTTAAAAACATTATTTTATTCGTCTCCCCAACTAAATATCTTTAGGGTGCTTTTTATGATGATTTCCTGCTTAATATACTTTAGGTCAACTTGATTTTAAATTCTACGCTTCCTACATTCTTTTATTGAGATAACTACCCTTTTTCATCCGAATCTGCAATTCCAAGTAGGAGCGCTGTTATGAAGCAGCTTTTTGTTCTTTTTTTATTACCCGTACTTCTTCTCGCCCAGGATCATTTGCTTATAAGCGAAGTAATGATCCCTCCGGACAGTGAAGCCGACATTGCTTTTATAGAGATATATAATCCAACCGGTCAAACCGTTGCTCTGGATGACTACTATCTTTCCAATTACAACACCTATTATCAAATTGTGCAAAACCAGTTTTCTCAGGAAGCGATTCATTTTTTAGGCCGCTTCCCTCAAACCGCAATAAAAGCCGGTCAAACCATAGTGGTTGCGCTATACGGTCAATCCTTTGCCGGGCGTTTTGGCAAACAAGCCGATTTTGAAATCGTTTCTACGGATGACGCCATCCCGGATATGACCTCTCTTTATCTGGGCGCCAGCCCAAAACTGGAATTCACCCGCGGTATGGTCATTCTGTTTAAATGGAACGGCCAGAGCGACCTGGTACAGGATGTCGATTATTTCCCATGGGGGCTGGCTCCCTTCCATACCTATTGGATGGACAAAACCGGTGTATCCATTGACGGCCCTGACGGAGACGGCGACGTTTCTGCCTATTTGGATGACCTGCCCACCGCACAGCAGAAAGCTCGGCAGGCGCCTACAGGCGATCTAAGCCCTCAACGTAAAGGCATCGCCGAAGTTTCCGAAGTAAGCAGCAACGGCAACGGCCTGAGCGGCCATAACGAAGCCAGCGAAGACTGGCAAACCAGCTTCGCAGACGCGACCCCCACACCGGGCAGCTTTAGCGAAACGGCCGGAGACGGCAGCGGAACAGCAACTATAAATCCCGACACGGTGGAGACAAACAGCAGCCACAATTTTGAAATCACTTTAACCGGCAGCACGGAGTATACACTGACATCCGTACAAATTGTGGTTCCTGCTGCGTTCAACTGGAGCCGCAGCGAAAGCGATGTGGTTTTGCAGGGAACCGGATTGAGCGGTGCCGCATTATCCATAAATGGAGATACCATCACTATCAGCAATGCCGCTGTAACCAATACGGATATTGCTGTTTGCAACATAAATAGTGTAACGGTTCCGGCGGATGAAGGTCTGTATTCCTTCCGGATAAAAACGGCCGTAACCGGCGGCACCTTGACGCCCATCGGTATTTTCCCTGCCGTTGTGGTTAAAAAGAAACTGACCATTCGCGAAATTCTTGAAAACTTTAGCCAATATAACGGACAACTGGTTACCCTGGAGGCTGTAGTGGCCATCGGCGCCGGTATTACCCGCACCGACCGCACCGACGCCTATATCCAGGATGAATCCGGCCGGGGGATCAATTTAAGCGACTTCGGTACCGATTTCCCTGACCTGGTACGTGGTAACCGCATCCGCATAACCGGCCAGGTTTCCGAATACCGGGGCGACCCGCAAATACAAAATTTTACAACCGAAGTGATTTCCACCGGAAACGAAGTGCCCGGCGTTCAATTGATGAGCATCAGCCAGGCCTCCGATCTTTCTTTAAAAGGAACGATGATTGAAACGGCCGGCATCATCCGCAGTATTTTCACCTTTACGGACGGCAATTCCAACATCACCATCGACGACGGCACAGCGTCCATCGTTATCCGCGTTTGGCAAACAACCGGAATTGACGTAACCGTGTTCAGTGAGGGCGATACCATCGGTGTGCGCGCGGTAATCGACGAGTTTTCTTCCGCAGCGCAGCTGCTGGTGGGTTATCAGGATGATCTCTTCCCGACCCGGCTCAAGGAGTTTGCCGCCGGAAGCGGTTCGGTTTCCGTAACCCCGGACAGCGTTGGGAAAGACGAAGATGTTACCCTGGAGTTTGCCTTTACGGCAACCAGCGAAGACACCGTACAGCGCATCGCTATCGACATTCCTTCCTACTGGGGCTGGTCGGAAAATCCGGCGGATATAAACCTGGGGGGCGATCTGGTTTCCGCAGATGTTTCCGTTACCGGCAATCAGATCGTTATAAGTCAGGCCTATCTCGTTAAACCGGCCCAGGGCAGCATTATCGTTGGCGGTCTGCACACACCCGCAGCGGATACGGCTTCCGTTTTTCGTATCTGGTCCGGAGAAGCGGCCGGGCCTCTCAGCGAAATAAAAATAAGCCCGGTTCTTCTTGTGGGTACGGGCACCGGCGTCCCAACCATCCCTATTGCCGAAGCGCGAAAGCTGGATCCGGGTACCCGGGTTTCGTTGCGCGGTACGGTGGTCATCGGTTCCGGTATTTTGCGTTCCGGACAGACCAGCGCCTATATGCAGGACGGTTCCGGGCGCGGCATCAATATATTTGACCGTCGCGAAGACGCCGATATCAAGCGTGGAAATTATATCGTCATCAGCGGCCTTCTGACCGAATATGTAAGCGGTAATAACGACCGGGTGCTGGAACTTACCGGCTATACGGTACGGGTTTTGAAGACCAACAGCACGCTGCCGAAACCGTTGGAATTTTCGCCATTCGAAGCCCAGAAACTGGACCCTGCGGAATACGAGGGCACCTGGATTCAGGTGGAAGGCCGTATCGCCAATGTTACAAGCGATGATTATGGTTCCAATTTGTATGTAAGCGACAATGCCGATCAGGTTACCGTACGCATTAACCGCGACACCGGTCTCAAAACCGACGGTTTCCGCAAGGGCGATTACATCAGAGTGCGCGGTGTGGTGGGTACCTATCGCGGCGATATTCAGATTTTGCCGGGCTACCAGGAAGATTTGGAAGTGTTCGACCCTTCTTTAAAACCCGGCTATTACGAAGTAAAACTAAACCTGCCTCCGCGGCCATTTGTTCCGGAAAAAGGCGAAAAACTGCCCATCGATTATACGGTCAAAAATAGCAATTCGCACATCACCATACGCATTTTTGATTTGGGCGGCCGTCTGGTAACCACCTTGTTTGACGGCGCGCCGTATGATGTGGAAATAAACTGGAACGGCCGCGACGCGCTGAACGAACTGGTACCGATCGGAACGTATATCTGCCATCTGGAAGCTGTGGATAACGATACCGGCGAACGGCAAACCAAAACGGCTCCTATTGTGGTAGGGACGGTTTTGAGATAAAACGTTTTTTACGCTTCTCACCCGATGCGGAGGTATGGGGCAGAACGGCTAAAAGTTTATTTTAATTCCGGAAATATGAGGTAAATATTCTCTTTTCTAAATGAGGCAAACAATGAAGTTTATTTACGGTTTTATGATCCTTCTGTTTTTAAATTCGCAAATACTTGCCGGCGCCTTTGACGACCGCTACCCCTCGGCCCGGGCAACGGCAATGAGTAACGCTTTTGTTGCCGTAGCCAATGACGTTTGGGCGGCTTATTATAATCCTGCCGGGCTGGCGCAGTTAAACGGTTATTCGGCGGGTTTTACTTACCAGCGCCTTTTTAATCTGAGTTTCTTTAAAAATGTATTTTTTGCTGCGGCAATGCCCTTACCCGGTTCTTTTGGCGGGCTGTCCGTTTCCTTCGAGAATTTTGGAGTTGAATACGAGGGCGAATGGATGTCCAGCGAATACACGGCTAAAATTTCGCACGGTTTTTATTTATTGAATGATATCCATTCTTCCCTGTCCGTCGGTTATAACGTTAACTATTTTAATTGGCAGCTGGGTCAATCGGTGGATGGCTTGCAGCTTGGATCGGCCGGGACTATCGGGTTTGATGTGGGGCTACAGGCGTCTATTTATCATCGTACCTATTTGGGGGTATTTGTTTACAACCTGAACGCGCCCTCCTTTGGAAAAGACCTGCAAAGAGAACTGCCCCAGCGTATCGTGGCCGGAGCCGCTTACCGGCCGATCAGCGGATTGGTAACTACGCTGGTTATGGAAAAAACCATCGGTTCGGATATTATGGTGGAAGGCGGCTTTGAATATTATCCTGTGGATTTCTTTTCTTTGCGTATGGGCGCCAGCACCATGCCCAATCGTATTTCCGTTGGTTTCGGTTTGAACTATGCCGGCTTTGTGATCGATTATGCCTTCCGCAACCATCCTGTGTTGGCCGAAACCCATCAATTTGGTATCAGTTATAATTTTGGGAAAAACTAATTCGTATATGAAAATTTTTAAACCTTTCTGGATTCTTATTTTTATTTTTTCGATGCTATCCGCCGGGCAATATACGAGCGATCATCAGCTGGACATCAACAACGCTTCGTATAAAGAGGTGTTGCAGCTGCCGGTTCCGGAATCCCTGGCTAAAGCCATTTATGAGCGGGTTACCTTCCGCGGTCCCTTAAAAAGTATCTATGACCTGCGGACCGTTGAGGGTATGGATCAGAAAACCTTCTTAAAGATCAAACCGCTTATTCGGGTGGAGCCGTTTCGCCAACTGACTAGCGCTCAGGAAAAAATGGAGCGGATTTACTTTCGTCTTGACCGCTGGAGCTCCGACGACGGTGTGAACGACGCTTTTGTCGATTTGTGGATTGAAAAAGCGCTGGAACCGATCAACGTGAACAATGCCCGGTATGATGAACTGGTTAACCTGCAGAATGTTTCACCCATCGACGCCGTGGCCATTTTAAAACATCGCAAAAATGTGCACTGGATTCGAGATGAACGTGATCTGCGCCGGGTACCCGGACTGACCAATTATGCCTATCGTTCGGCGCGCTATTTTCTGGACTACAGTGATGTGGAAAGCGATGCCCGCTGGCACGGCTATGTTTCCATGCGCGTGGACAACACGCCGTTTATGGCTACCGAAGGGGAGCAGTCGCAGGAAGCCGGCCTTTCCGCCATCCAAAGCGATTTAAGCAGCGGCTTTAATCTTTTGCCCAACACCTATGTTCGCGGTCGTTTTACTTACCGCGAAAGATATAAATTCGGCTTTACCTATTACCGCACTTTGAATGAACCCGGCGAAACCTATTCCATCGGCGGTATCCATTTGCCGGATATGAAATTTTTCTTCGGGATGGAAAACCAGCAACTGGGTCCGTTCAATCTTCGTCGTCTGTATGTGGGTAACTACAGCGTGACGATGGGCCAGGGTGTGGTTATGGAAACAACCGATTATTTCACGCCCAGAAAATCCGGTTACGGTTTTCGCAAACGCTTTCAGGGCATCGCCGGAGACATATCGCGTACCCGGGAATATACCCTGAAAGGCGCCGCGGCCGAGCTGGATTACAAAGATTTGAGCCTGCTGGGCTTTGTTTCCTTCGACGACCGCGACGCTATCCTGAACCGCGGCTTGTACGGAGACAGCCTGACGCGCAGCTTTAACCAGCTTATCGTTCTCGACCAGCGTTTTAAGTTTGCTCTGGGCGATTCTTTGCGCAGCCCCGAATATGATAACTTGAGCTGGCTGAACACCGTTAAAGAACTCACCTACGGCGGGCGGATTCAGTACACGTTTTTACCCGGCACTTTTTTGGGTATGAGTTTTTACGAAAGCGCTTACGACCGTCCCATCGATCCCGATCCCTACCAGATCGTCGGGCTGGATTATCGCGGCGATTCGCACTGGGATATTCGTCAGGTAACCACGGACAGCGAAATTAAACAGGCGTACGGAGGCCCGGTATCCAGCGGAAGCAATCCTTTCTGGAGTGCGGCCAAATCATTCCGGAGGGTCATTGGCATAGATTTTCAGACCGTAATTAAAAATATCGCCATTCAGGGCGAACTGGGCGAATTGGATAAAGGCGCCGGCGGTCTGTTCTTTGGGAATAACCCCAAAGCTTTCGTAATTTCCGCCTTCACCCAGTTTTCATCTTTTAATATCCTACTCTTATACCGCAACTACGATCTGGCCTTCGATAACCCTTATCAGCGGTCTTTTTCCAATTACCGGCGTTATAAGGGAACGATGTACGAAGATTATTATTATCTGCAATCGGTGCTGTACGGGCAACTCTATACCAACAATCCTCAACCCCAGGCAGAAGAGGGATTGTATATCGACAGCTACTATCAGCTTTCCCGCAAACTGGTTACCCGGCTGCAATATGATAACTGGCAGCGCAAGGCCGACGCCGCCAAAATGTATCGTCTGGTCGGAACCATAGACTATCGTCCGGTTTATCCGTTAAGCATTCAATTACGCAATAAATGGCAATCCCGCGAAGAGACCAACAGCCTGAGCACCACCCGTTTCTATAAAAATTACGAGTTTCGGGGCCGCGTTCGTATGCGCCTGTCCGGCTATGATAGTTTCAGCCTGTTGTACAGTGTTTCCAAGCTGATCAATCATCCCCGGCCCAGGGTCTTCCAGGATATTGTATTGGACGGTGAGGCTATCTCGGCCAATTATATCCACAATTTTAACCGCTATTTCAAAATAAGCGGGATGCTAACCTATTATAACGGTTTCCTGTGGAATTTTGAAGATACCCAGTTTGTGGTTATGGATAGTAAAAAAGGCGCTCTTCGCTACTGGATTTCTTTCTACAGCCGGCTCAGTCCGAATTTGACCTTGCGTCTTAAATATACGGGTGAACACCATAAACCTATTTCCGGTTCCTGGTTTTCGGCAAACAATTTAACCCGGAATGATAACCCGGAAAAACGGTTTGAAACCGACTGGCTACGGCAAAGTTCCAATCTGTTTTATTTTGAGATAAACTATAATTTCTAATATTCGGAGTTTCAATGAAGTACAAAAAGCGAATACTTTTTCCCCTTATATTTTTCTCTTTTTCAGCGCTGCCGGGTCAACAGCTTGACTTAAATTTCAGTTATATGCTCTATGGCCGGGAAGTTCCGGCATCGAGCGCTCGGGCGCTGGCTTTAGGAGGCAGCGGCATTGCCGGCGGAGAGGCAGTGGACGCTTCCTTTTTGAATCCGGCCCTTCTCGGCAACGGTAAAGCGGGTATCGGATTAAACGCCGGTTTTTTTCTTGATCACGTAGAAGAAGACCGGGCCTATCCCTATTACGATTCTTTTGAGGGTTTTAACGGCTACGGTTCCTATTCGTTTAACAAAAATTGGTATCCCAACGGATACGGCCTAATCTCGTACACGGTAGATCTGCCTGCGGTAAATAAACTGTCTCTCAGCAGCGGTTTTTTGCCATTTATCGATTTCACGTATCATTACCGCGAAGAAGTGGGCAATCCCAATCGCACCCCCGACTATAAAAAGGACAAAATACTTGGCTACAACAGCATCGAATCTACAGGCCGGCTGAACAGAATTCCCCTTGCCATTGCCGTTAAGCCTTTGGATAATTTAAGCGTCGGTTTGCAGGTAGATGTTCTCAGCGGTTCCATAGACTCTCTAGCCTCTGTGTCACCGCGGGAGGAGATGTTTCCGCCCGAAGAAATAGAAGCGATTAAAAGCAATGAAAAAACCACAAAGACCTTAAACAACACACCGCTTGTGTTTTCCCTCGGATTGCATTATCGTTTTGGCGATCGTCTTTCGGCCGGATTCTTAATACGCGGTCCGTATGAAATACAGTTTCTGAATCGATATGAAAATACGCAAGCGCCCGATAAAAACCGGCAGGAAATCCGAACGCTTAGCTATCCGATGCGGCTTGGCCTGGGGCTTGATTACCGTTTTACCAATATCCTTTCCGGTCGTCTTTCGTTTGATTTTGTGTATGATTTCTGGAGTCAATTTAAGGATGATTTACGGCCCGGTCTGGAATTTAACGATACTTACTCTCTGCGTACCGGCGTGGAACACCTGTTTTTCGATGAGATACCTTTACGCTTCGGGTTCCGGTATAATTCTATGCGGGAAAGCCGTAATTTCAGCGAATCACTTATCACCTTCGGAACCAGCTTCCGTTTTTTGGGCGTCACCGTCGATCTTTCCGCAGGGATTTCCAGCCAGGTTTACTATCAATACGATCTTTTTGACGATTCTATCTACGGGTTGTTCAGCCGGGGCAGCGAGCTGGATAAAGTTACGCTGTCAACCATATACGGACGGCTGAGTATTCAATATGTTTTCTTTTCACTGGGTGAATAACGGATGGTAATCGAATGAAGCCAATATTTACAATTTTTTCCTTTTTCCTTTGCGTTTCCTTTCTCAGCGCACAGAATACGATAAAGCTGCATATTTTTTATACCAATGATTTACGCGGCGGCATCGGCTGGCAAAAAGCCACCTTTATGAATCCCGATTTTCCGCCCGAGCTGGGGGGCGGCGCCTCCACGGCCGCCATTATTAATAAAATTCGCCGGCAGGCGCGCCTCAACGGTGAAGAAGTGTTGCTGCTGGACGGCGGGGATTTTATTTTCGGGCCAACACCCCTGGGAGAGGATTCCAAAGGCCGGGCGATTGTCGAATATATGAACCACGTGGGATACGATGCCGCCGTCCCCGGTATTAATGATTTCAATCTTGGCCGGGAAGACCTAACCGCTCTTGGCCGGCAAGCGCATTTTCCCTTATTGGCGGCAAATGTTATCGACAGCGCATCACTAAAAACCGCCGAACCGTTTACGCCCTATACGATTATCGAGAAAAATGGCCTGAGAATCGGTTTGTTCGGTATCGTTTCCAAAGCCGCAGAACAAAACGAAGATCCTCAACGTATCCGTGGGCTGCGTTTTCTTAGCGAGGTACAAGCAGCGCAAAAAACCGTAGAACAGCTTAAAGAACAAAATGCAGATATCATAATTGCCTTGGCTCACCTCGGTTTGCCCTACGATTCCGAAGAAGGGTATGATGTCCTGCGCGAACAGGAAGCACAGAATATTTTTAAAGATTCCTATGTCAATACGATGGAGCTGGCCCGTAGCGTTGCCGGGATCGATTTAATCGTGTCCGGGCATATCCCGCGCGGTTATCAGGAACCGTGGGAGGATCCGGTAAACCACACCATTTGTGTTCAAAACTATGCCGGCGGCGGAAACCTGGGTTTAATTACCCTGAATATTGATAAAAGCACTAAAACCGTTACCGGATATGACCTGCCTTCGGTGGACGGCAGTCTTTTGCTGCTCTCTTTGGACGAATTCTGGCCCGAAGAATCCACCGCCAATCTGATTCGTTCTTTGGAAGAGCAATACGAACCCGGTTTTGATGAAATGATCGGAGAGACGGTACAATCGCTTAACCGTAATCTTCAGGGAGAATCGCGGTTATCCAACTTAATGTGCGATGCCATGCTCGAGTCAACCGGAGCCGATTTCGCCTTCAATAATTATGTGAGTATGCGCGCCGACATTCCTATCGGGCCCATAACCCCTCGCGATTTAAGCAGCGTTTTTCCCTTTGGCAATGAGATTGTTGTCATTAAAATGGAAGGAAAACTGTTGTACGATCTGATGGAAGGAAGTATTGCCGGTTACAATAACGGGTTTGCTATCGGCGGTGGTCGGATCATTTCAAATAAAGGTCTGCCCGATGGAAAACGTATCCTTTCCTTTAAAATCGGCGGCAAACCTCTTGATCCGCATCAAACCTACCGGGTGGCCACCAGCGCTTATTTAGCCAAAGGAAATTATGGCCTGACCAAACTGGCCTTTTTACCGGATGATGTGTTTGAATATACGGGAATTAAGGTAAGAAAAGCGGTGGAAGAATTTGTCAGGAAACATTCGCCGTTAAATATTGCGGTGGAGGGCCGCTGGCCAAAGTGAGTAAAAAATAAAAGGCTTTTATATCATATGTTTTCAATACAAAGGGAGGTATTTTTGACATTGTTGATATAAAAGCCTTTTTTAATTACGCATTATGATTGGTTATGAAAAAACATCATCCTTGATACTGATTCCTTTGAAGACCAACCACAATGCGATAAGTATTACCTGTGCCACTAAAAATATCCATTCCATAATTAATGTTTTATGTACAAACTCCTGAATATAGTCCAACGGTCGATATAATGACGTAAATTTTTGATCTTAATCGGTTCGGCGACAAACTCGGTTAAACCGTCGCTGTTAACCGGCAGAGGATTGTCCATTACATTATTGTTCCTGATGAAGATAACCGGTATGCTTGACGTAACAGGATCGGTTCTTAATTTTGAGAGCACTTCCGTGCCTGATTCACGGGCAAACTGTTCATTCATCACGATAACAGCCGGTTTTTGTTGATAGGCTTCTTTGAAAAAATCACCGAATTTATTTACAGTAACTATCTTGTAATTATATACTCCTAAAATATCATGAATTAATTTAGCCCGGTACGGGTCCTGTTCACATACAAAAATCTTCATCCTTCCCCCTGCTTAGTTAACGGTTATTCCTTCCGAGACTATCCTGGCCTGAATGGCCGAACCGATGATCTCGGGCAGCTCGTTTACCAACTCTTCTATACTGTTGTGATATATCGATACCACATCATTATCCGAAAAGGCCAGGCGAATTGAATAGTATTTGCGTCCTTGCTCATCCGCCATGGATACTATTTTTAAATTACTGTCGATAATGTTTTCTAAACTCATAACCCGATCCTTGTTTGTTTGGCAATATGGAAAGCAAGCTGCATGCCACAACATAACTATTTGTAATTTAATGGGTTATGGGCTGGCTATGCATATCTGTTTGTTTCTACTGGGTTTAGTAGTGTTTTTATGCGGGAGGGTTGTATTTTTTACAATCTTTGAAAATTGTGAATTGCATTAAATACAATTTATTTGGATCCCAGCCGGCTGCTGAGCGTGCGATAATTTATGTCCAAAAATTCACAGGCGGCTTTTTTATTGCGGCCCACGTGCTCGTAAACCATATTTACATACATCCTTGTGATTTCTTCCAGGGTAAATCGGTTTGCCAGAGCATTTTGCAATACTGGATTTTCTTCTTCCTGTATATCTTCGGGAATGTCCTTAATTGTTAAGTTTTGGTGATTGAGCACCAGCATACGGATCAGTGTATTTTCCAGCTGGCGTACATTCCCTTTCCATTGCAGCCGGGATAAATAAGCGATAAGCGTCGGATCAAAACGAGGCTCGGGGATATTGTTTTCACGACAATAGCGGGCTGCAATGTGACTGATTAATGCCGGGATATCATCCGGGCGCTCTCTCAAAGGCGGAATACGGATGGGAATCACATTTAACCGGTAATACAGGTCTTCCCTGAATTTTTTCTTTTTTACTTCTTCGGCCAAATCACGGTTGGTCGCTGTAATTAATCGAAAATTGGCGGAGTGTTCTTTGGTTCCGCCCAGGCGATAAAATTTTTTCTCTTGCAAAACACGCAATAGCTTGGCCTGAATGCTGAGAGGCAGTTCGCCGATTTCATCCAAAAACAGAGTTCCGCCATTCACGGCTTCGAATTGTCCTTTTTTTAAATCGGTCGCTCCGGTAAAAGCCCCTTTTTCGTGACCGAACAGTTCGTTTTCCAGCAGATTTTCCGGCAGCGCCGCCGAATTGATGGCCACAAAGGGTTTGCCGGAAATTTTGCTGCGGTTGTGAATGTGACGGGCGATGACTTCTTTTCCAACACCGGACTCGCCGGTGAGCAAGACCGGTTCTTTGGTATTGCGGATCTGTTCTACTAATTTCAAAATATTCTGCATTTGTTTGCTAACCGCAACGATGCCTTCAAAATGCAGTGTGCTGGTTAGTTGCTGTCTTAAATTTCGATTTTCCCGTTCCAGGGCCTGCATGTGTAGAGCCCTGCGAACAACCAGCGGTAATTCTTCTTTTATATTTTCACCTTTAAAAAAGTAGGCCGAAGCGCCCCGTCGCTGCGCTTCCAGCGCATTTTGGTGATCCTGCGAAGAAGTTATTACAATAATTTTAACATCCGTACCTTTGCTCACTATAAAATCAAGAACATCCAAACCCTGTTCTATTAACGGCAGGCCGAGATCGAGCAGGACAATATCGGGTAAAAAGCGTTCGAAGGCTTGCTTTGCTTTATGCACTTCCGAAGCAAATTCATACCGGTAGCTTGTTCCAAGCCATTTTTTATAGCTTTGCTGCCATACCGCGTTGTCTTCAATAATGAGAATTTTTTGAGGCATCTGTTTCATGGATCATTCGCTCTCAGGTAAATAAATCGTAACCCGTGCGCCCTGCCGCGGCGTTGAGTCGATTTCCAAATAACCCGAATGGGCATTTATAATTTTTTCAGCCAATGCAAGTCCGAAACCGGCGGCGCCATCCTGTTTACGCGTGGTAAAAAACGGGGCTTTTACCATCGGTAAAAAATCAGCCGGAATCCCCTTGCCGTTATCTGTAATTGTAATTTTTATCCAATTTAAACGCGAAAGCGGTGAGATCGAAGGTTCGCGCTCGATGTTAACGCCTATTTCAACTTTCCGATCTTTATTATGAAAAATTGCATTTTTTACAACTTCATTAAACGCGCGGGCGAAAAGCTCTGTGTCCAGCTCTATTGTTGTATCGGAAGGAACGGACAAAATCTTGACTAATTCCCTGTTTTCACCCAATAACTCCAATGCGCTGCGGATCATATCTTTTATGGAAACCGGTATTTTTAAAAGCTCTGTATCCCGGACAAATGTGGTAATATTTTGATTCACTTTTCTTTGGTAGCGTAACCTGTTTCTTAATTCATCCGGTTTCTGCACACTTTCGTTCAGTAAAATAATGGCCTGAACGTCGTGTACCAACTGGGAAATCAGGTTACCCTGTTCCTCAACAAACTTTGTTGTGGTCTGTTTTTGTAAATTTGCGGCCATCATATTACAATTTTTCCAGGCTGAGATAATTTCATCCAAATCTGCTGTATCGCTGTCCCTGTCTATCCGGATCAGATAACCTTCCTTCTGCTCCTGATAAGCAGGTACAAAAAAAAATGAAGCGTTTTCAAAGGAAACCCGGTGGTTGAGTAACTCGGCACGGGGACATGCGGAGAA
Organism: Caldithrix abyssi; assembly: GCA_011369465.1. Lineage (GTDB taxonomy): Bacteria > Calditrichota > Calditrichia > Calditrichales > Calditrichaceae > DRQG01. The sequence continues at coordinate 53,694 of DRQG01000015.1, forward strand.
GGAATTAATCCAATCCATCGCCGTGTTATCTTCCGGCGCGGAAAACAACAATCGGTACGGCCGTGGATGAACCCGGTGCTTTATTATTTGAAAACGATCAAGCAGGTTATTTCTGTTGAGATAAACTCCCGTCAGGCGGGCTATTTCATCCATATCGGACGCTTTTCCGATAAAAGTCAGATAGTTCGTAATCATACGGCTCATTTTACCTTGTCACATCCTTGGCGTCATTCCAATGCCGGTCCAGTTCCTCCAGTCCGGCTTCTTTCATAGCCTGCGGATTGCTGTTGTATTGCTTTTCGATGTGCGAGAAACGGCGGATAAATTTTTGGCTGGTATTGCGCAGGGCGTCTTCTGCATTAATTCCGATAAATCGGGAAATATTGACCATGCTGAATAATACGTCGCCAAATTCTTCCTGTGCATTGAGTAAATTACCTTTTTCCACGGCTGTTTTGAACTCATTCCACTCTTCATCTATTTTGGCGATAACAGGCTGCAGCTCGCCCCAGTCAAAACCTACGGTGGCGGCTTTTTCCTGAAGACGCTGTGCCTGTAGCAAAGCCGGCATGGCCCGGGGTACACCGCTTAGAATCGATTGCCGATCTTCATTTTTTACTTTGGAATGTTCCCAGTTCTCCTGAACCGATTTAGCGTCATGAATGGTTTTGTCCCCGAAAACATGGGGATGCCGTTCAATAAGTTTATTGGAAATCCGTTCCGCCACTTCGGCAAAATCGAATAGCCCCTCTTCTTCGGCAATGGTGCTGTGAAATACAATTTGCAATAAAAGATCGCCCAATTCCCCGGCCAGCTTATCCCATTCTTCGCCATCGATCGTTTCCAGCACCTCGTACGTTTCTTCCAATAAATACGGCTTTAAGGAATGGTGGGTTTGTTTGGCGTCCCAGGGACATTCTTTACGCAATCGTTCCATTATCCGAAGCAGTTGAGCCGTTTTTTCAGCAGCCATTTCCTGTTTTTTTGTCGCTGTTTGTTCCATCATTTATCCCGGATTACCGAAGTTTTTACCTGAGCGATATTGTCTATGGATGCTTCTATGGTATCGCCGTTTTGCAGAGGCCCCACCCCGGCCGGCGTTCCGGTTAATATGATATCTCTGGGTAATAATGAAATAAACCGGCTTACATAGGCGATAATTTCATCTATACCAAACAACATCTGTTTTGTGTTGCCTTCCTGTCGAACGGCGCCGTTTACCATCAACCGGAGATTTAAATTATTTACCTGCTCCGCTTGTTCTTTATATACAAATTCTGAAACCGGACAGGACCGGTCAAATCCTTTGGCCAGCGCCCAGGGCAGGCCTTTTTGTTTTGCCGCAGACTGTACATCCCGCAAGGTCAGGTCAAGGGCAAGGCCGTAGCCCTCCACGTAATCCATAGCATCTGCCCGGGGTATATGTTTGCCATCCCGGCCGATACAGACCGCCAGCTCAATTTCGTGATGAACCGATCCCATATTCTGCGGTATCGGAATGGGTTTATATATGTCGTGCAGTGCGCTGTTGGGCTTCAAAAAAATAACCGGTTCCTCTGTTCGCTCGGAGTTCATTTCGTTGATATGCGCAACATAATTACGACCGATGCCGATAATTTTAGACGGTTCATAGGTTTTTCCATCGGTAAAACGAATGTGTTTCATTTACCTTCCTTGTTTTTATAATATGCGAAAAAGTTTAATTTTGTCCCGGATAAAGTCCAACTTTGCCACCTGATCTATGGCCACTTTCACACTTTTTTCCAGGGCGTTTTCAATTAAAATATGAACATAACCAATCTCTATGCCCTCTTCTTTGTGTACCTCAGCATGGGCCGAGGCGATATTGATATTCTGTTCGCCTAAAATTCGGGCAATCTCGCCGATAACACCCGGCTTATCTATGCACGGAAATCGAAGATAAAAACCACTGTGAATATCTTCTATAGACAAGACGGTTTTCTTATTCCAGTTTAATTTATAATTGTCTCTGCGGGTGGTTTTATAAGTTAGCGAAGCAATAGCTACAATATCGCGCAAAATCAGACTGCTGGTTGCTTCGATGCCGACCCCTTTTCCATACACCATGTAATCTCCCAACAGATCGGTTTCCAGAAAAAAGGCCGTATATTCCTGCCTAACCAGGGTTAGGGGATGGTTCTGCGGTACAAAAGTCGGATGGATGCGAATCTCAAAACTGTCTTCGTGTTCCTTTAATATGGCCAGCAGTTTTATTTCATATCCCAGCTCCTTTGCCGAAAGAATGTCAAACAGATCGATATCGGAAATACCCTCGGCGTGGATGTGCAGATAGTTTATCTCCACTCCAAATGATGCGGCCGCCAGTATGGCGATTTTTTGCGCGGCATCGGAACCTTCGTAATCGATTACGGATAAGGTTTCGCCCATTTTTTGTACGGCCGGTAATTTTAACACTTCCTGGAGCGTTGTTTCCCTTGCAGTCATCTCAGATAAAATAAAATTGGATGTCCCGCTCAAAATGCCGACCATCTGGCGAATGTCATTAGCCAGCAAATCCCGTTGAATGGCTGAGATAATCGGCACCCCGCCTCCAAGAGCAGGCTCCGGCTGGATATATATTTTATGCGTATTGGCCAGTTCCGTTAATTGGGTCATCTTTGACGCTAACAGCATCCGATTTGCCGAAACCAGATGTTTCTTATGTTCGATCATATTTTTAATAACGGAAAACGTCGGCTCGATACCGCCGATTGCATCGATAACAATGGAAATGGACTCATCATTCAGTATTTCGTTTATGTCGGTTGTAAGAAGGGACTGATCCACAAAGGTTGGTCTTCTGAAATCGGAATGGCGTACAAGTATTTTTCTTAATTCCAGATCAAAACTTGTCTCTTCCAAAATATCCGCCCGTTTATGCTCCCAAATACGATAAAATCCTGTTCCCAGCTTGCCCAGGCCCAGTAAAGCAAAACCCACTTTCTTTTTTTTATTCATAAACGCCCCAAATCTAAATAACAGCCGTTGCGTGTTTATCGTAGCCGGATCATCTTAAAGTACAGAAATCAGGACGATGGCATTTTGGTAGAAACTACAATTTTGTAAATACCCTGTTCCCTCAACAAATCCATTATTTTTATGACCAGCCCGTGCGTAACATCGCTGTCCGCCTTGAGCACAATGCTTTTGTCCTTCCTGAAATTAGCCATTTGCTTTACGTCTTCTATTAAATTATTGATACTGACTAATTTATCGTTGAGAAAGACGTTTTTATCCTTATCCACATAAATAATTATTTTTTGCGCCGTATGTCCTTCCGAGCTCTTTGCTTCAGGAAGTTTCAGCTCTATACCGGGCTGTTCCAGGAAGGTGGATGAAACCGTAAAAAAGATGATCAGGATAAACAACACGTCGATCAGGGAGGTCATGTTGAGAGTTACTTTTTTATTTTTCTTATCCATTAGTTTCATAATCTGCTGCAACCTCCCCGTTAAACGGCCTGCGATTCCGGCCGGGAGTGGGTTTCATCATTTTTAAGCTTGTTTATTTTTTGAATAAGCTGATTGGTGTATTTTTCTATGTCCAGAACCAGACTTTCCGATTTGCTGGTAAAATAGTTATAGGCAATCAATACGGGAATACCGATGAACAAACCGGTAACCGTGGTTAACAAGGCTTCCGAAATCCCGCCGGAAAGGGCCGCCGTCTGGCCGATACCCTGATCTTTAATTACAGCGAACACACGCACCATGCCCAAAACAGTCCCCAACAAACCCAACAACGGAGCTATGGCGGCAATGGTTTCCAACACCGGCAGCCCTCTTTCCAGGGCTCTAATTTCCTGCCGCCCCTGGTCCTCCAGTATTTCCTTGATTTCACTTTTTGGCAAATGATAATTTTGCAAGCCCAGTTTTATCACATTGGGCAGGGGGCCTTCATATTTTTCGCAGATCGTTTTGGCTAAATCGATATCCTTTAATGAAGAAAAATTATTCACTACCGATAAAATTTCCGGCACCAGAATTTTTCGTTTTCTCAATGAAATAGCCCGTTCGATAATAAAGGCCAGGGCTATGAGCGAAGCCAGAGCCAGAGGATACATCATAATGCCGGCGCGTTCAAAAAGTTCTATCATACATCATCTCCTACGTCTTAAATCCGGATAAAAAAGTTTTGCTGTTATGGTTAATGTTTCGTCCGGAAATTCATCCGGAAGAGGCAAAAACGGAAAAAGCGCTTTTATAGCTTCTTCGCTGGAAACCTCTAATGATTTATGTCCTTCGTGGCGTAATACTCTTACATCCTTTAATGTCCCGTCCCGCATTACTTCAAAACGGATGATGGTATAGCCGTGGATTATTCCCAGCATGCTGTACGCCGGAGGCGGATACCACACCCGGTAGAGTTTGTTCTTCATGGCATTAATGTATGGCGCCCAGGGCCATTTATATGTACTTAGGGTGAGTGCTCCAACCTCCTCCACGGAAAAATCTGTCTGATCCATCATCTGATTGCTGCCGGCCCTGGAGGCCTGCTTATCGCTGCTTTCCTGCTGGTCATCCTGCATTACATCCTGGCTGGCCGATTCTTCGGAAGAGCCCGTAAGCGCGGCCCGGGTAAAACGTTTGCGGGGTCGCGGTTTAAATGTTTTTAGATCTTTCCCGGAGGATAAATTGGAAAATGGCGTATTTCCTTTACTGAAAGGATTATCGCCCTGTTTGTCCGTTACGATCGGATTGCGTGCCCGTGAGTTCTTATCCGAAAGATAGTCGCTTTTTTCGGGAACTTCTTCCGTTTCGTTCATATTCTGAACCACTTCTTTGGGTTTATTCTCTGGAAAGATAAACTCAATTTCTTCCGGAAGGGATTTATCAAGTTTTATTTCGGATAAAGCCAGCAAATTATTCAAATCCAACAAATAATAACCGGCAATATGCAATAAAAAAGATAAAAGCAACGCAATTAACAATATTTTTTTTTGTTTATCCATGCCGGTTTATTTAGAATAGTTGGCGCTATTGTTTATTTTTAAAGTTACGATTTCCCGCAGGTTTTATCAACGGCATTTGTCCGTAAAAATCCCGGTCGTTTAATTTTAATGATTTTAATTAAAAAATGTTCATATACCGTCTTTTTTAGGGAATCATCTGAAAAAATCATTAAAAAATTGTGAATCTTTTATTTATATTCTTTTTCCATAGAAATTTTTTACGTATATTATACTTGTAAATACCATTTGATACGATTGTTTTAATATAGATGACATATTTTCAGAACACGATCGTCCAGGAGCGGGTTCTTTATTTTTTTAACAAAAGTATAGAACAAGACCGCCTGGCGCATGCATATATATTTTATGGATCGGAAGGTACAGGGAAGGAAGCCTTTGCCCTGGAATTGGCCAAAGCCGTCAATTGCCTGGCAGAAGACGCCGTACCGTGTAATTCCTGTTCTTCCTGTGTAAAGATCAATAAATTTTCCCATCCCGATATACTGTATTCTTTTGCGGCCCCTGGCAATATTAAAGATGCCGAGATACGCGATCTGCTTAAACAGAAATCTGCCAATCCTTATCGCGCTTTACCAATCGCCGGGCATCGCACGGTCTCAATTGATATAATCCGCCGCTTAAAACATGAAGCCAAATATGCGCCCAACGAGGCCAGAAAGCGCTTTTTTATTATTTCCGGAGCCCAGTTCTTCAGCCGGGAAGCGGCCAACTCGTTTTTAAAACTTCTTGAAGAACCGCCGGAAAATTTACATATCATTTTAATCACCAATGAACTCCATCTGCTTCTGGATACGATCCGTTCTCGCTGCCAACCGGTTTACTTTCCATCCTTTACCGAAGAGCAAATTAAAGAGATTGTAAAAAAATACCAACATTTTGAAGGCGATTTAACGGCCATTATCCGTATGGCTCAATTCAATTTAAACAAGGTTTTTGATTTTCTGATAGACGACCCTACGGAAAAGTGGGAATTGGTTTATGCCTATTTAAAAAGCGTTGCTAAAAACGACATTCCGTCTATTTTGAGCATTATTGACCGTATCAGCGAAAAACGGGATAAAAATTTAATATCCCAGTTTTTATCCCTGGTTATTTTGTGGTTGCGCGATGCCTTGAATATATCTATTACCAACGATGAACAGGCTTTGGTAAACATGGATTACGGAGAAGCTATTGCAAATTTTTCCCGTTTTTTTGAGCCCAGCGATTTTGGTTCGATAATCGAAAAGGTAGAGCAGGCGCGTACCGATATCGAACGAAACGCACACCCGGCTTTAACGTTAACCCATTTATCTCTGGAAATGAATGCTGCATTAAAAAGAAAAACAACCGATCAAGTTCGCGAGGAGGCTATATGACGCCGGAGATACTCGAAGTTCAATTTAAGGGAAATAAAAAGGAGCACTATTTTAACCCGAAGAATATAAAGGTGAAACCCGGTGACTACGTTATCGTGGAAGCCGACAAGGGAATCGATTTGGGCTGCGTTACCAAAATAGGCCGCCTGGTTGCGCTTAGCGAAATTCGCAGCGAGCCCAAAAACCTGATTCGTAAAGCCGGCAAAGAAGATTTGAAACATCTGGAAGAAAACCGGAAAAAAGAAGCGCTGGCTTTTATTGTGGGGCGTGAAAAAATAAAGAAGCACAACCTGAACATGAAGCTGGTGGATGTGGAATACCAGTATGATCAGAACAAACTGACCTTCTATTTTACCAGTGACCGGCGTGTGGACTTCCGGGAACTGGTTAAGGATCTGGCGGCCAAATATCGTACACGCATCGAGCTGCGACAAATCGGTGTGCGCGACGAAGCCCGGCGGTTGGGCGGTTTGGGGGTCTGCGGCCTTCCCCTTTGCTGCACCACTTTTATGAAACATTTCGATCCTATTTCCACCCAAATGGCCAAGGAACAAAACCTGCCTTTAAATACCTGTAAACTCACCGGCACCTGCGGTCGTTTAAAATGCTGCCTGGCCTTTGAAAAAGATTTTTATGAACAATCCCAAAAGAACTTTCCCCCTCTGGACGCCATTTTACAAACCGAAAGAGGCAAGGCTAAGGTGGAAAAAATAGATATCTTCCACGATACCGTTTATTTGCGTTACAATAATGACGAAGCTCCCGAACCGGTACGCCTGGATGAAATCAAATACAGCCAGATAAGTGACAAAACGCCGGCCTGAGAATATTAATTAAAAAAAGATTGATTAATTTTGCGGTAGAGTATGACTACGGATGTTCTTATCATTGGCGGAGGCATTGTCGGATTGGCCAGCGCCCTCGCTTTGAGTAAACACAAAAATATCAAGATTACCGTTATTGAAGCCGAACCGGAAGTGGCCGCCCATCAAACGGGTAATAACAGCGGAGTCATCCATTCCGGATTGTATTATAAACCCGGTTCATTAAAAGCGGCTAATTGTGTGGACGGACGGAATAAACTGTATGTTTTTTGCCGTAAACACGATATCCCTCACGAACAATGCGGCAAACTGGTTGTTGCCGTGGATGAATCCGAGTTGCCGCGACTGGATGAACTGGAAAAACGCGGACTGGCCAACGGCTTGAAAGGCCTCAAGCGCCTGACCGGCGACGAGCTAAAAGAATATGAACCGCACGTACAGGGTGTTGCCGGTTTGTATGTGCCCGAAACCGGTATTGTGGATTACAAATCCGTCGCGCAGACAATGAAGAGTCTGATTGAGGATCGCGGCCATACCGTGCTCACTTCTACCCGATTCGAGCGGATGGAAAAAAGTACAGATTATCTTGTTTCCGAAACCAACGGTGAAACGTTCTACAGTAAATATCTGATCAACTGCGGCGGTTTGCATTCCGATCAGATCGCTATCCGCTGCGGCTTGCAACCTTCGGTAAAAATAATTCCTTTTCGGGGTGAGTATTATTCCATTAAGGAAGAAAAAAAGTATCTGGTAAAAAATTTAATCTATCCGGTTCCCGATCCGGCCTTTCCTTTTTTGGGGGTTCACTTTACGCGTATGATCGACGGCTCTGTAGAGGCCGGGCCCAATGCCGTACTGGCCTTCAAGCGGGAAGGGTACAGTAAATTCAGTTTCTCGTTTAAAGACTCTTTGGAAACTTTTACCTATCCCGGTTTTATTCGGCTGGCCAAAAATTATCTGAAGATGGGACTGGCGGAGATGCATCGTTCCTTTGTGAAAGACGCTTTTGTCCGGGCCTTGCAGAAACTGATTCCCGAAATCCGCTCCGAGGATATTGAACCGGGTGGCGCCGGAGTTCGGGCACAGGCCTTACAACCCGACGGTACACTGGTGGATGATTTCCGCATTATGGAGAGCGATCGGATGATCCATGTGTTAAACGCTCCTTCGCCTGCAGCAACCGCCTCTTTAAGCATCGGTGAAAAAATAGCCTCCATGGCGAAGGAAAATTTCGGTTTACGTTAGATCACTTTTAAACCCCGAGGCGCCATTCCTAATAATACAGGGCATCAATGTCCCCGGCCCCCTCGCGCAGAATCTCTATCTCATCTCCGGATAGATCAACAATGGTGGATGGTTTGTTAAACATTACCCCGGCATCCAGTATCAACTGAATGTCATTGTTAAACATGGCAGCAATTTCCTGCGGGTCCGTATAATATCCGTCGATTCCCTGGGGAACGCTGGTACTTAGAATGGGCCGGCCTAATTCTTCCAATAATGCCTGCACAACCGCCGAATCCGGAATGCGGATTCCGACGGTTTTTCTTTTTTGAACCAGTAATTTGGGTACTTCGCCACTGGATCGCAGAATAAAGGTATAGGGTCCGGGCGTAACCCGGCGCATAATTTTATAGGCCTGATTGGATACAACCGCCCAACGGGCGATTTCCTTTAGTCCCGGACAAACGAAACTGAGTAATTTATGCCTGGAGGCCTTTTTGATGCGCAATACTTTTTGCAGGGCCTGTTTGTTAAACAGGTCGGCTCCCAATCCGTATATCGTATCGGTAGGATAAACAATGATCCCGCCGTTACGCAGGGTATCTACGGCTTTTTTTATAAGCCGGGTTTGAGGGTGATCCGGATATATTTTTTGTGTTTCGATTGCCATATCGGGCTCTGTTATTTATTGAGGTTATAAATACAAATATTTTATTTTTGAGTCAAATAATATTTTGGTTAAATCCCGGCCGCTGAGTAAATTGCGCCCTTCTGATTTTAGATACGGGTTTCCGACGATGCGTAAACAACTCAAAGCCGATCTGGGTTTGCTGAGCGTTACCGTTTTTTGGGGCAGTACTTTTATTCTTTCCAAATTAACCCTGCTCGAAATTCCCTTGCTGCTCTTTCTTGTTATGAGGTTGGGGATGGCTGCTGTTATTTTGGATGTAATCGCTTTAAAGCAAATCCGCCTTTTAAACAGGAAAACGCTTCTGCACGGCGCGGTGCTCGGTTTGTTTCTGTATTTATCCTATTTTTTTCAGATGTGGGGTATCCAGTACACAACGGCTTCCAACGCTGGTTTTATTACCGGTCTTTCGGTGGTGATGGTACCGATATTTTCTTATTTAATTTTCCGTATAAAACCCTCTTTTAATGTAGCCCTTGGTATCGTATTAGCCGTCATCGGTTTGTTTTTACTTACCGGCGCCGATTTATTCAGCTTTAATAGCGGCGATTTTCTGGTTTTGATCTGCGCCGTAACCGTCGCTTTTCACATTATCTATACCGGTAAATTTGCTCCTCAGCACCATGTTTTATTGCTGACTGCGGTTCAATTAACCGTTGTGGCTCTTTTATCCGTTTCGGCTTTACTCTTTTATGATTTTTCTCAGAGGGTAATCAGCGATACCGCCTGGTGGGTTGTGCTGTATCTGGCTGTTTTCGGCACGGTTTACCCCTATTTAATGCAAACACAAATGCAGCGTTTTACTACGACAACGCGAACAGCATTGATCTTTGCCATAGAACCGGTATTTGCCGCCTTGTTTGCTTTTATCGTGGCCAAAGAATCATTGGAACTAAGCGGCTGGTTTGGCGGCTTTTTGATTGTGCTGGGGATGATTTTTTCGGAATTATCCGTTTTACATGTTCCGTTTACCAAGAAGAACCGCCAATGGAAGAGTCAATGAAGTTTTTACATGCTGTCTATCCCGATTTATATCTTGTTGATCTCGATTTGCCGCTCACCGGCTTTCGACAGTTTATAAGCTGTTGGATCTTGCGCCGGCACGGCCAAACGGTTGTGGTTGATCCCGGCCCGGCTTCCACGGCTTCTCGTGTAGCCGAAGCGCTCAAACATCTGGGTATTGAGCAGCCGGATTTTATCCTGCTTACCCACATTCATCTTGACCACGCCGGAGGCGCCGGACAATTGGTACAATATTACCCGCAGACTTCCGTTTTCGTTCATCCGATCGGCATACCCCACCTGAGCGATCCGAAAAAACTATGGGATAGCTCTTTAAAGGTACTCGGCGAGATTGCCCGCGCATACGGCCGGCCGGTATCCGTTCCCGCCGCCAATCTTTTCTCTACGGAAGAATTGCAAAAAAAATCCCACGGCATCCATGTTTACGAAACGCCCGGCCACGCCTCGCATCATGTTTGTTACGCCATTGATGATCTGCTTTTTGCCGGCGAAGTTGCCGGCGTTTTCTTACCCGTTGATAGTGGCAGCTATATGCGCATTGCCACGCCGCCCGTTTTTAAATATACGGTTTATCGTAATTCTCTGCTTAAAGCTGCGGAGATTCCGGCAAAGCAAATTTGCTTTGGCCATTACGGGCTTGCCAAATATGATCCCCAAATTATTACCCGCGCCCTGCAACAACTGGATTTGTGGATGTCCATTATAGGCAAGTTTACCTTCCCGTTGGATGACGCCGGCTACCGAACGGTCTTTAACGAAATTCTTCAGAAAGATCCCACTCTACAAACATACCGCTTTCTACCGGATGATATACAATCAAGGGAAAAATATTTTTGCCTGAACAGCATCAAAGGCATGCACGGATATATATTAAAAAATGATAAATAATAATATTTCTTTTGGGATTGCCGGTTTGCCGGTCCGGTTCGTTTTATATCAATTTTTTTATATCATCGCTATCTGGATTGATATATATTTCATCTCCCGATGAAATTTCACTGTCTGTCCGTTCCATGGTGGAGTTACCGGTTATACGGCGATATATGACGTTATGTGCCAGCAATAAACAATTGTTGGCGACCGCCAGCGTATATCCCAAACTTATATATCCCGCCAGCATAAGAAAGAGAAACACCAAAACAGAGGACACCTGTGCAGACGTGGTTAGTTCCAGCGGCTGATACATCTTTTTAAGATAAATGATTTTGGAACCCGTCGGGCCCAGTAATTCTTTAACCGCCGTATCCAGCCCTCCCATTGCCAATTGGGCATAATACAAAGCGTTATCCAAAATGGGCGCCAGGGAATGCATCAAAGGCATAAACAGGTTGGAATAAATGATCAAACCGATTTTCAGAATGGCCAGAAAAAAAATCAGGGCAAAAACTACAAGTACGACGGTAGTGATTCCATAAACGATTAAGCGCAAAGGCTGAGCCCAGGTTATGCGCATGGCTTGTACCGCTGTCCCGAATCCATCCTCTTCCGTGGCCGCCATAATGACCGGTCCGAAAAAAAGAGCAATGATAAAACTGAGCGCAAAAAAGACCAAGACCATTCCGGCGAAAATATAGGGGAGCGTGGCCAGTGAATTCAGTATCTCTCCCAACCAGGGTATCTTTCCAACTGCCGCCATAATCAACGCGCCCAAAACGAAGGGAATGATCAGGAAAAGAAACGTTAATAGAACACCGGCGACAGAAGTCCAGCGTTTTCCGGCAAAACGAAAAGCCTGTTTATATGTATAGGATAGATTCCGTCTTAAATACATATAGGCTGCCCGGCTGACAGCCGTATTGAAAACAAGCAAAACAAAACCGGCCAATATCAGCCCTGTAAAATAAATGATGTGTGAAAGGAGCGGCATCCCTTCCGGCAAATACGGAATAAACAGTCCGTATTGCTGCCAGAGCGAAACCGGACATGACCCATTGCCACTGGCAAAAAAAGCACTGTACGAAAATACCAGATAAATAATGTGCACCGCGATTATTCCCACGGTCGCAATAAATATACGTTGTGGACCTATGGCCGCCCTTGGCGCTTTGAACAAGTCTCTGATATCATTATAGAAGTGATTCATTGGTAACCCGTTTGTTATTTTACAATCCAGGCGTCCGGATAGCCGCCGGTACGTAACTTTTTTAATTCCGCTTTTGCTTTTTCACGGGAGGAAAAGTTCCCAATAAAAACTTTATACAGGGTTCCGGCTTTATGAATTATGACCGGAAGATTATATTTTTGTTTAATTTCCTCACTTAGCCCCTCGGCGCGCAATGAATCTGCCGTGGCCAGTATCTGTATGCGAACCCCCCGATCTTCCTGCCGATCATTTTCTGCTTTATTCACCGGGTTCATTGTCGTATCAGCCGGAGTGTCTTTCGGAATACGAATCGTTGTTTGCACCACCCAGGCGCCGGGATAACCGTTTTGTCGTAAATCCTTTTTCTTTTTTTCCGCATCGTTTCTGTACAAAAAGTCGCCAACCTGTATTTTAAACAAGCCCTTATCTTTAAACAGATAAACCGAATCCGTTTGTGCGGATTTGATCCGATGGCGGATGCTCAGCGCATTTATTGAGTCCAGACCGGCGAAGGCCTGTACGCGAAAACCTTCTATTTCCTTATATTTTAGAGGCGGAGGAGGCGGCGGCACCAGGCGGGCGTGCAAGGGGAATGTATCTGCTTTTGCCGCGATGACCGCATCAATAAAAGGATCGGAAATATCTTTTTGTTGATAAAATAACACGCTGTCCACCTTGGCCCGGGGCTGCTCTTTTTTAACCAGCAGCGAAGGTTGACAGCTTATGATTACGATGAGCAGTAAAATAAAAATACACCGGGAAATTGTTTTCATCAATACACCTTTTTTAAATAGGTACCGGGATAATATTTATTTACCAGAATATCATAATATTTAAATCCTTTTTTCGACATATAAAGCGCCCCCCACTGACACATTCCTGCGCCGTGTCCGTATCCGCCGCCTTCCAATACCAGCATTGTATCATTTTCTACATGCGCTAAGAATAAATTGCTGAGTAGCGGGCCTTCGCCGGAAGTGGATAGAAATTTTCGTATGTCATAATTTTCCAGCCACAAAACCTGATCGCCATAGCGAATGCCCAGCCGTTCCACTCTGCCGGTCGGTTTTCTTTTGGCTATGAAAACAGACATTTCTATATCTACGGTATCCGATGGATTTTTAGCGTATAAAGAAGGTTTACCCCGCGCGGCAAACAGCGAATCCAGTTGCCGCAGTGTAAACCGGCGCGTCCACCGATAGCGCGGAGATATGCTACAGGCAAACTGATCACCGATTATGTCCTTTCGAATCGTCTTTTTATCCTCCAGATCTTCTTTCCCCTTTTTTGTTCCTATTGTATCTTCCAAAACGCCGCCGCAGGTAGAATGATAGTAAGTAAGCGCAAGATTCTTTCCTTTCATCAAGACGTCGCCCCGGGTTTTATTTACGGCCAAATCACCATATTCTGTCCGATATTCAAATCCTTTGTACACCTGGTCACGCACATCGTCATAAACGTCAAAGGCTTCGTCTTTTCGCATCCTCATTCGACCAAGCGCATAGGTCCGGGCGCAAATGGCCTGTGCTTTTACCGCTTCCAGATTATCCCTCTCTTTGCTGGGCATTTCCGCAGGAACAACACATTTTATGTACTCTTCCAACGGCAAGGTGTTCATAACGGCTACACTGTTTTTATTGCTGATATAAAAGGTCAGTTTACCCGTATGTTTTTTCCCTTCGTAAATAAAATAGGACTCCGGGTCCTTCGGTTTAAAATCAATTATATCCGAAGATGTAAATACAAAAATACGATTTTCATTAAAAATCTTAAATCCGCGTTTTAAGGGACGGAAATATATTTTGTTGTTTTTTCTGCCAAAATCATAACGCGCCTCCTCTGCGATAAGGCTATACGTACCGGAGAAGAACAGTGAATCGCGCTGGTCCGTTTCGTTTAACAGAACGCGTATCGGTGGTGATGGCGTTGTTTCCGGCTGGGGCGGTTTGGGTACACAGGAAAAGGCTATGAATAGAAGCGGGCTGATTATATAAAAATATTTCATTATTTATCCCGTAAAACTATTTCCCAATTATCACTTGACATAATTTAATGATTTTTAATTCAAATCCATATTCTTTTTCATTGGCGTGTTTGGAGCTGCCGTTTGGCGCCGACTATTAATATAAAGGTAATTCTTTGAATAAAGAGTTAAAAAATTTTCCTTTTTTTAACCGGATCGAATATTGACTTTTGCCCGTATAAATGTATATTAGAATTAAAGAAAGTAACCGTTTTGCAGCGAGTTGTAAAAAATGATTTCAAAATCTGATCTGGAAAAATCGATCCAAGAGATTTATAAACTTTTTCTCGAGCGTAATGTAAGCAATGCATTTACTCTGGAATCTATCAATTCTATTTTTGAAATTGGTAATGAAGTTTTTATGCGCAATAACGCTGAGGAAATAGAAAAGCTTTATAATCGGCCTAAATCTGAAGCTCCCGATCTTTTGGATGACGAACCTTTTTCATTCGAGCGGAATATCGAAATATATAAAAAACTGGAAAACCAGTTTAATGAGATCACCCCGGAACTTATTCAGCGTATTTTTGAATTAAACAGCCAGCTTGCCTGGAAAGATTATAAAGAAAAATACATTAAATACCTGCAGGATATTTACAAGAATCACGGTGATGACGAGTATATTAATTATCTGGCGGCAGTCGTTTTTTATGAAAAGAAACAATATTCCGAAGCCCTCAAATGCATCAATCTTGCCAGTTCGGAAAATTTTTCTTCTGCTTCCTACACCTTTATTAAGGGTTTGTGTATGAAACAGCTTGGCGAGCTGGATATTGCCCGTACTTATTTTTATCAAGCCCTGTTTTTAATCGAACTGATGCAGGACACGCCTCCCCGGCGTAAAAAGAACTCTAAAATCTATCCGAATTTTCCCGTGGAAATCCACGCCACAGTAGAAGGCATCCGCGCCGAGTTAAAGCAGCTGGATAAAACAGAAAATATTTATCAATACGAACTGCTGCCTTTATTAAAATAATATCGCCTTTCCTCTAAAAATTCCTAAAGAGCTAAAATTGGGATTTTGAAAATCCATTCTATTTTGAGCCGGGAATCAAGTTTACAGTTCCCATCCATTCTTTTATTAGTTTTTCCGTAGCGTTTATATTATCCAGCGCAAATTGCTGCGTTTTTTGCCCGGCTACTTTCCTTTCCGCCTCGTTCAAAAGGAATCGTTCTACATAATTTTCAAATTCCTCTGCCGTGTTGAACACAAAGCCTCCGCCGGTTTTGCAGAGACGGACAGCTTCCGAAGCGTTTTGATGCGTTGGCCCGTACAATACCGGGATACCATAAACCGCGGCTTCCATCACATTATGAATGCCTTGTTTAAAACTGCCGCCCACAAAAGCCAAATGAGCGTATTTGTATAAATCGGCCAAAATACCAATGCGATCCACAAGCAAAATCCGTTCGGTAAAATCTTTTTGTACCTCACTGTACAATCGAACGCCTATGTCGTTAAGCTCTTTTGAAAGCATGGAAACAAATTCTTTGCTTGGATCATGCGGCACCGCAATGGTTTTTATTTTTGGGTACTTCTTCATTAACTTTTTTAACGGATTCAATATTTTGGCCGAATCCTCTTTCCAGATACTTCCCAGCACAATAACAAAGGCGTCTCTTTCCCAGCCCGGTGGCAGAAGTTGTTTTTTTAAGGCCTGT
This sequence comes from Caldithrix abyssi, assembly GCA_011369465.1. GTDB lineage: Bacteria > Calditrichota > Calditrichia > Calditrichales > Calditrichaceae > DRQG01. Next base: position 69,572 of record DRQG01000015.1, read on the forward strand.
TCTTTTCGAATAAGAACCTGATCAAATTTTGTATCGCCGATGGCCTTTACTTCAGCCCGGTTAAAATATTGTTTAAAGGTTTGGGCATCGTCTTTACTTATGGCATAAATCCCGGTTAAGGATTCATAGGCCGGTTTAAGAATCCGCCGGGCCAGCCATCCGGTTCGGCTGGAAGTGGCTCCCAGCGACGCGTTAATCAAATACACCGGAATATTCATTTTACGCGCCACCAATACCTGGTTTATCCAGACATCATGTTTGGCTATAATAACCATCTGCGGCTCGAGGATGCTATAAAATTTTTTGACGGTTTGAGTAAAATCAAATGGTAGATATAAAAAGCCGTCAACGTCTTCATGATTGTTGATAAATTCAAATCCCGACGGAGAAAAAAAGGTAATAATAACAGGCCGGTTATAGCGTTTTTTCAGAGTTTTTATCAGCGGTTTAACGTGTTCAAATTCGCCCATTGAGGCTGTGTGGATCAAAACAGGTCTTGCAGAACTTCTTTTTCTTATTTGACGCGCTTCACCTAAAACCGAATAGCGCTTACGCAGCGCTTTACGAATTTTTTTATTAAAAAGAGCATAAATGTGGGCCAGTATAAAGAGTAGGGGGTACAAAATAAACCGGTACAAGTAGGTGCTCATCAGCTTTCTGTCCCACTAATTTGTATTCAGAAATTTTTGTACGCTGTTAAATACATCCTTGCTGTTAATTTGCTGCATACATTTAAAATGACCTAACGGGCAGCGGCTACGACCGATATGTGAACAAGGACGACACCATAAATTATTTGCTTCATGAACCCGGGCAACACTTTTGTAAGGGAAAAATCCCAATTCTTTTACCGTGGAGCCGAATATGGAAACCACAGGTGTGTTTACTGCCGTTGCCAAATGCATAAGCCCGGAATCGTTAGTGACAATAACCCGTGCCCGGCTGACTATAACCGCGGCCTGCAACAATGTTAGCTGTCCGGCAAGATTAATAATACGGTTCGAGGTAACCAGAGCAGAGGCATATTTTCTTTCTTCTTTATTGCCCAGTAAAATGATCTGTTTATTGGTTGATTGCAGTAATTCTTTTATCAATTGATCGAATTTTTCTATTGGCCATCGTTTGGTATAGTGGGCGGCGCCCGGCGCTAAAACAATATAATCATGATATACGTTATTCTTTCTTAAAATATGTTTGGCTTCAACATCCACCGAATCCTTCCAGAATAATTCCAAACCGTTATCATCATCTTTTATTCCTTCTTTCGCTCCAACCCGTAAATACCTTTGGGGGATGGAAATAACCGAATTATAAAAATTCAGTTTTGTATAAACTAAAAAGGCTCTTTTCAGCTTATCTTTATGTATTTTGTATGAACGTGCCTTATTTAATTTGGAAACGATATAACGGGTGCGATAATTATTGTGCAAATCGAAAACCAGATCGTATTGGTTGTCGGACAGTTTTCTGCTTAATTCTTTAAGACCCGGCAGGCCGGTTTCCTTATCATATTTATAAATGTTATTTAAATGCGGGTTAAACCGGATAAGCGGAAAGAACTCCGTTTTTACCACAAAATCTATTCGGGCATGGGGATAAGCAATGCGGGTTTGACGTATAAAAGGTGTGGCCAGCAATACATCGCCAATAGAGCTCAGACGCAGGATCAGTATGTTTACTCTATTTTCCATATATTATTTTTTTCTCTGAATTACATAATCAACAAAATGGTACATGGCTTCGCGAACTTTAGTTTCCGGATAATCACGAATACTTTCTTTTGCCCTGGCCGCATATTGTAAATACATATCCTTGGCGTATTCTATACCGTTGTGTCTCTCGGCAAAATCAATAATGTATTTTATTTCCTTTTTACCCACTCCCCGTTTAAGATATTTTTTTACTTTTTTAATATCATCTTTGGAGGCCTGGCTAAATGCGTGGATGAGCGGAAGGGTGATTTTTTTATCCTTCATATCATTCCCGACCGGTTTTCCCAATATCTTTTGGTGACCGTAATAATCCAGCAGATCGTCCTTTATCTGAAAGGCGATGCCTAGGTTTTCACCATAGCTTTTAAGGTTGTTGATCGCTTTTTCGTCATTCGTTGTGCTCATGGCACCTAAAGCAGACGCCGCACTGATTAATGCCGCTGTTTTGTTGCTTATGATTTCAAAATATTCTTCTTCGCTAATATTTAACTTGCGCGATTTTTCTATCTGTAATAATTCTCCCTTGCTGAGTCGTTTGGATACGTCGGCAAGTATTTTCATCACTTCTATTTTACCCGTATCCGTAGCTCCGATAAGGCATTTGGAAAGCATATAATCGCCCATCAACACGGCAACCTTGTTCTTCCATACTGCATTTATCGAAGGGAAACCTCTTCGTATTTCGGCATCATCCACCACATCATCGTGTACAAGAGAGGCGGTATGAAGCAGCTCTATAATGGCCGCCACAAGATAGGTTTCCCGAGTGGCCTCTCCCACCAGCCTGGCGGACATAATCACCAGAAGGGGCCGGAGGCGCTTTCCCTTATGACGCACGACATATTTAACAATGGTGTCGATGAGTTTTACATTTGAGGCCAAAATTTCATGAAAGACCCGATCGTATTCTTCAAGATCTTTAAGAAAAGGGGCTTTTATTTTATCAATTTCGCTTTTCATTCAATTAATTTTTTAGAAAATATTTGTTAAATAAAATATGAATGTACTCATATTATCCGATCATATCAAGGCAGGTGTTTTCAAATTAGTTTAATAGGAAAGTTGCCGGACACAATACTTATGATGTTGATTCGTTGGTTTCCTGCAGAGTTTGTTTCTCTTTTTTTCGGAAAAAATAACTAATCCAAATGGTTACTTCATAAAGAAGTACCAAAGGAATAGCCAGAAGAATTTGTGTTGTGGGATCCGGCGGTGTGAGGATGGCAGCCAATACAAAGAATACAACAATTGCATAACGTCGGTATTTTTTTAGAAATTCCGGCGTTAAAATACCCAGCTTGGTTAGAAACAGACTTACGACGGGCAGCTCAAAAACGATGCCGAATACCAAAATAATGCGCGCCATAAATCCAAAATAAAAATCCAGGGCAATGTTATTTGTTACATTGGGCGGCGCCAGACCTAAAAAGAAATCCAGCGCAAAAGGAATGATAACAAAATAAGCGAATGCGCTGCCGGCCAGGAAACTGATGGTGGCAAACATAATTACCGGTATTACATACTTTCGTTCCTTTTCCAGAAGGCCGGGCGCTACAAAACTCCAGATTTGGTAAAAAATGTACGGCAGACTAAAGATAATACCCGATATGAGCGCAAGTTCAAGCTTAATGACAAAAACCGCCTGCACTTTAAGCACTTGAAGATTGATCGGTTGCTTAAGATTGCGGGTACTGTACAACAAAAAATCCAGTAAGTAATCGGAAAAGAAAAAAGCAAGAATGGTAAATATACCCACAGCGATCAATGAGCGTATAATCCGCCACCTCAGTTCTTCGAGGTGATCCAAAAAGGGCATTTCGACTTCGTCTATTTTTTGCCTGGGCATAAATTTTATCTGATTTAAAAAGTATTCCGGTTAACCGTTCACCCGATATAGTTGAAAATCTTTATTCAACTCTTTCACCGCTTCATTTATTTGATTAAGAACGGCTTCATCTTCCGGGTTGGACAGCACCCGGTCTATAAAGCCGGCGATTTGTTTCATTTCATTTTCTTTCATGCCTTTTGTTGTTAATGCGGCTGTACCTAATCGAATGCCGCTGGTAACAAAAGGACTGCGCGTATCAAAGGGAACCATGTTTTTATTAACGGTAATTCCGGCTGCATGTAAGGCGTTTTCAGCAGCTTTACCCGTGATATCTTTATTTGTCAAATCGATTAAAAACACATGATTATCGGTGCCGCCGGAAACAATATCGTATCCCTTTTCAAGAAGACTGTTGGCCAGGGTTTTCGCATTATTTACAATTTGCTGTGCATAGGTTTTGAATTCCGGTTTAAGAGCTTCGCCAAAAGCAACCGCCTTTGCCGCAATCACATGCATTAACGGCCCGCCCTGAATTCCCGGCATAACATTGCTATCCACAATTTCCGACATCATTTTGACACGCCCTGACTTTGGCGCCACGATGCCCATTTTGTTTTCGCTGTCCTTGCCCATCATAATCATACCGCCTCGCGGGCCGCGCAATGTTTTATGGGTTGTAGAGGTTACAATATCACAATACGGAATTGGGCTTGGATGAATGCCGGCGGCAATGAGCCCGGCCGGGTGAGCCACATCTGCAAAGAGAACTGCTTCAACCTCATCGGCAATTTCGCGAAACTTATCAAATTCATAAAAACGGGAATAGGCGCTGGCTCCCACCACAATCATTTTGGGTTTATGCTCGCGAGCCAGTTCAGCCACTTCGGCCATGTCAATACGGCCCGTTTCTTTGTTCACTCCGTAGGGAACAAAGTTAAACATTTTACCGGAAAAATTAACCGGTGAACCGTGCGTTAAATGGCCGCCATGAGCCAGATTCATACCCAGTACGGTATCTCCGTTTTTAAGATATGTAAAATAAACGGCCATATTCGCTTGTGAACCGGAATGAGGCTGTACATTCACATATTCCGCATTAAATAACTGTTTTGCCCTGTCTCTGGCCAGGTTTTCAGCTTCATCCACAAATTCGCAGCCGCCGTAATAACGTTTACCCGGATAACCTTCCGCATATTTGTTGGTCAACACAGAGCCATTGGCTTCGAGTACGGCCAATGAGACAAAATTTTCAGAAGCAATTAATTCCAGGGTGTTGTTTTGACGATCAATTTCTTTAACAATAGATTCATACACCTGGGGATCGGTATTTTTGATATTATCCAGCATTTTTGTTCCCCTATAGTCCTGTTAATTGTGAAATCATGTTGATTCTATGTTGGTGCTTACCTCCCTCGAAGGAGGTCTGCATCCAGGTTTGTACAATTTTCAGTATCTCTTTTTCCGATTTACCCGCTGCCAGACACAGCACATTGGCGTCATACAGCAGCCGACTTTTTTTAGCTTCTTCTTCCGTATCGGCTACCACGGCTCGCACATTTTTTGCTTTATTGGCAATAACAGACATCCCCATACCGGTTTCACCGATCAAAATACCAAGATCACACTCACCTGCCGATACAGCCATGGAAACCTTGTATCCGTATTCCGGATAATCACATTCATCTATCCGGAAAGTGCCAAAATCGGTATATTCGATATTGTGTTTATTCAGATACTTTTTAATGGTCTCTTTTAACCTATAACCGGTATGATCTGAACCTAACGCTATTTTCAAACTGTGCTCCTATTTGAGCCATTTATAACAGGAAGACTTTATTTTCTCGCCCTTATGCATAAATTTGTCTTCCTCGGTCGGAATCAGATTTTGCAAATAACTCTGCTTTGTTTTGGCCTTGGAGCGATAAGCCGGGTCTCTTTTTGCTTTTTCATAAATTTTATAGGCTTCTAAATAAACCAGTTTATCCTCATATTTTTTCTTTCCTTTTTTCTGTTCCTGGCAATATGGAACAGAGGCCTCTATTAACTCGCCCCATACAATATATGCTTTCCCATATCCCGGCTTTACAGACAGGGCTTTGCCAATCCAATACTTCGCTTTGCTAAAACTGTTTAGCAATTTATAGTTATTAGCAATGCGCAACATAATATCCGCATTATCCGGCTTTAGTTTCAGTACTTCTTTTAAATCTGCGATTGCTTTAGCGTTTTGTTCAAGATTTTCATATGCCTCTACGCGCAGCAGATAGTCCTTATCCGTGGGTTTTTTGGACAATACCAAAGCCAAAGGCTTAAGGGCTTCTTCATATTTACCATTCTGCACGGCTGCAATTGCATAATCGCGGGCATATTCCACATTATCTGGGTTGTTTAAATATATTTCTTTCCGATTTGTCAGACTTTCACCAGCACCCAAAAAATAGTCGATTAACTCGGCCAGCATATCCCGTTGTTCGGCATCGTTCGGGGCCAGAGCAACCACTTTTTCCTGAATATGTATCGCTTTTTCGTTATCATCCTTATAATACAAAAAGGCCAGTTTTTTTAAGTAATTGATATTTGTAGAGTCTTTTTCAACCAATTTTTCATAATGCGGAATAGCGCAACGAAACTTACCAGATTTTTCTTCCAGAAGTCCGGCATAATGGTGCAAAATCATGATCTCCGGAAAACGTTCCAGGCCCCGATAGCAGGCAATTAGGGTACTGTCGGCTTTACCTTCTCTAAAATATATATCGGCAATTTTCCGTATGGATGAACGTGCATATTTACTACTGTCTTTAATAAAGACCGTCCAGAGATAAGGCAGGGCGGCCTTATAGTTCTTATTTTTATAATATTCATATCCGAAATTAAAAACCAGCCGGATATCATCCTGCAGCTCCTTGTTAGCCACACTGTCATACGGCGTGGTTAAATTTTCCGGTATGCAATTTTGTTCCGTTTTTTCTTCCTGAAACTCATCATCATCTTCGAATTGCGCCAATGCTTGCGATACAAACAAGCCTATTAAAAAAAGAAGCGCATACACCACACGAAATTTCCGTAATTTCATTTTTATCCCTCCATACATGGCTAATTATTCTTCAATATTAATAAACCAAAGTTCATTCCCAACTACAGAAATGCCAAACATAAAAAAGGTTTCCTCATAAAACGTCTTTGAAAGATCTCCTCGTTTTCCTACAATGGCCGAGAGATCTATACGCGAACGAAAACGCTGCAACGGTAATGACAACCCCGCAGAAATTCCGTACTCGTTTATGATCGCCCCATTACTGGTTTGGTTTTGTTGGGCATAAAATCCCCCAAGACGCCAATCCATTTGATTGATATAATCTGTAAACCGTTTTCGACTGGCAGTATATTCCAGACCGCCTCCAATACGAAGATATTTTTTATGAAAACCCTGGTTCGGCACATCCTCTATGGTAAAGCCCTTTTCCCAATCCTGGTAGATAACGTCGCCTCCCAGCGAAAATCTATCCGAAAAACGGATTTTTACCCCTGCATTATATTGCGCAGGCAGGGTAAGATCAACCATTTTTCCCTGATTAATCACAGTAGAGATTGATTTACCAACAACTTCTGCTTTTAAAAGCACGGGTGTACGATACAATGCTCCCAGAGTAAACGCATTATCGAAAAACTGCATATACGCGCTTGCTGCAGCGCTATGCCCAAAAAATCGGTATTCGTAAGCAAAAGTAATATTGTTTGTTGTAAAATCAGCTATTTCCAGAATGAAACGATCCGTCACTTTTCCGAAATTGTACTCATAGGCCAATCCCAGCCCGAAATGCCCCAAAAAGTTTACTGACAGATTGAGCAGCGCCCTGCTGATACCGCCTTTAATAAGCAGAAAATCCTTTCCCTCATCTCGCGATGTATCCTGAACCGCATGTTCCATGGAGGTAACCGGTTGTAGCCCGAAACCGAAACTTAATCTTTTGCGAATGATCGGAAAGGCTACAATACCCCCCTGAAAGTTAGCATAATCCCGAAAGGGATCTTCCCCATATTGACTGCTGGCAAACGAAGCACGATATTGAGCATCTACCGAAAAAGTAGTCAGGGTCAAACGTGACCACATAGCCGGGTTTAAATAATTAAGATGCAGCGAATCGTCGTCTGCCAATTCGAATGAACGGGATTGGCCGGACGCCGAATAGGGAATTTGGACAATGCCCAGGCTTTTATCGGCCAGGCCAAAAACCGTGCCATTCGCAAAGGTTCCTAAAGGCAGAACAATAAAAATAGTTATCAGAATCGTTAGTAAATATTTCATAATCTTCCTGTTTATAAGCCCGAAGTGTCAACCCGGTAATAACGTACATGTAGTTGTGGTGTAGACGTGAAGCGATTGAATAGCCGCACTACAGATATATCATTGTATTCATTTTGGTACTGAATTTGAAACCATTTATATTCTTTTGTTTCGTTGACGATATCCTGTATATAGGAAGTGCCAAATTTTACCTGCTCTTCCTCGGGAAAATAAAGCTTTCCGTCTTCCTGCCTTAATAATAAACTATACTTTGTATTGGATGTAAAGCTGGAATCCACGGTGATCCATTCAAAAGATTCACCGGCATCGGTAACTAACCTTAGATTGTAGAACGCCGAATGATCTTTGTTGACCATTTCATTGGAATCTGCCACGCCGGTAAACGATTCGTCATTTACATAAAGGGATAGATCCGCAGCCTGCATTATGACATTATTCGGTATCTCTAACAATTGGTCGAAACGAATGAACACCCGGCTTTGAATTCCACTGGAAACCACCAGGTTTCTTGTGTTTCTGGCAATTTCAAATACATCCTGCCCGGCCGAAGGCGAATAATTATAAATTGCCGCAGCCTTCCCCACATTGGTGCTGTCTATCGTGAAAACAGTATCCTTTTTAACCCGGTAATACATGGTAGGCCAGTCATAGGTGCTTAATCCTTTGAAGGAAACAAACTCGCGTATGAATCCCGGATCGCTGCTACCCAGTTGTATAAATAAGCCCTTGTTGTCTTCACCTTCCCTCTGCCAGCGGTGAATGAGCGCCGTATCATTAATCGCTATATAAACCGCATTGGTATCTTCGGCATCTACCATCTGGCTTGAAGCCAGTTCCATGGTCGGCGGAGTATGCCAAAAATCGTCTGTATTGGCCGACTCATCCCAATCATCTTCCACCACATAGGCATTGATTGTCATTGTACCGCTCTGGTTTCCGAACGTGTTTTTGGGGGTCAGACGAATGCGAATTGAATCCATCGGATTGTCCGTTATGGCCAGCTTGGTAAACCGAATGAGAAATCCGGCACTAAACCCCTGATATTCTCCGACAGATAGTTTGGTCGAATATTTTGTGTCCGTTTTATAGTCCACTATAAATGTATCCGCCGTAGCTTCGAACGTAGTATCTATGTATTCGCCGAAGCGTCCGCGTACATCCAGTTCCGGCGGTGGATAAACAGGGTTAAAGTTTTGGCAAGATGTTACAAACAGAATACCGGACACAACCAGAATAATTTTTTCTATCATTTTAATCATAAATTTTCTTTTCGCTATATACATCCCGAAGTAAGTTAATTGTTCTTTTCGTCCTGCTTTATTATCCATTGTACGGCTTCCAGCAAATTAGCGCATATTTTTTCCGGCATACGCTGCCATTGTTTTTGCTGATACATGTATTCTCCCCTACCGTAACCGGTGAGTACCATTACCGGCCGAAGTCCTGCTTTGTAGCCAAATTCTATATCCTTATAACGGTCTCCGATGATAAAGGAACGGTTTATATCAATATTCAACGCATCTTTTGCTTTTTGGATCATTCCGGTTTTGGGTTTGCGGCATTCGCAATCAAGGCGGTATGGGGGTTTTCCTTCCCGGGGATGATGCGGACAGTAATAAATACCATCGATGTGTGCACCAGCCTGTTCAACTTTTTCTATAAGTTTTTTGTGGACTTCTTTTACCAGCTGTTCGTCAAAATATCCTCGGGCAACACCCGATTGATTGGTTACTACCACTACCTTAAAACCGCCTTCATTAAGGATACGGATTGCCTCAGGTACAAAATCAAAAATAACAAACCGGGAAATATGGTTTATATAACCCATTTCCTCATTTATGGTTCCGTCCCGATCTAAAAATACCGCCTTATTCATTCAGCGCTCTGTCATAAACATCCAGATAACGTTTTGCCGAAAGTTCCCAGGAAAAATCTTCTTCCATCACCCTTTTCTGCAACTCCTGCCATTGTTCTTTTTTCTTGAAATAAGCAACCGCTTTTTTAACCGTTTTCACAATACTTTTGGCCGATAGCTCATCGAGAATAAAACCGGTTCCTTCTCCGGTCTCTACATCCAAATCATCCACCGTATCATATAAACCGCCTACCGCAGAGACGATCGGAATTGTGCCATAGCGCAGGCTGTAAATCTGGTGCAAGCCACATGGTTCGTATTTAGACGGCATCAGAAACATATCCGCACCGGCCTCTACCAAATGTACCATTTTGTCGTCCGAAGACAGGCTCATCGCAAATTTATCCGGATACTTGTCTCTGTATTCATAAAGTTTTTCCACCAAATTACGATCGCCATCTCCCAGTATATATACCTGAAGGTTCATTTTTAATAAACTATCCATGGCTTCCAAAACCAGATCAAAACCTTTTTGTTCGGTTACAGCCGAAACCATTCCCAATAACGGTGTGTTTTCATTAAACTCCAGGCCTAAGCGGGAAAGAAGTATTTTTTTATTTTCTGTTTTGCCTTCCAGGTTATCTTTGCTGTATTGTACGGGGATGGATTTATCCAACTCCGGCGACCAGACCGAATAATCCACCCCGTTCAGAATACCTTCGAACTTTTCCCCTTTTTCTTCCAGCAATTTTTCAAACCCATAGCCAACATCCGGGTTGGTGATAATTTCGTTGGCGTAACTTTCGGAAACTGTTGTGATAAAATCGGCAAAGTGGATGGCTGCTTTGGTTAAATTCAGTTTATTGTCTTTATTAAACATGCCGCCTTCTTTTGCCTGGCTTTCATCAAAATCGATATCCGCAGCAACCTTAGGGTCAAAAATGCCCTGTACGGTAAGGTTGTGTATCGTGTAAATCGATTTAACGCCTTTAAAGAAATCATCATTTAGATAAATGGTCTTTAAATAGACCGGTACAAACGCGGTTTGCCATTCGTTGCAATGAATGATGTTGGGCTGCCAGGATAAAATTTTTAACGTTTCCATGGCTGCTTTGGCAAAATATGCAAAGCGTTGCGCGTTATCCGGATAGGGTTTGTTTGTTTTTGGGTCGATATACATTCCGGGACGATTAAATAAATCTTCTATTTCTACGAAATAGATTTGTACCTTGCTGTCCGGCAAAAAGGCGGATTTCACATTGGCCGTTTTCGTAACACCATTTATCGTTACCGGAATATCACGCAAACGGATGACTTCCCGCAGTACATATTTTCTTTCGTTGATGAATTTATACTTCGGTATCATCAAACGTATTTCCTGATTGTGTGCCTTAAGCGCTTTTGGTAATGCTCCGGTTACATCGGCTAAACCGCCGCTTTTGGCAAAAGGAGCAACTTCGCTGGCAAGATAGAGAATTTTGTACTGTTCCATGGTCATCCACCTTGTTTATGGGATTTTTCAATCTCGATTCATACTTAAAGATGACAAAAGTGCTGTTTTATGCGGTTCTTTTGCACTTTTTCGCATAAGTAAATAATTTAACTAATTTTATCGATTTTATCAAGAAAGGGGGTGATGTTTTGAAATTACTTAAAAATCCGTTCCAGAAATTTTATCACTTCCCTGATAACAATATCCTTTTCCACATCCTGAGTTAAAACATGGTAAGATTTAGTCATACGAAGAAATTGTTTATCTGCGGACGAAACCGCCTTATAAATGTACTCGGCTCCTTCAAATTTTACCACATGATCGTTTACGGACTGGGCAATAAAAAGAGGGACGTAAATATCGGATAAATCTTTTTGTAAATGCCTGTATAAATCTTGCGCCTCTGCGATACTTTTAAGCGGAATTTTGTTGTATCCGATGCTGGAGCGGCGCGCTTTCTCATCAAAAATGTCCGGTCCGTCTTTTTTAGTATGGTATTTAATAAAATATTTCAGTATGGGTACAAGTGATACCGCTTTCGATTTTAAAAACATACCCGGAGATAGGGCCATCACACCTTCTACCTGATAATGCGCTGAAAGATGCAGAGCCAGGCTCGCTCCGGTGGAAAGCCCTCCAACGATAATCTTTCTACATTTTTTACGCAGTTCAAAAAGGCTGCGTTTAACCGAATCATACCAATCATACCAGCTAACGGTTTGCAGGTTTTCCGGCGCTGTTCCATGCCCGGGCAAAAGCGGTACCCGAACCGTAAAGCCCCTGTTATGAATTTCTTCGGCTAATTCACGCAATTCATAGGGGCAGGCGGTTAACCCGTGTAACAAAAGCACGCCTTTGTCGTTCCCGTCCAAACTCAGCGGTTCGCATCCCGGAATAATTTTTTGGCTACCTGTAACTATTTTACTCCCCCCACTTCTTTTACTTTTACCAACAGATATTTAAAAAATACCGGCCCCAGTAATTCGTTAATGACCACCGAACCGATAAGAATTGTCTTAAATGTTGTCCCCACCTCTCCCGGAAAACTTCTTTCAATCAATAAACCCAGTCCAACCGCAATGCCGGCCTGGCCGATAAAGCCTAACCAGGATAAGTTTGCGGCCTGTTTCGTTTCTTTGGCAGCTTTGGCGCCCGCCCAATTACCGATAAAAAGAAGCAGCATGCGCATCGTTACCAAAAACAGTGTTAAACCCAGGGCTTTTTGAAGTGTTTGCAGGTGCAGCCCGGCACCCGCAAAACTAAAAAAGATGATATATAAAGGCAACGAACTTTCTTCTATACTACGGATGAGCCGATTCCCTTCCTTCGATAAATTTTCCACCACGATGCCCGCGACAATGGAAGTAAGAAGAATTTCAATACTGAACATGGAACTGATTTCCGTTATCACAACCGCCACCCCCAGCAGAAACAGGCTGTTTTCCTTACCCACATATTTTATATAGCCAATAATTAAATATCCCATCATCACTCCAAACCCGATAGACGAAAGTATTTGTAACATAACATCTATAAACAAAGCGCTGTTTAGAGCGTTACCTTCTAACAAATAAAGCTTTGACCATCCGATCAGTAGCGGGAAAACCAAAACCAGAAAGATGGATTTTAAGACCGTGATCGCAAGTACGAGATCTGTAATTCGGCCCTTTGCTTTTAATTCCGTTATTATTCCCATGGTTGTCGCCGGGGATTTTGAGACCGCTGTTCCTGCGAATAAAATGGCAAATCCGATGATGACATTTTCCTGCAATCCGGCCAGAAATGAGATATGATTACTGAGCAATATTAAAAGAGACAAAAGTCCAATAAACACAAATACGATTTGTCCCGTTATCATATAGGTGATGCTTCGCAATTGGTTTTTTAACTTTTGAATTTTAAGTTCGCCGCCGGCCGTAAGTGCAATAAAGGATAAGGCAAGATTTTCCAGAAAATGGAGTTGTTCCATGTTCTCCATGTTTAAGAAATTAAATCCAGCCGGCCCAAATAAGATTCCCAGCAGCATATATCCGGTTAATTTGGGTAGTTTCAGATCTTTCAACATTAACGCCAAAAGGTATGCAGCCAAAAGCACCGATCCGGTAAGCAACGTGGCATCTTCAAAGGGCTTGTCCGGAGTGTGCTGTCCGAGCAACCCCGTAACGTAAAGTGCCGAAATGATAATGAGTAGTGAAATTGCTTTTTTCATCTATTTAATTTCTTACGCTTAGTAAGTGCTTTTTTGATATATACTATTGAAAGCAGGTCATTGGGAACCAGAGAAACTACGATTATGAATAAAATTATCGAGGCCGTTTGTGTATTATATATAATCAAATAATCCAGGGCCATTGCCAATGCCAATCCTCCAATACCGATACCGGCGATTCCAATAGTATGCGGTATGGTTTGATCCTTTTCCGATACTATATAAACCGTGCTTTCTGACACATATTTGATGATAAGCCTGAAGACAATAAATACAACGGCAAAAATAAGTATGGCCGGTTCCGAATAGAGTTTGAGATTTATACCGGTAAAGATTAAAAGCAAAATGTACAATGGTTTTTCCAGCTCCTGAATGTCTCTGTAAAGCTGGCGGGAAGGTATTTTGCTATTGGCCAGCCCGAATCCAAACAAAAAAGAAAAAAACAAAATACTCTGTGAAAATTTATAGGCAATTCCAATGGTAATTATTAACAGGCTTATAAAAAGAAGAAATTTTTCCTGTCCGGTCTTCATATTTTCATAAATATAACTATACATGAAGATCGCCGCTCCCACTACACCATAAGGAAAAAGCATCTGGAGGCCCTTCAGCATGCTCTCTTCTCCATGCCAATAAAATGCTGTGCCGGCAATAAACACCATTCCGCCCGCCAAAACGCCAAGTACATTATCGTAAGCAGAATTAAATTGTAATCGATAGGCCATCTTTCCGGGAATCTGTTGGTCTTTCATCAGAACCCCAAGCATTATCGGCGAAGAAATAGATCCGATAACGGCAAACATAATTATGGCTTGCAGAGAAAAGGGTAGATTTATCAGATAGCGGTCAGAAATCCATAATGTTGTGCTCAACAAAACTAAAACGATAGTGAATATTATTGAAACTTGCGTATAATATTTACCGGGAAATCGTTTTAGTCCCTTAAAGCTTAATTGCAATCCGGTTAAAAATCCGGACCATCCCAGCACCAGACTGAATAATATATTAAGTTCATGAAAGACCGATTCCGTTACAAGGCGCAAAGCTTTCGGGCCTATCAGGTATCCCAGAATAATATAAAATACACCGGAATAAACGACCCCTTTTAACCATATCGAATCAATATTTATCTTGCGATATAGCAATGAGCCGAGATAGGCAATTAAAACAAGGATTGCTAAACTAAGCAGAGCGGTCATTGGATGGCATCGACCCCATAAGGCTTTAATAAACAGCGGGTTACGTGTTTTTATCTTGCCGCCATGAAATCAGGGCCTTTTTTAAAAACCCGTCGTTCTTATCTATGTATTGTTTCGCAACCGCGGCAGGTTCGTTGGTAATGGCCATAAAAATGGCTGTTTTGACGTGTCCTCCGGAATTCTTCAAACACTCTGCGGCTCGATCGTAGTCCACATCGGCCGCCATCATGATAATCTTTTTAGAGCGCTCAACAAGCTTTTTATTGTTCTGCTGCAAATCGATCATCATATTTTCATACACTTTGCCAAGTTTTATCATAGAAATACTGGTAATCATATTGAGCACCATTTTTTGGGCTGTTGCCGCTTTCAGGCGAGTAGAACCCATAATGACCTCCGGGCCGGGAACGGGACAAATAGCAACATCTACATCATATTGTAAATGCTCTCTAGGATTACACACCACCGTAATCGTTTTTGCACCTCGCTTTTTAGCCTCCTGAAGCGCTCCGACCACATAAGGCGTTCTTCGACTGGCCGCTATACCGCACACAACATCTTTTTCACCCACGTTTAATTCCCGGATATCTTTCATACCATTTTCCGGATAATCCTCCGCGCCTTCTACGGCCTCCCAAAGCGCGGAGAGTCCTCCGGCAATACGGCCGATAACCATATTTTTATCTACCCCAAAAGTGGGAGGACATTCGGCGGCATCCAATACACCAAGCCGTCCCGAAGTTCCGGCTCCCACATAAATAAGCCTTCCGCCCTGTCGAAATGCTGTTGTTACCAATTCAACGGCCTGGGCTATGTACTGTATTTCTTTCTCAACAGCCAAAGCGACTTTTTTATCTTCCCGATTGAACAGACGCACCGCATCTTCTGTTTCCATAATATCCACATCATATGAATCGGGATTTCTACTCTCTGTTACCAGGGCAGATAATTCTTTAAACAAATCTTTTTCAGACATTCGTATACTCCACCACTACAAAGCGTTTATTTTTTAGATAGGAAAAATGATTATTCCATGTTTCCGGTATTTTTTTTTCGGATATCAGGATATGAGCCGGTATTTCAAACCCCGACAACTCCTGACGGTAAGTATCACCTTTTAACACCATCAAACAGCCCGGCTTTTGCACAACCGGATCAACATAACGTATTAAATCCGGCAAAGAAGCTACAGCCCGGGCTACTACTACAGAGAATCGATTTCTGTTGTCTTTTATCCGGTTTTCAAGCCGATCGTTAAGTATCGAGTAATTTAAATTCAACCTTTTGCGGACATGCTTTAAAAATAGACATTTTTTTCTATTCGAGTCTAACAATGCAAGGTTGTTTTCTTTAAACAAAACAGATAAAACAACACCGGGAAACCCGGCGCCGCTGCCAAAATCCAGAATATCCGACCCACTTAAACCATCCTCTGGCAAGAAAAGAGCATAGATAAGACTTGGAACAATATGGCGTTCCCATAAAAAATTGCGGTCTGTTTTGGACACAAGATTTATTTGACCCGACCATTCACGAAGAAGCTGAACATAATCTACGAGCTGTTTTTTTTGGACAACATCAAAGGAAATGCCATATTCATTTAGAAGAACACTTATTTTTTCCAGAATATCACTCTGTTTCACGTGAAACACTCTGCCTTCTGTGTTTTTCCAGATAAATAAGCAGAACCGACATATCGGCTGATGTTACACCGGTAATGCGGCCGGCCTGCCCCAGGCTTTCCGGACGAACTTTTTGAAGTTTTTCTCTCGCTTCTGCAGACAAGGATTTTATTTTTGTATAGTCTATTTCTGGCGGGATGAAACGATTTTCCAGTTGAGCGAATCTTTCAATCATTTTTAACTGGCGCTCTACATATCCTTCATACTTTACATTAAACTCTACCTCGTTTAAAGACTGTTCGGTAAACAGTTTATCTTCTGCTAATCCAACAAGGTCTTTGAGTTTTATTTCCGGTCGCCGTAATAGAACACGAAATTTTTGCGGTTGACTTATCTTGCTCGTTTTATGCCCCAAAACGCGGTTAAACTCTTCCGGCTTTACCGTTTGATCCATCAATGTATTGAGCTGTTCTATGTCTTTTTTTCTTTTTTCGAACTGCGCATAGGTTTTATCATCTATTAAACCATATTTTCTACCCATATCCATCAGGCGAATATCGGCGTTGTCCTGGCGTAGTATAAGGCGAAATTCCGCCCGAGAAGTGAACATGCGGTAAGGCTCATCGTGGGTTTTGTTAATCAGATCATCGATTAAAACTCCAATATAGGCCTGGGATCTGCTTAGTATGAAAGGGTCTCGACCGGCAAGCTTCAGCGCTGCGTTTATACCAGCTACGAAGCCCTGTGCGGCGGCTTCTTCATAACCGGAGGTGCCATTAACCTGACCGGCCAAATACAACCCGGATACAGATTTGGATTCCAGTGTTTTTTTAAGTTGATTGGGTGGAAAATAATCGTATTCCACAGCATATCCGAGTCGTAAAATTTTAGCCTTTTCCAAACCGGGAATGGATCGTATGGATTTTTCCTGAACATCTCTGGGCAGGCTGGTAGAAAACCCGTTTACATACACCTCTACATTTTCATATCCCTCGGGCTCAAGAAAAATCTGATGCCTGTTTCTATCGGCAAACCGGCTAATCTTGTCTTCGATAGAGGGACAATAGCGCGGACCTACCCCCTTAATCATTCCGGCAAACAAAGGAGACCGGTCAAATCCGGTACGCAGAATATCATGCGTTTGCGGGTTGGTATAGGTTATATAACAATTTATCTGTCTCTGTGTTATTTTTTCGGTTGAGAAGGAAAATGGTTGAGGATACTTATCCGGTTCCTGGATGTCTGTTTTTGAATAATCAATACTGTTTCTATGAATCCTTGGCGGCGTGCCGGTTTTTAGCCGCCCTACTTCAAACCCCAGATATTTCAAAGAATCGCTTAACCCCGTGGCCGGTAAATCGCCGGCTCTGCCCGCAGGCATTTTTTCCCGGCCAATATATATAATACCGTTTAAAAAGGTGCCTGCTGTTATGATTACCGCCTTCGCCTCTACGGTACCCAGACGCTGTAAACGAACTCCCGTTACCCTTTCCTGTTTCGTTAAGACCCCGATCGCCTCATCCTCGATTACAGTCAGATTGGGTGTATTGTGCACAAAGAATTGAGCTGTTTTGGCATATAAAAGGCGGTCTGTTTGAGCCCGTGGCGACTGAACAGCGGGACCTTTGGACGTATTCAGCATTTTAAAATGGATACCTGAAATATCTGAAATCCGCCCCATCACACCGCCAAGCGCGTCGATTTCTCTAACAAGCTGCCCTTTTGCCAACCCTCCTATGGCCGGATTACAGGACATTAATCCAATTTTTCTTTTATCGAGGGTGATCAGGGCTGTTTTCCGGCCCATTCGCGCGGAAACTATCGCCGCCTCAAGGCCGGCATGTCCCCCGCCGATCACCATTACATCAAATTTTTTATCCATATCTGTTTCACGTGAAACATGATTGTTTGTCATTTGCCTATGCAGAATCGGCTAAAGATATTATTTAAAATATCGTCTGTGGTGATTTCGCCTGATATTTCGCCTATGTGATTAACGGCCTCCCGTATATCCACAGCAAGAAATTCGTTTCCCGGGTTTGTCCCTGCAGCTTCATAAACCCGTTTTAAAGAATCTTTTGCTTTTACCAATTCCTTGTACTGTCTTTCGTTGGTTATGATAATATCTTCCGGCGCATCCTGGATTCCCTGATAAATTTTCTTCCGGATCAGATGTTTTAATTGCTCTATGTTTTGTCCCGTTTTGGCAGAAACAGGGATAGATTCGTATTTCAGAACGTTCATTAGTTGTTCCGTGCTTGTTTCCCGTGGCAGGTCTGCTTTATTGCCTACAACAATTACTTTTCGGTGGTACACTGAGGACAATGTTTTTATCAAGTTTTTGTCTTCTATAGATGGTTCTGCGGAAAGATCAAGAACAAGAAGAATTACCGCAGCTTCTTCGAACAATGTCATCGCTTTTTCTACCCCGGCGGATTCCACAACATCCTCGGTCATCCGTATGCCGGCAGTGTCTATAAATCGGATTAACACATCTTCAACCATTACATCTTCGTGGATAACATCTCTGGTGGTGCCGGGTATTTGAGAAACGATAACCCGGTCCCGGCCCAAAAATGCATTCATCAGGCTCGATTTTCCGACATTCGGCCGACCCGTTATAAGGACTTCTATTCCACGTTTTAATACTTTTCCCAGATCGTAACTATTAATGAGTTGTGATATTTTTTGTATAATATCCCCAACTCTTTTTAAAACGTCATCGCTGGAAATAACTTCCAAATCCTCTTCGCCAAAATCCAAATCCAGTTCCATTAAACCCGCTAAATCGATTAAGTCGGAACGAATCTGTTTCAGTTTTTTGGACAGGCTGCCCTCTATCATAGATAGAGAATTCCAGATAGAAAATCTGGATTTGGCGGAAATTAAATCGGCAATGGCCTCTGCCTGGGTTAAGTCCATTTTCCCGTTTAGAAAGGCCCGTTTGGAAAACTCGCCCGGTTGAGCCATTCTGCAGCCGTTTCTTTGGAAAAGCTGTAGTAAATCCTGAATGATTATCGGATTGGCATGACAGCTTATCTCTACAACATCTTCCCCGGTAAACGACTTTGGAGCGCGGTAAACGAACAAGACGACATCGTCGACAGGTTTTTTTTCTTCGTCGGTAATCTGGCCGTGATAAAACCTTCCGCCTTCCGAATATCGAATTTCTGCCGGTGAGAAAAAAGGCGCGCATATTTCCACGGCCTTTTCCCCACTAATCCGTATCATAGAAACACTGCCCCCAAAGGTTGATGTTATGGGGGCAATAATGACGTCTTTATCAGAATGAATATCCATAAAAAAACCCCTTTCGGGGCTTTATATTATTTTCTTATTTTTTCTTCTTTTTTTTCAAGCCCGGGTCGGGTGCCTTTTCTTCCGTATGAATGAATTTCTGCTGTACAATTGTTAACAGGTTAAACAACGTATAATACAGATTTAATCCCGATGGAAAGCGGTTAAATATTAATAACATAAAAACGGGCATCGCATATACCATGGCCTTTTGTTTGGGATCCTGCATCGTCATTTTTGATTGGAAAATCATAGTAATAGCCATTAAAATTGGTAACAGGTTAAACTCGTTCCCATAAAATGGCAGACTAAACGGTAAATGAAATAAGGTATCGCTTCTTGATAAATCTTCTATCCAGCCGGGAATAAACATTGCTCCTCGCAACTGAATCGTTGACCTGAAAACAATAAACAAAGCAAAAAGCAGCGGCATCTGCAAGAGCATGGGTAAACACCCGCCCATGGGGTTAACACCGTGTTCTTTGTACAGCTTCATCATCTCTTTGTTCATGCGCTGCGGATCGCCTTTGTATTTTTCCTTTAACTCCTGAACCAGCGGCTGGATCTTTTGCATCTCCTTCATAGACTGGTAGGATTTTTTTGTCAGCGGATAAACAATCAGCTTTATAAGTATGGAAAAAATTATAATTACAATACCATAGTTGGGTATAAACCCGTGCATGAATTCCAAAACCTGTAGAATAATCAAGCTGAAAAAGCGGAAAGTTCTCTCATACCAGCCGTTGTTAAGTATCAGTAAGTCGAGATTATTATCGTATGCCTTCAGCTCTTTGTGATCCAGCGGTCCCATATAAATGCGCATTGTATCCGCCTGACCGCCGCTCGTTTCTCTGACATTAAATCCCACATCATACAAACGCTGAACATAATCTTGCCGCTGAATACCCAAGCCGGAATAGTAAACGCCATCATCTACATTGGCATTCACATTGGAAACTGCGGCTAAAAAATATTTAGTCCGAATGGCAAACCAGTCTGCCCGACCGGTAAGCGAAACTTCCGGTGTACGCCCTTTATCCGTTATATTAAATTGCTCAAGCTCGTCGCCTATGTAAATATTAACCTGGTTATAATTATTATCATCTTCTACATAAGACTCTGTTGACGGTAGTCCGTTCACCCAGCCAAAACGATAGGTGTTATTTAATAACATTTGATTGGGTCGGCTGAATTTTACCACAACATCAAAATGATACTTATCATTATAGAATATATATGTTTTTTGTAGTTCCCCGCCGGCAATGTTTAATGTATAACGAATTTTAAAGCGTTCGCCTTCTTTTAAATATTTCTTTTCTATCGTGTTTTCCGTAAAGAACAAATAATTGTTCGCCTCGATGAATTCACCGGTATTATCCTGAAATCCCAGATACAGATTATTTTTTATTTCCGGACTTATCATATTCACATAGCTGGAGTCATATTTTGTGTACTTCTTCAGAATATATTTTTTTAGGCTACCGCCGCCCTTGTTCGATATTTGAACAAGAATTCGATCCGTTTCAATGGTGACTTCTTTTTCGCTGCTATCCTGTTTGATTTTTACAAGGGTTTCTACCGTGTTTTCTTTTGGTTCCCTTTGTTCCGGCCGGGCTGCTTTTTTATTTGCAGCACTTTCATCCATATTTACGGATTTGCTTTCCACAACGGGTTTTTTCTCCGTCGTTGTTTGTACCAGGGTGTCCGGTTTAACCTGCGCCTGCTGTTCCTGAGGCCGATCACCCATGATAATCCGTTGATAATAAGGCATCAATATGATCACAACAGCAATGAGAATAAGCGCAAGAATTGATTTTTTATCCATGACTCTATTTGTCCTTTAGATTATTTTATTTTACGGGATCGTAACCGCCGGGATGAAAAGGATGGCATTTACTAACTCTGACAATAGAATACCAGCCTCCCTTCAAAGCCCCGTGTTTTTCTATGGATTGAAACGCATACTCAGAACACGTGGGATAAAAACGACAGGAAGGCGGAAACAGCGGAGAAATAAGCTTTTGATAAACCTTAATGATAAACAGGAATATTTTTCTCATTTTTATATTTTGCTTTTCATCTCTCTATAAATTGAATGATAGTTGGCCCTTCCCCGTTCCCGGTAGAGGATAACAACCCTGTTGTATGAATTATAGATCTCCGGTAATGCGCAGAAAACATGGCGCAACACTCTCTTTATTTGGTTACGCACAACAGCGTTGCCACACTGTTTTTTAACCAAAACTGCTACTTTTCTTTTTGACGTATCCTCTGGACGGTTATGTAAAACAAGAAGGCCGAAACCGAGATATATTTTTTTCCCCCGATCAAAAACTTCCTGTATTTCATTCCTTCTTTTTAATGATTGAATTCTAAGCCGTCTTGATAAATTCATCGCTCACGGTAAGACGTTTTCTGCCTTTAGCTCTGCGGCGGGCCAAAACAGCTCTGCCGTTTTTACTTTTCATACGTTCGCGAAAACCGTGTTTATTTTTTCTTTTTCTATTGCTTGGCTGATACGTTCTTTTCATTTTTCCTCCATAAACAAAATATATTTTATCTGCAAAATTTTTGAATCATATAATTTATTCATATATAAATAGTGAATGCAAGTTTTCATCAAAAGCACCTTAAATTTAAAAAACAGCTGTCATAAAAAAGAAAAGTAAACACAATCTCATTTTATTATTAAAGATGTTATCCAAAGTTTACATGTTTTTACCCTGTGGATATCTTTTACCGATCTCATAATTAACATTTTATTTTTATTATAGTTAGTTTAACATATCGTTTGTGGAAAAAACTGTGAATAAATATTTTTTTTCTATGGATAACTAAGCCTTTATCCATGGTTCCTTATTTTTAGCTGTTTATTTACAAACCATCCGAAAGTTATCCACAGAGGACCGAAACGCTAAACCCTTGATAAAACACAATGGAGCTGACTTATCCACAAATCCACAGGACTAACTACAACTATCAATTAAAAGAATTATATAATTATATTGTTGATTTTATGAGAATTATTGGCTGTCCAGAATCTTTGTAAAACCTTGATAAACAGCGGAATTTTGGTTAAATTATGACTTTTATAATCCAGTACGGAGGAACAATGAAATTTACGATTTCCAGAAATAGTTTTCATTCCACATTACAGAAGGTTATCCACGTAATCCCCGCGAAATCGACCGTAGATATTTTATACAACGTATTAATTATTGCTGAGGGCGGGCAGCTAAAAATTATTGCAACGGATCTGGAAATTACTCAGGTTGCCTGGTCCGAGTGCAACGTAGAACAGGATGGGTCCATCGTTGTTCCCGGCAAACTGCTGATGGATATTATAAGAGAAATGCCGGATCTGGAAATTACCTTTTCTGCCGACAATAATTTTAAGATTTTGATAGAATCTAACTTCGGTGAATATAAACTTTCCGGACAGAGTAAAACGGAATATCCCAGCGTTCCTCTGGTGGAATCGGATGAAAAAATTGAATTAGACAATTCTGTTCTGAAACGAATGATCGAAAAAACGATCTTTGCCTGTTCTACCGATAATTTACGTCCGGCGCTTACCGGTGTGTTTTTTCAAATTTTTGAGGAAGAAATACGGATGGTTGCCACCGATGGGCATCGACTGGTAAAAATTGTACATAAAAATTCCGGCAACCAGGAATTTACCAAAGAGTTGATTGTACCAACAAAAGCGCTAAATTTTGTAGCCCGCAATTTACCGGAGAAGGGCAAACAACAAATTACTTTTAGCGAAAGTCATGTACTGTTCGAATTACCAAATACAAACATTTATACCCGTATCATCAAGGAACCGTTTCCCGATTATGAACGGGTCATTCCACAAAACTATACCAAAGAAATGTTAATTGCAAAAGATGATTTTGTGTCTTCGGTTAAACGTGTTTCGCTGTTTTCCAACCCGATGACCTATCAGGTTCGTTTGATGGTAGAAACCGATAAACTTACCGTACATGCACAGGATATTGATTTTGGCGGCGAAGCCAAAGAAACGATACCTTGTAGTTTTAATAGCGAGGCGTTAGAGATTGCTTATAATGCCAACTATTTACTGGATATTTTACGGCATATCGATACGGAAAAGATAAAATTTCTTGTGGAAGATTCAGATGGCCCCGGCCTGGTGTATCCGGAGGAGCAAGGCGAAAACGAGGAAATAGTTATGCTGATTATGCCGGTAAGAATCAGAAGTTAATGGATGATACTTGAAAACTTGCATATAACTCATTTTAGAAATATTGAAAAAGAAACAATAGCGTTCGATAGCAGGGTAAATATTTTATACGGGAAAAACGGACAGGGAAAAACCTCGGTTTTAGAAGCAATCTATCTTTTAGCCATAACCAAAAGTTTTAAAGCCCAATCGGATAAAATTTTTCTTCAGCATTCCCAGAACTATTTAGATATAAAAGGCGGATTTAAATCCGCGAATGGTAACCGGATAGAAGTGCGCTATTTTTACTCGGAAAAGGATGGAAAAAATATATTCTTAAATACAAATAAAGTAGAAAAATATTCCGATTTAATAGGGTTGATTCCTGTTGTTCTGCTCTCGCTGGAGGATTTTGAATTAACGTATGGTGTGCCGGCAAACCGCCGCAGATTTTTGGATATACTTCTTTCGCAGGTACATCCGCTTTATCTTAGCGCATTGCAAAACTATAAAAGAGCGCTGGCACAACGAAATAAACTGTTAACGCTTATAAAAGAAAATAAAGAACCACCCTATTCGCTTGAACCGTGGGATGAACAAATCGTAAAAAATGGCAGCGAAATTATTCGCCATCGTATCACATTTATAGAGTTTTTGTCACAAAAGTTGGCTGCTAATTATCGTAAAATTTCTTCATTGAATAACGAGAGGATTGAAGTTACATATAAATCCAATATAGACGATGAACTGCAAAAGAAAACACAGCAAGAGATACAGGAAGACTTTACCAGAAAATTGAATGAACAACTAAACGGGGATATCCAAAAAGAATCAACCACAATAGGTCCGCACCGTGATGATTTGATTTTTAAAAAAAACGGATTTCCGTTTAAATCGTATGGCTCTCAGGGAGAGAACAAAACATTTTTAATCGCTCTTAAGCTGGTGGAAAGCGAATATGTATTACAGAATGCCAAAGAAGAACCCTTGCTGCTTTTGGATGATATCTTCGGAGAGCTCGATGAAAATCGAATCGGGCATTTAATCGATTTTATCGCCGATATCGGACAGACGTTTATTACCACAACCGTGCGTCATAAATTTGAAAACGCCCGATTAAACAGACAAAATTTTTTCGAAGTTAACGACGGCAGAATAGTGCAATGAAGAAATCAGCCAGCAGAATCGATTCGGTATTGCAAAATATCTTAAAACAATACCAACTGGAACAGAAATATGAAAATACCTATATCATCCAGTTCTGGCAAAAGATTGTTCCGGAAAACATAAATAAGATCTGTAAGCCGATCGATCTGAAGGAAGGGATATTAACCGTAAAGGCCAATACGGAAGCGTGGAAAAAAGAAATAAAAAACAACAGCAAAACTCTTATAAAATTAATAAATGATAAAATGGGAAAAAACAGCATTAGAGCGATAGAGGTTATCTAAAAATAAGGTTTAAAGAAATGCCAGATAAAACATATACTGCAGAAAATATTCAGGTTCTGAAAGGATTGGAAGCGGTGCGCAAGCGACCCGCCATGTACATTGGTGATGTGTCCAGCAAAGGTCTGCACCATTTGGTGTATGAAATTGTGGATAACAGTATCGACGAGGCCATGGCCGGTTACGCCAGTGAAATAACCGTGGAAATCGAAGAAGGCGAAATCATTACCGTAAGCGACGACGGCCGTGGAATCCCCGTGGATATTCATCCCGGAGAAAAAAAACCGGCTGTGGAAGTGATTATGACGGTGTTGCACGCCGGCGGTAAATTTGATAAAAGTTCCTACAAGGTTTCCGGCGGGTTGCATGGCGTGGGGGCTTCGGTAGTAAACGCCCTTTCGAAATGGTGTACCGTAGAGATATGCCGTAACGGGAAAGTGTACAAGCAGTCCTACGAGCGCGGTATTGCCGTGGATAAGCTGAAAGTAATCGGTGAATCCAAAAAAACGGGCACCAAGATTCGTTTTTTACCTGATGATGAGATTTTTAAAAATGTTCACTTTAAATTTGAAGTGCTTTCCAACAGACTTCGTGAACTGGCCTTCTTAAATAAAAATTTAAAGATAACCCTTCACGATAAAAGAACGGATAAAAAAGAAGTATATCAGTATGAAGGGGGACTGCAGGAATTCGTCAAATTTTTGGATGAAAGCAGAACGCCGATTCATAAATCACCCATATATATTGAAGGCGAACGGGAAAATACGCCGATACAGATTGCCATGGAATATCATTCGGGTTACACCGAAACGATTCTTACCTACTGCAATAATGTAAATACCATAGAAGGAGGCTCTCACCTATCGGGTTTTAAGTCCGCTCTGACGCGAACCTTGAATTCCTATGCTCAAAAATACAATCTGATGAAAAACGGAGATAAATTCAGTCTCAGCGGCGAAGACGTCCGCGAAGGACTTACGGCGGTGATTTCCGTTAAGGTCTCCGAACCGCAGTTCGAAGGCCAAACAAAAACGAAGTTGGGCAATTCGGAAGTGCGCGGAGCGGTGGAATCGTTGGTGAACGAACATCTGTTCACTTATTTGGAAGAAAATCCATCCGTCGCCAAAATGCTCATTGAGAAAAGCATCAGTGCGGCGCGCGCCAGAGAGGCGGCCAGGCAGGCTCGCGAATTAACCCGGCGTAAAACAGCACTGGACAGCCACTCCCTGCCCGGCAAACTTGCCGACTGTGCCTCCAACAATCCGGAAGAAAGCGAAATCTTTCTGGTTGAGGGTGATTCCGCCGGTGGTTCGGCAAAACAGGGCCGCGATCGCAAATTCCAGGCTATTCTGCCCTTAAAGGGAAAAATACTTAATGTCGAAAAAGCCCGCCTGGATAAGATTCTTTCCAATGACGAAATAAAAACGATCATTACGGCGCTTGGCACAGGAATAGGATCGGACGATTTTTCTTTGGAAAAACTGCGTTATCATAAAATCATCATAATGACCGACGCTGATGTGGACGGTTCGCATATACGCACCCTGCTGCTTACCTTTTTTTACCGCTATATGACCGAACTGGTGCAACAGGGCAATATCTACATTGCCCAGCCGCCGCTGTATAAGATTAAAAACGGCAAGCAGGAGTTTTACGCTTATGACGAAGACGAAAAAAGCGAAATCATTAAACAAATGAATGTGGATGAAACCAAACTCACCATTCAACGCTATAAAGGTTTGGGTGAAATGAATCCCATGCAATTATGGGAAACAACCATGGACCCGGAAACCCGCACCATCCTGCAGGTTTCCATGGATAACGCGGCTGAAGCGGATCACATTTTTACCATACTTATGGGTGATGACGTAGCGCCGCGCAAAAAATTTATTGAAGAAAACGCACAGTATGTACGCAACTTAGATATATAAGATATTGAGGTTCCAATGTCCGAAAAAGAGAGAATAATACCTGTTTTTATAGAAGACGAAATGAAGGAGTCTTATCTCGACTACTCCATGTCGGTTATTGTATCGCGTGCATTGCCGGATGTAAGAGATGGTTTGAAGCCGGTGCACCGTCGTGTATTGTACGGTATGCATGAATTGGGGCTTACACATAATAAACCGTACAAAAAAAGCGCACGTGTGGTCGGTGAAGTTTTGGGTAAATATCATCCGCACGGGGATATGGCTGTGTACGACAGTATGGTACGTATGGTACAGGATTTTTCGTTGCGCTATCCTCTGGTGGAAGGCCAGGGAAATTTTGGCTCCATAGACGGCGACTCCCCCGCGGCTATGCGTTACACCGAAGTGCGGATGCAGCGGCTTGCCGAAGAATTGCTGACCGACATCAATAAAAACACCATCGATTACAGCAGAAATTTTGACGACAGCCTGGACGAGCCTGTTGTTATGCCGGCCACCATTCCAAACCTGCTTATCAACGGAGCCTCCGGAATAGCGGTTGGTATGGCCACGAACATTCCGCCGCATAATTTGGGAGAAATTATCGAAGCGATTAAGGTTCTGATCGACAATCCTGAAGCGGAAATTTCGGAATTGATGCAATACGTAAAGGGGCCGGATTTTCCGACAGGCGGCATCATATATGGTGTGGAGGGTATCCGTCAGGCCTATATGACTGGTAAGGGCAAAATAGCCGTACGGGCCAAGGTGGAAATAGAAGAGCACGACAATGGCAAAACGACAATCATTGTTCGGGAAATACCCTATCAGGTCAACAAACTGAATTTGATTAACAAAATTGTAGAACTAATCAAAGATAAAAAGATAGAAGGCATCGCCGATTTCAGAGATGAATCCGATAAAGAGGGTATGCGCATTGTGCTGGATTTGAAAAAAGATTACGATCACCGCGTAATACTCAATTATCTGTATAAACACAGCCAGATGCAAACCACATTCAGCATCAACATGCTGGCGCTGGTGGATGGACGCCCGGTGGTCCTTACCCTCAAAGAGATGATGCAGAAATTTGTCGATCATCGGGTAGAGGTTATTGTACGACGTACCCAATACGATCTGGATGAAGCCGAACGCCGCGCTCATATATTGGAAGGCCTTAAAATTGCTATTGACAATATCGATGAGATTGTAGAACTCATTAAAACCTCTCCGGATCCGGATACGGCCAAAACAAGATTAATTGAACGTTTCGGGTTGAGTGAAGTGCAGGCCAAAGCAATTTTAGAAATGCGTTTACAGCGCTTAACCGGCTTGGAGCGGGATAAGATTGAAAAGGAATACAGAGAGCTGTTGGTTAAAATAGCAGAATATAAAGAAATTTTAGCCAGTAAACAGAAACAGTTGGAAATTATTAAAAATGAACTGGATGAGTTAACAAAAAAATATGCCGATGAACGGCGTACCGAAATCGTTACCACCATGGAAGACCTGACGGCCGAAGATTTGATCGCGGAAGAAGATGTGGTCATCACCATTTCGCACAAAGGATTTATCAAGCGTTTTCCGCTAACCGAATACAGAACACAGAATCGCGGCGGCCGCGGAGTAACCGGTGCAACCACAAAGGAAGAAGATTTTGTTGAGCATCTTTTTGTGGCAAACACCCATCAATATATTTTATTCTTTACCGACCGGGGAAAGTGTTACTGGCTCAAAGTATATGCGATACCTCCGGGAGGAAAAACCTCAAAGGGTCGCCCGATCATCAATTTGATCAACATTGAACCGGGAGAAAAAATTTGCGCTTTTATAGCGGTAAAAGAATTCAGCGAGGATCAGTTTGTTTTGATGGGCACAGCCAACGGTATTGTTAAAAAAACCAGTCTCAGCGCATTCAGCCGTCCCCGCAAAGGAGGTATCATCGCCGTAAATATCCGCGAAGATGATCAATTAATAGAAGCCAAACTTTCCGACGGGGCAAGTAACATTTTATTTATTACGGCCAACGGAAAAAGTATAAATTTTCTTGAAAAGGATGTACGTCCCATAGGCCGCAACGCTACCGGCGTAAAGGCCATTCGTCTTATGGAAGGCGACAGAGCCATAGCAATGCTGGTGGCCAAAGAAGAATACAAAATCCTAACCATATCGGAAAACGGTTACGGAAAACGAACCGAGCTGAAAGAATTCCGTTTGCAAAGCCGGGGGGGCAGCGGCATAATAGCGATGCGCCTAACGGAGAAAACCGGAAAGCTGGTTAGCGCACTTGGCGTTGTACAAAACGAAGACATTATGATTATTACAGAAAAAGGCATCGTTATCCGTCAAAACGTGGAAGATATTAGTGTTATCGGACGCAACACCCAGGGCGTAAGGCTTATTCGTCTGGATGAAAATGATAAGGTAAGCGATGTGGCCAAAGTTATGCTCACGGCTGCCAACGGAGATAACGCAACAGAAGAGGAAAAGTAAATAAAATCGAAATGGAGAAGAAATGAAAAAAATTTCGGACTCCACCATAAGTCGTTTATCCACATATTACCGTACACTCAACCGTCTAATTGATCAGGGAGTCAAGACGGTTTCTTCCGATACTATTGCAGAGATAAATGACATCACCTCGGCCCAGGTACGCAAAGACCTTTCTTTTTTCGGTGCTTTTGGAAAGCGCGGTTTGGGTTATAATACCGAAGCGCTTAAAGAAGAAATAAGCCGGATACTTGGTCTTAAAAAAACCTGGAATGTCGCCCTGGCTGGCGTTGGAAACATCGGTAAGGCGCTTATTGATTATGAAGAATTCAGAAAACAGGGATTTATTATAACAGCCTTGTTCGATCGGGATGAAAAAAAGGTTGGCAAAGAGATAAAGGGTCTTAAAATTCATCATATTGAAAATGTTTGTCAGATTACACGGGAGAAAAATATAGAAATCGCCATTATTGCCGTACCGGCCAAAAATGCCCAGGATGTTGTGGATCAGTTTATCACTTGTGGAGTACGCGCCTTTTTAAATTTTGCACCGATTACCATAAAGGTGCCGCCAAATGTACAGGTAAAAAATGAGAACATGTCCATAGAGCTGGAAGCGTTATCTTACTATTTAACTCAAAATAAATAAGACCTTATATAAAAAAAGGCTGACCCAAATGTTGCAGGACAGCCTTTTTTTAAATGGAATATTATATAAACGATTACATCTTATAACCAAGCTCTTCCGCCTTGGCAAAAGCAGCTTTTGCTTCGGCCGCCTGTCCAAGACGACCGTAAGCCACTCCCAGAAAATACCATATTTCACCGTCTTCCGGAAATTTTTCCGAAGCCTTTAATAAAGTTTCTTTGGCAGATTCAAAATCAAGTAGTTGAATCTCTGCGGAACTCTTAATTTTATAAGCCTCTTTAACCTCCGGGTCTATTTCGAGCACTTTTGCAAAATAATCGCGGGATTTCTGCAGATATTCCTTTTTAGTGGCCTCGTCAAGACTATCATTTACAGTGGATTTGTAATATATAAGTCCCAAATTAAAAGGAAAAGCTTTCTGTTTCGGATCCAATTTCATGGCCTTTACATAGAGAGCAATAGCTTTGTCTTTATCACCATGCAAATCGTAGGCTTGAGAAAGCAAAGAAACGGCCTCAGAATTGTTTGGATCTAATTCCAAGGCTTTTTCCAAAGGAGGTATTGCTTCGTCATAGTTCTGTTCAACTAAATAAAAATTTCCCAGAGCAAGCCAGGCATCGGCGGTATCCGGTTTAATTTCGGTGCAGCGTTTGTAGTATTTAAGGGCTTCATCTTTTTCACCCAAAAGGATATGACCAAAACCGATCAGGCTGGTGGCCTTGTAGTCTTCCTCAATCATATTAGCATTCTGAAATCCCTGAAGCGCTTTTTGTAATAACTCTTTGGCCTTGTCGGAATTACGATCTTCGACCTTCGTATAGGCGTTGTAGTTGTTGACGCCCTTATTAAATTCTTCCTGAAAATAAAAAATCTTCTGTTGCTTTATTTGCGGCTCAAATTTTTTGTCGATAGCCAAAGCTTGATCAAATGCTCTGAGCATTTCTTTGTAGTTTTCCTTCTTGCCTTGAATTTCGCCATACAGAAACCAGGCTTCGGAATTGTTGGGATATTTCTCTGTTGCCTCACGAGCCAGGTTTAAGGCATTGTCGATCCGTCCCTGTTTATACTCAACAAAAGCCCCTTCCAATTCAGGTGGGCGGCAGGATGTGAGCAGAATGCTCATCAGCAAGATACTAAATAATGAAAAAACGATCTTTTTCATAAAAGAACTCCTTAAATTAGGTTATGTTGTAAAAAAATTTTGATACGGATTCCGGACATGGTTTATGGATTATGCCCTTATCCGTTATAATGGCGCTTATCAGATTATGCGGTGTAACGTCAAATGCAGGGTTTTCCGCTTTATAATTTAAACCTTTATCAATATTCCATAAATCAGTAATTTCATCTTGTGCTCTGTTCTCAATTGGTATCTCGCTTCCTTCAGATAAACTCAGGTCAAAAGTAGAAAGAGGGGCAAGCACATAAAAAGGGATTTTATGGTAATCAGCCAATACGGCAAGACTGTAAGTACCAATTTTATTGGCAACATCTCCGTTCGAAACGATACGATCCGCACCGACACAGATTAAGTCGATTTTTCCCCGGCCCATAAAAAAGCCGGCCATGTTATCGGTAATTAAAGTACAGGGAATATTGTGCTGTTCCAATTCCCAATAGGTAAGACGCGCTCCCTGGCCCACCGGCCGGGTTTCATCTACATAAACATGCAGCTTTTTTCCTTCGGCAAAAGCGGTATAAACCGGAGCCAGAGCGGTACCAATCCCTCCCGTGGCTAAAATACCGGCATTACAATGTGTCAGCACATTTGATCCGTCTTCGATAAAAGCATTTCCATAAGCGCCGATTTTGCTGCAGGCCAACCGGTCCTCATCATGGATCTCGATAGCGGCTTGTTTTAGAATATCCAAAAGTGCAGGAGCTGGTTTATTTTGATTTGAAAGAAAAGAGTCGTACATACGGCGCACTGCCCAGGATAAATTTTTAGCTGTCGGACGGCAGTTCTCAAGACGTTCTACGGCCTCTAAAATAGATTCTTTTGTCAAAGAACGAGTTTGCGTCAATTGTTTCGCATGTACATAAAATCCGTACGCAGCGGTAATACCGATTGCGGGAGCACCGCGTACTTTTAAATTTTTTATGGCAGAAACAACATCATCCAGCGAATTTAACTCAATATATGAAAACTTGTTCGGTAAATAAGTTTGATCAATAATAAAGACCTTATCACGATCAAACCGTATCGTTTCAATTTGCATAATTTAATATTTTTAATGTAAATTAACAAACTACAAAAAATAATCAGTTTAAGCAAACAATCAAACGGTCGATTTATTTACCAAATACGGAAAAAAGACGTGTTCAAATTTAGAATTATAACAGCAATACTATGCCTTTTTAGTGTACAATCAATCTTTGCTCAGCACGAAAATTTTGACGAGCAGGATTTTTTCAGGAAGCTGCATGATTCGTATTACACGCTCGAAAATAGCGGTTTTGAAAATATGACGGCCTTTGTGTCCAGTCTGAAATTTGAAAAATTTGCCAAAAACATTTGGAAGAACACGGAAATTTTCCCTTTGCAGTTTATGTGGTTTAGGCCAAACAAAATGTATATTTCCGAACGGGGCGTGCCCTCTTTTGACAAAAAGAAAGAGAGCGAATACAGAGAATTGGTCGATGGCATCAAACAACAGCTACGGGGAATTTTGGTAGATCTTTCACGCTACTACATAACAGGAATATATACCAGCATACTGGACAACTATGTTTTACGGCACAACGAACAGGCCGTGCAAATTACATACGAGACGGGAAAAGATTGGGATTTGACAAAAGTAAAGAACCTGTTTGGATATAATGGATTGTTGTTGGAAACCCAAATTATTTATCCCGCGCAAAAGAAAATAATACTGATCTATCCTTCCTTTCGTCTTGTAAAAACGAAATGGCTTATTGATAACTGGCAGGTCCAAACCACGATAAACGGTGAAGTTGTAAACGGTTTTGAAATACGCCTGGAAAACGCTCAGGTAAATAACGTTTGGGTACCGGTAAATATCATTATTAAAGTAAAAAAGGCGGATGAACCGGAGAATACATATTATGATATGCTTAAACTTCGCAATATAATTTTTAACCAATCTCTGGAATTGGTTCCCACGAAGGATTAATTCAGTTTACGCACGAAGTCCATCAATTTTGCTTCCAAATCCACCGGATTGAATTTTTCTTTGGCTTTTATCCGGATAATTTCCTTCAACTTCAATTCGAATTCAATTTTTTTATCGCAAGGCAAACAGTACTCAAGGTGTTTCTCAAAAAGCATTTTTTCTTCGTCATTTAATTTTCCATCAACATACCGCTGAGCCAATCTCTCAATATCAGCGCAGTCATACATTTCAGCTCTTTTTTTTGAAGTCATCGGTAATATAACCTCTGGTTTTGGCATAATTCCACAAATAGCGCTGCAAAAGTCTCCGGCCTCTGTATAGCCGGGACATTACCGTTCCGGAAGGAGCGTCAATAATGTTGGCAATTTCATTATAGGAAAAACCTTCCACATCACACAACAAGACTACCAATCGAAATTGATAGGGCAAATTATCCAATGCCTCTTTCACATCGTCTTCAAAAAGACTTTCCAGAAACTCTTCCTTGTTCGTCTCTTGCAGGCTTACTGTTTCATCTAAACGCTTATATAGGAAAAATTCTTCCATATCGTCATAACTAATTTTTTGAGGCTGTTTAATGGCCTTGCGATATGCGGTAATAAAAGTATTTACTAAAATACGGAATATCCAGGCTCGGAAATTCGTATTCTTCTGATATTGATCAAGTGCACGAAAGGCCTTAAACAAGGTATCCTGTACCAGGTCTTCGGCATCGTTTTGATTGTGGGTCATCCGAAGAGCAGTACTGTATAAGGAAGAAAGGTGTGGCTCTATTAGTTTGGCAAATTCTTTTTGTCGTTCTGTTGGCAAGAGATTACTCCTTGTCAATGGAAATAACTGTTAAAGTTAAAAAAAAAGTTGAATTATAGTCAAATAATTACATTACCACAAACTCAGTCTGCTTTTAAATCGATACGAAAAACGGTTTTTTGGCCGGGTCGCGATTCTTTGAGAAAAAGTTTTCCATGATGGTATTCTTCGATAATACGTCGGGCAAGGCTCAAACCAAGCCCCCAGCCACGTTTCTTTGTGCTATAACCCGGACGGAAAAGATTCTTTTTTTGTTTGGATGATACTCCCTTTCCATTATCTATTATATCAATATACAGGTGCTTTTTATCATTGGAAAAATTCCCCACAATATCAATACGGCCATTGTTCACTTCTATGGCATCAATTGCGTTTTTAATTAAGTTTTCCAACACCCATTCAAACAAATCGGAATTCACCTTTATAGTTAACCCATCCTGCAGGTTGGCTTTTATGGTAATCTGCTTACCCATATTGGGCAAGCGTCTTTCAAAATAGGAAACCACGTTTGTAATAATAACGGAAAGGTCTGTTTTTTCAAGTTCGGGTACGGACCCGATCTTAGAAAAGCGATTGGCCACTTTTTTTAGACGAATTAAATCATTTTCCATTTCATTTATTGCTCTTTCACGAATCTCCGGATTGATTGAAAGTAATTCCAGCCATCCGGAAAGAGAACTAAGCGGGGTTCCCAGCTGATGAGCCGTTTCTTTGGCCATGCCGACCCAAATATAGCGTTGTTCGCTCCGTTTAATATAGGAAAATCCGATATACCCGAATAGAATAAAAAGGGCTCCGGCCAATACGGCCAGGTAAGGAAGCATACGTAATTCATAGATAACCGGTGAATAACCATAATAATAATAGCCAAGAATAAAATCGCCGGATTTAATTGGTATCGGTTGGTTTTCACTGGCAATCTGATGAAAAACATCCATCAAGTAAAGACTGTCTTCTCGGGTCAGCTCTTTGATAGTTTTATTGTCGATTTGTGGTGAGATATTACGCCAGTTTTGAGGTCTCTGTTTGTTGTCGGTATATATAATTGGATAATCGGCCTCTTGAATAACGTTATTAAACAAGAAACTGAAATCCGTATCTGTATTAGGGTTGTTAATACTTTGTTCAAAAATTTTAATTTTAAAACGGAGATACTCTGTGGATTTTTCTTTGAGAATATTTACAAGATGCTGGGTGTACAAAATACCGGAAATAATCAAAACGATGCCTAGTAAGAACAAAAGACCTTTTAAATTTCCTTTTCGGTTGTACACGTACATGGATTTTGGCAATATGCGATTCCTAATTACTTTACAATTTCGATTCCAAGTATTTTATCACCCGGCAATATCGAATCAATAATATCAATATTCTCTATTACTTTACCGAACAGAGTATAGTTCCCGGTTAAATGCGGTTGTTCGGACTGGCAGATAAAAAACTGACACCCTCCTGTATCATATCCTGAGGTTGCTATTCCCACGCTTCCTCTTTCATAAGGTAAAAGATTATCTTCGGAAGGAATGACATAGCCGGGACCTCCCCACCCATCACCCAAAGGATCGCCGCCCTGAATCACAAAATCAGCTACCACACGATGAAAGGATAAATTATCATAAAATCCTTTCCGTGCTAAGGATAAAAAGTTCTTTACCGTAAGAGGCGCTTCTTCCGGATAAAGTTCAATTTTCAGAAGACCTTTTTCTGTTTTGAGAGCAACAACGGGATGGCTTCCGATGGTAAGCAGAGAATCTATGCCTAAATATTCCGGCATTGTAAACAACGGTTGTTCGGAAACAGAGTACTGTTTTGCTAATGCGGGATATCGTTCGTGGAGCTTTCGTTTTATCTGATATATTGAGGCATGCGTATAAAGAGAATCAAAATCTGCCGGCTCTATTTGCGGATGAAACAATTCCAGGGATCGCAGTATCTGTCGTTGCGCCTCAAAGCCATCTATAAAAGAAAAAAGGCGGTATTTATCTATAAGAAATTCCAAAGGTTGTTTTCTGCGATGCTTGTTTATCCATTCCATAGCCATAGAAAAAGAGCTAACGGCATCAGATTGCAGAAGAAGAGCAGCATCTTTGTTGCGTATTTTGTTCAGATTATTTAACAGATCGAAAGCCTTGTTTCGTAAATAGTCATTATCGACCGATAAGAATTGACGCAGTGTTTTGAATGCATATTTAGACTTGGTTCGGGCCAATGCTTCCAGTAAAAGACCTTTAAAATATTGATTGCCTTTATCGAGATTTTCCATGATAAAACGATAGGCTATGGGAGAATTTTGCTCGGCCAGAATTTTAATGAGAACTCCTTTTAAATAAACATTCTGAAGCTCGCCAATTTTACTGAGTAAAAACAACTCTCCATGGGCAGAATCAATTTTTACCAAAGCGCGGGTAGCTGCAATTTTAAGGTGAGGATTCTCATGATCAACAAATGATTTAACCAGATCAACGTGGAGACTGTCAAAAAACGCACCGGAAAGATGAAGCGCATAATACTTACTTTGCCAAGGTTGGCCGGCGCTTTTTAGCGTACTCACCAATGAATTTTTAATCCTTGCAAACAGGACAGAATCCGGTTGAATGAGGTCAACAAAAAAAGCGGGTTTTTTTTGATGTAAAGTGTATAAAGCTTTCAGCAAATATTTTTTTGCGATTGGGGAAGCTGTGGAATCAAGTCGGTTCACGTAATAGGCGGCGTCGGCTAAGGAGCGGCTGTTATAAAAAAAATAGGCAAGAGGACGATCCACGATTGGAGACGAATTCTTGACTTTTTGAATGGTTTCGTAGTCAACGAATTCTTTTCTGGCACAAATAGCCAGCGATTGTAATACCTCGGATCGTAAATTCGGGTCATTCAAGAGATTCGACAGGAAGCCGACGCTTTTCTCGGAACAGCAATGGGCCAAAGCTTTAATAATTGCTCGGCGAACATCCGGGGAATATTCCGAATAGGGAATTTTCATCAGAAGGATTTCAGAATTTTTGTGGCCGATCAAACCGACAGCGCTAATGAGAGAAATTAAAACCGAATCCTGCCTCTCCTCCCGGATTAATGTTTCCAATAGAGGAAGAAGAGCCGGGTCATGGACATGCGAAAGGGATTTTATGATTTCCATTGTATCGTGCTGGGTTTTTGCCAGTTTGAATACCGTTGCCCATGCTGCCGGATCAGAAATACGCGAATATTCTAATTTTTTACTGTTTATTAAGAGAGTATTGGTCTGCTTTTTGCCCGGCTCTGAACAGGCAGTTAATAAGACAGCAAGGAATGTAATCAAAAAAAACTTTTTCGACATTAATAAAGCATCCGTTAAGTTAGTATTATGCATATTAGACTATCTGCCTAATAAAACCCCATAAAGACCAAAATTTTTATCCGGAATAATATATCATACTCAATAATAAAAAATAAGCAAAATAGTAAATCTTTTGCAAAACAAATTAAAATAATGAAACAAAGATACAAATCAGAGAGGCCAACTCTTTGGAAATACATGCCCAACATAAAAAATATTAATAAGTTAAGCCGGCTAATCAATGAGAACAAAATGATTGACATTAATTTTATATTTATTTAACTTCCTCAAAATATAATATTTAAGCTTATTAAAGTAATAAAATCCCAATTTATACGTTACGTTATGGAGGCATAATGTCTAAAAGCGAAGGCAAAGGATCAATCCTTTTAAAGCTGATCATCGTCATCCTTGTAATCGGCTTGATATTAGTTATTAAAATTCCCGGGGATATTTGGGAACAGGAAGAGCAGGAGCTGCTGCAGGCACGTTCCAATTTAACAAGTATCTATGAAAGCGAACGCTTTTATTTCGGAATTCATCAAAAATTTACCACCGATCCGGCAGAACTTATTAGCACAATCCGGCAAGATTCTACCCTGTTAAATAAACAAAAAATAGTGAACAATACCAGAAAGTTGAGTTTTTTAATAAAGGATTTTCTTAATATTCCCTATATAGAGGCACTGCGTAAAATTGATGAAAATATGAAAAATATCGTAGAAGACCTGACCACCAACCGGCGTAACTTTAAACGGATCGAGGATATTTTTAACGAAGCAGAGGATTTAAGAATGGAGGTTAACGCACTAATCGCTTCGTCAGAATATCCTAATTATACCTTTGTTTCTCTTTATACGGATTCCATGGAAATATTGTATAGAGATCTTTCTGACTTTACTTTACAGGTAGCCGCATCCAGGGCAAAATGGCTTGCCGATACCATTTACAGCGCCATAGACAATGTGAATATTTCCGGTTTAAATGACAGTTGGTCACCGCTTTCTAAAAGATTGGAAGTTTTTACGAAAAAAGTAAATCGTTCGGAACTGGTAAATGTTACCAGTGTGGGTGATCGTATTAAAGATTTCAGAAAGCGAGTTGATGAATCTTTCCGTAAAATTAAAGCGATGAATTTTGAAAATGAATTGCAAAAAGTTCAGAACAGCAGAATGAAGTTGGATGAGATTTATAATCAATTCTTACAGGATTTTATTATAACAACCCATTACGCTCAATACCGTTTGTCTGAGTCCGATTCTTTGGTACTACACCTTACGGAAGATAATTTTTATAGCCCGATTAACGGCGAAATGTATATTATTACAATAGTAGATGATTCTACAGGAATTCGAATTGAAAGTCCGGTGTTGCTAAAAGAATTAAAGGAGAAAGCTCAAACCGTTGCCCAAAAAATAAACTCGTTGAATCTATTACCAAAATATAAAGCTTATCTCGATACACTGGAGTCTATCCGCCAAAAGGGAGAGAACATTCGTAAACGCTTAAAAAGAAATACGGATATTTTTATCAAATATAAAGAGATGGAAGAAGTGATCAACCGTTTTGATAACATCGGTGTGGTTACTTCCTACAATGATTTAACTAAATTTGTGGATTTAGCCAATAACTCATCCAGTTATGGCGAAATAAAGAGCAGCATAGAAAGTGGTTTGAATGCGGTACGAATTTATAAACAAGCCTACGAAGAGAATATTTTCGGGAAACTGGATACCCTTCACAAAGAGATTATAAACGAGATGGAATCGTTTAACGAATTGCTATCTACTGTCCGTCGCTTACCAAAAGATGTTCGGAACTTCGAATCCGATATACAAACGTTGCAAGCGCTTCGTCAGGAAATCAGCGCCATCAACTCCCCTCAGTTAATTGAAGGTTTGAAAGCCCTTGAAGCCGATTTCGTAGATCTGTTTTTCTTTGCTTCCGAAGGAACAACCCAAACCGTTTATGGTGTGTTTAGTAAAAAAATCATCAATCCCGGTTATATAGAAAAAGGCGTGAAGAGCTGGGAAGAAGAAAAATAGAATATCATCTTATAATGGAAGAAATTTACGTCGGGGCTCTACAAAGCTCCGACGTAAATTAATGTATTTTTATGAATGATTTATTTGGTATATCTTTTTCGGAAAAAGCACTCCATTTTGTACATATAAGGGAAGGAAATTTAAACGCTGCTGAAGCGATCCCTTATCCGATTCCGATCGAAATCTCGGAACTGTTTTCGGAACAATCGATGGGGGTGATGGCAGAGATTATCCGCAATAAAAAAAATGAGTATGGCCTTGAAGCCGTTGATTTGAACATTGCCCTTCCGTCAAAATATGCTTTTTTAAAAAAGGTGGCCGTTCCCATAGACGAGGAAAAGGATATTGTTGTTGAACATATGAAATGGGACCTGGACACCTATTTGCCGGATAAACTTGAAAACTATAAAGTTATCAAGACGGAAATAGAGTATGATTTAACTTCCTATAAAGAGATATTGGTGATTTGTATCAGCAAAACCATCATTCAGAGGTTGCTTTCTCTGGCCGATAAATCGGAAACAGCATTGAAAGAACTTTTATTGGATACATTCAGCTTAGAACGCTTTTTGAAAAACCACAATTATTTATCCCCGTCATCAAATGTTGCCGTATTTTCGCTGGATACTTTAGATATTAAAACCGATTTTTTTATCAATGGTAAATATTATCTTACGATTACGGAGCCATATTACGGGAAATCCAAAGATGTGCCGTTAGAAGAGAGAATCAAAGATATCGCAAAACAACATTTGGGCAAAATCGAATCACACATATCTTTTGCACCTTTTGTAAAAGAGGATCAAGTATCTCTACTTGTACAGGGAACGGGATTAAATGAAGAAATATTTTATTCTCTGCAAAATGCATTTAGTCAGGAATTGACACGGATTCCCTCCCCGGAGCAAACCGTTGGCATTTTGAATAATGACAATTTCAATCTATATGCACTGGGAGTGGTAAATTACCGTATCAGCATTTAGGAGGCCTTTATGGCAGATTATGATCTCTTAAACGAAGATGATTTTTTTTCTCCGTCGAAACCTTCTCCTAAAAAAGAAGAAGATAAAAAAGAAGAACCTCCCGCTTCTTCTGAGCCGGAATCGGAAGAAGAAGATATTTTTAAAGACATAGATCAAACCATTCAAAAAAGCATAGAAGAGCTGCCCTTGGGAGAAGATGAACAGGCAGAGCAGCCCGCAGAAGAAAGTTCATTTTCCGCGGAACCTGAAGAAGAGTCCTTTGAATCGATTAAACAGGAATTGGAAGAAGAAGAATCGGAACCGAATGAGGCCGCCGCAGCCCCCCCCATTATTACGGATTATGAAGACGAAAAGCAGGAAAAAATAAGCTATAAACCGTTCATTATCGGAGGGGTTATTGTAGTTCTGCTTATTGTCGTCTTTTTAGTTATCTATAATGTGTATTGGAAGACCGGACCGGAAGTTGCGACACAGCCGGCAGAAAAAAAGCAAGAAGCGGTAGAATCCAAGCCGAAAATCTCTCCGGAAGAGTTAAAAAAACAACAATTTTATAGCTCTGTTTATACACAAACGAAAAACAATTTAAATCTGACAACAGGCTATCTCTTATCTGCTACCAAAAAAGCACGACTTACCAGTTTTTTAATTTACGGCAATGAGATGATGTTCGAAATTTTCAGTCCGAACCGGGAACAGCTGGCCAAATATAGCCTGGAAATCCGGGACAAGGTACCCGGTGTTAAAGTTATGCTGGATAATACAAGCATTCGGCCGGGAAAAAACGGCGGTGTATTCGGATTATTTCGCGTTCAATCTTCTGCGGCGGCTGCCGGTTCTTCCGAGGCTGCCACTGTTACCAATCCCTTTGGCAGCGCAGCGGAAGCCCAACGCTGGCTTTCTTCTCTGGCTGATTATAATAAATTGAAAGTCGGAAAAACCAGGAATAGAGCTGTTGGAAAGAAACAGGGATTTTCTGTTTATGAGATAGATACGGAGCTGACCGGATCGTATGAAAATTGTACATCCTTCTTGCAGTCTGTCGCCAATAGTGGAAAAAATGCCGAAATATACAAATTAACCTTTAACGCCATAGACCAAAAATCCTTTAAAACATCCAAATACCAACTGAAGCTGATTCTGAAAGTGTACATTTGAGACGATGAGAATTATTGCGGGCAAGTATAAAGGACGAAAATTAGTTAGCGGTAAAGATCACAGTATACGGCCCACAACGGATAAGGTTAAAGAGTTCATTTTTAATATTCTTGCCGAAATCCCCGAAGGGAAAACGGTGGCAGATATTTTTAGCGGCAGCGGAAGCCTGGGGCTGGAAGCGCTTAGCCGGGGCGCCGCATCGGTTGTTTTTGTTGAAAAAGCACGCTCCTCAATAATTGTACTAAAACGAAATATCGAGGCTCTTAATATCCCGGAGGATCGGTATCGTATCGTACAGGCTGATGCAATACAATTCGTAAACCGACCCGATAACACCTTCGACCTTGCTTTTATGGACCCGCCATTTGTGTATCCTCCTTTGCAGATACTGATAGACCAGGCCTTTTCCGGAGCATTTTTCCACAAAGACAGCCTTTTGGTCCTTGAGCATGAAACCACGAATCCGATTCATTTGGAAACCGCGTTGTACGGGATTATTAAACAAAAAAAAATCGGGAGAAGTTTAATCAGTTTTATTATGAAAAGAGAACACCATGAGTAGAACCATTGCTCTATATCCGGGCACATTTGACCCCATAACCCTGGGGCATGTAGATATTGTGGAAAGGGCTGCAAAACTGTTTGACCATGTGATCATCACCCTGGCTGTTAATCCGGTAAAGGAACCCATGTTTAATTTTGCCGAACGAAAAGAAATGATAGAAGACGCCATAAAAAACATGGATAACGTGAGTGTGGAGCAGTATGACGGATTAATTGTGGAACTGGCCCGAAAGAGAGGAGCCAGCGTAATTGTGCGCGGCTTGCGAGCCATTTCGGATTTTGAATTTGAGTTTCAGATGGCGCTCATGAATCGTCATTTAGCCAAAGAAATTACTACGGTCTTCCTTATGCCCAACGAGAAATACACTTACCTTAATTCGACGATTATTCGGAATGTGGCTTCTTTTAACGGAAATGTGGAAAAATTTGTAACTAAATTTGTTGCCGAGAAACTAA
>DRQG01000016.1 GCA_011369465.1 Caldithrix abyssi
AGAGGTAAAAAAAACCTCGTAAAAACCGGCCGTTTAATTTATTGCGTATAAAAGCTTACAAATTTAAAGGTTGAACCATACAATTTCAACAAAAGCGCTAAAAAAGTTTTTGGCTGACTCAAAATCTTTATTGCTAAGGATTTACCATTTTACTAATTTGTTGTTATGCACAAAATTGAATACTATCTGGTTTACGGTCTGTTCCGTCTTTTTCGGAATATATCTTTTAAAACAGGGAAAAAAATAGCATCGCTTCTTTATTTTTTAGTGGCGGTTTTGTTCAGGTATCGTAAAAAAGTTATCCTGGAAAATTTACATCGGGTTTACGGTACCCGTTTGCCCGATGATGAAAGAACGCTTTTACGATCAATTTATAAAAATTTCATCTATTTGTGGATGGAGTTCCTGCAAAGCGGTAAAATGATTGAAGATGCGGTTGATAAGCATTTTACGTTTTATAATATAGAAATTTTAAACGAGGGGATCGAGTCCGGGAAAGGGGTTCTTTTGCTCAGCAGTCATTTTGGTAATTTTGAATGGCTGGCTCAGGTGTTACCCAAAATGGGTTATTCGGTCAGCGGTATCGCAAAAAGGCAAAGTAATCCTTATGTGAACGCCTTTGTAGAAGAAAGACGCACCCGGACGGGGTTACAAATCATTTATACCAGGGATGCGGTGAAGCAATCATTGAAAGCTTTAAAACGTGGCGAAATCGTGGCCCTTGTTGCCGATCAGGATGCGCGGGATCGGGGTGTGTTCGTCGATTTTATGGGGCTGCCCTCATCCACTGCGGTGGGGCCGGCGGTTATGCACTTGCGCAGCGGCGCGCCAATTATACTTATCATCAGCATCCGCAAAGATTATGGCCGTTTTGATGTCTATTTTGAAGAGATTGTTCCGGTCGGGCAAAATAAAGAAGAAGTGACCAATGATGAGATCGTGCATATTACACAAATGCACGCTGCGGCGTTGGAACGCTGGGTACGAAAATATCCGGAGCAATGGTTTTGGATGCACCGCCGCTGGAAGACCAAACCGGAAGAGGAATTAAGAATTGAAAATTAAGAATTAAGAATGTACCGCAAGATTTATCTTGCGCCCTGACGACAAAGGCAGAAGGCACACAGGCACAAAGGCACAAAGTAACAAGTGACGAGTAATTGGAAAATAGAAATTGGAAATTGGGAACGGGTATAGAATTACGAATCATTCAATTACGAATTACGAATTAAAAGTTTTTAACCGGGAACTAATAACCCAATAACTTAATAACCTAATAACTGGGAATTGGGAACTGGGAACTTGGCACTGAAAACTAAGAGCTGAAAACTGAAAACTGAGAACTGATAACTTTCGAAGCGAAGAACCCGCCGTGGCAGGGGAAATTGGAAACTGAGGACTGACCACTAATAACTAATAACCGACAGCTAATTGACCGGATTTTCGATTTTCGATTGACGATTGACGATATACGAACAGAAAACGCCGACAACTAAATAACTAAATAACTTAATAACTTAATAACTGGGAACTGGGAACTTGGAATTGCCAAAAGCTAATAGCCGAGAGCTGACAGCTAACAGCAAATAACCAACTCAAACTATGGAATATTACAAAATTGATCCCGCCAAACCGGATAAGGAAATCATACAAAAGGCGGTGGAAATACTCAGGAACGGCGGCATCATTGTCTATCCTACAGACACCCTCTATGGATTGGGTGTGGACGCGCTTAACGAGAAAGCACTGACCCGCTTGTACCTGCTTAAACAGCGCGGGGAGAAAGCGCCCGTTTCCCTTATGGTGCCCAATATATCCGCAATTAAAAAATACACCGCTAAACTGAGCCCGGAAATAAACAATGCCCTGAAAAAATTACTACCAGGCAAAGTTACGGTTATTCTGCCTCAAAAGGATAAGGATACGTTGCCTTACC
This sequence comes from Caldithrix abyssi, assembly GCA_011369465.1. GTDB lineage: Bacteria > Calditrichota > Calditrichia > Calditrichales > Calditrichaceae > DRQG01. The sequence goes on from DRQG01000016.1 coordinate 1,937, forward strand.
TGTTCAGGATGAATAAAAAAAACAAACTCGGGTTTCGGATCCCCCGGCATAATGTTTGTTCGGCATTGAACAAAAGTTATCCGAATCCGATTACCACAACAAGCGCTAATATCTCCGGCAAAGCCAACGCACTAACCATTCAGGATATCATCGCCCAATTTGGTGATAAGCTGGACCTGATTCTGGATGCCGGACCGGTTAAGGGGAAAAAAGGTTCCACCATCATCGATTTTACCAAGAATCCATTCCTGGTTTTGCGGGAAGGCGAAGTCTCTGTGGATAAAATCAGAAAAAAGCTGCCCGATATACCTCTGCAGAAGAGAAAAAGTAAATACGTAGTTACCTTTGTCTGTTCCGGCAATATCTGTCGTTCTCCGCTGGCCATGGGGATATTGCGCGCTATGCTGTCCAAAACCAAGTATAGAAATTTGGTGGAAGTGAATTCGGCAGGAACGCTAAATTTGCCCACTCAGCCGGTTTATGAATACGCCGGAGAAGTGGCGGAAGAAAATCATATTGATTTATCGGAGCATTTCTCACGCCCGGTTACCGAGCGGATTATGGATGAAGCGGATCTGGTGGTCTGTATGGCTCTAAATCATTATACGCACTTACGTGCCGCCTTTCCGCAGCATAAAGAAAAAATTATTATGCTTAAACAGTGGAATCGTCCCAAAAAGTTGTTTAATCCGTCCATAGCCGATCCCATTGGACATTCCCGGGATTTCTTCCGGGATACATATAGAGAAATACACAAAGAGTTGAAACGCGTTTTTCCGTTTCTGATTCAGGATATAAAAAGATTTATCAAATACAACGATTTGTAGCCCGGATAACCGGTCTGATAAATAAATGAAAATGAATAACCCGGTGGCTATCCCTGTAATTGTTCGATTTGCCGTGGTTAAGTTTTTGTATTGCATTCGGGAAAATATAAAAGATGCTATAGCTGTCCAAAATGATCAGCAGCTATTTAAATTACGATATATGATCGTATGAAACATAAAATTCCCCCTTAAAAAAGGGGGTTAGGGGGTTGTAAAATTGTCTTTATGTTTTGCGCAGAACAGCCCCTTAGTCCCCACACTACGGCGTACAAGCCTTAATAGGGGGAAACTCGTAATAACTGATATTTTCGTAGTATTTTCTATCTATTTAGGACGGATGCGAAAAGATGCCTAAAAAAATATTACTAATACCGGACGAACCGAACTGGGCGCTGGACAAAAACGCCAAAGACCTGGTGAAGTACAACAAAAGTAAACTCCGGTTGGACATTTGCTATTATGACGACTTCAGAACAGATGCGGATCGCTATTATCGGGAATATGATTTACTCTTTCCGATGTATATGGGTATCTTTTTTGATTTTCTCAAACGGCGCTATCCGGTAGATACAGCCGTAACGGGCATCCGTTCCTATCACCGTTGGGACAAACGAAAAACGTTACCGCCCGGTTACAATACGCATCCTTCGTTTAAAATCGTGCACAAACTGAAAAAGGCGCTGCTGGTCAATACCCATTGTAAAAAGCTGTGGTACATATTTGCCCGGTATTTTCCGGTAATCCACACCAAATATACCTGCGATCTGCAAATGTTTTATCCCGAAACTACGAAAAAGAAATCCGATAAACTCATCATCGGTTGGACGGGCAGTTTAACCAATCATCCCGGTAAGCGAGGATTCCACGAATTTATCAAACCGGCCTGCGAGGCGGTTGACGGTGTGGAGCTGAAGGTGCAAAGTAAAGAGGACGGTGTCATCACGGATGACAATCAGATGCGCGCTTTCTATAATTCGCTGGACTTGTATATCATCGCCTCGCGCAGCGAAGGCACACCCCGCCCGGCCATCGAAGCGGCGGCCTGCGGCGTACCGGTCATTTCCACCGACGTGGGCATCATTCCCGAACTCATGGAGGACGGCGAAAACGGTTTTATCGTGCGGCGCACGCTGGAAGCCTTTGTCGAAAAACTGCAATGGATTGCCGATAACCGGGATAGACTGCCGGAAATGGGTAAAAAGCTGCGGCAGAAAATGGAAAGGGAATTTAATTGGGAACATCTCATTTATCAATGGACGGATTTTATGGAATATGCTTTGGAAATCAAGCGGTTAAAAAAAGAAGGCTATCTTAAATGAAAACTGTTGCCATTGTTAAAGATATAAACGGTTACTGGCCGTATTATCAGAAAGAATTCGAAAAACACGGTTTCCGTGTTGATTTATACAATATCTGGCTGGAAAGTGAACGGCGCCGGCTTTTTGGCTCTTCTTTTGACGGGTTCGTCTGGCGGGCCAAGCACGATCCCAAAATTCGCAATCTGGCCAAACGCCTCTTATATATGTACAGCGAGGTGCTTCACATCCCGACCTTTCCGCTCTGGCAGGATTACTGGCATTATGATGATAAGATTGCCCAGACGATGCTGCTGCAAAAAGCAGGCATCAACACACCGGAAACTTATATTTTTTATGATAAGCAGGAAGCGTTGGACTTTATCCGGAACACGGAATACCCGCTTGTTTATAAGTATCCGCACGGCGCCGGCAGCGCCAATGTTGGCCTGCTTAAAAATAAATGGCAGGCTCGAATCTATATCAACCGTGCTTTTGGTAAGGGCATTAAAACATTTTTCAGGGAAGAAATTCAACGGCATTTTGTGTACCTGCAAAAGTTTTTACCCGACAACAAGGGAGACTACAAAATCATCTGTATCGGCGGTAAGATGTTTTATGGGCTTTTTCGGGAAAACAGGCCGGACAAACCTCTGGCTTCCGGGAGCGGTAAGCTGCATACACCGGAATTACCACAGGATTTACTTAACTTTGTGGCGGAGGCCCATCAAAAATTACAAGCGCACATTATGAGCTACGACATTATGAAAGATGAAAAAGGGCAATGGTCTGTTGGTGAATTTGGTATGATTCACGGCGATTTGAAAACAACCGCTTATGATAGCGCACCGCTTTATTGCTTAAAAGATGGAATATGGCAAACCTGCGAGATAACGCGTAACCGTATCGAACGGCATATTCATTATATTTTGAGCGAGGCTTGGAAATGGATTTAATAAAGCAGGGGATATAAATTTGGTGGGTAGAATCACTGTAATCATTTCGGTTTACAATCGGGTGGATGTGCTTTTAAAGGCCCTATTGTCTATCCAGGCTCAGTCCGTAAAGCCCTTCGAAGTGTTGCTCAGCGATGATGGATCTGCCGAGGATATTGTGGGAGCTGTCAAAGAGCAAAAAGACAAGTATGATTTTAAAATCAAATATATCGCTCAAGCGGATAAAGGCTTTCGGCTGGCCAAAGCACGAAATAATGCCATCCGAATCGCGGAAGGGGATTATCTAGTGTTCTGGGATCAGGATGTACTGGCCACCGCAAATTATCTGAAAACATTCAGCGATCATTTCAGAGAAGGCAAATTCCTGATTCCGCCCGATCCCGTACGTTTAACGGAAGACCAGACAGCGGCTGTTACGGAGAGGATGATCGAATCCTGCGATTACTCACAAATTGTTACCGCCGGCCAGATTCGTGCTTTGCGGCGCCGGGTGTATAAAGATTGGTATTATTATTTAGAGACGCGATATATTAAAAGAAACAGTTATAAACCCAAGGTGCGCGGCGGTATTCTCGGTATCGCCAAAAAGGATATTCTGCTGGTGGACGGGTATGATGAAAACTATCAGGGCTGGGGCGCCGAAGACGACGACCTGGGAAGGCGTTTGTATCGGGCGGGAATTCGGGGACGAAATGTTTTCCACAAAGAATATCCGCTCCATCTGTACCATCCGCCCAACAAAGCCAGCGAAAAATCCGTGAATCTGGATTATTATAACAAACGGCTGGCGGAAATTCGCAAAGGGGATTTCCGGGCCGTTAACGGTCTGTCCAATCCTCTGGGAGAAGATGAGATCACAGTGAACCGAATAAATTGAATTGCTGAGAACAGGGGAGTGCTGGAGTTATGGAGTAATGCGGTAATGGAAGCGCAGCTATCCGGGCCGGGTTTGTACAGTACTCCACCACTCCAAAACTCCAATACTCCAAAGATCAAAACACAAAAACAAATAGATCGACGGGGAAATAATACATTGAATCCGCTTTCGGTTGTCATTATCACGAGAAATGAAGAACGGAACATCCGCGCCTGTCTGGATTCGGTCAAATGGGCTGATGAAATTGTTGTGGTGGATTCCGGTTCCAGCGATGGAACCGTTTCCATTTGCCGCGAATATGGCTGTAAAGTAATTGAGGCCGAATGGGAAGGTTTTGGCGCCAATAAGTCGGCAGGCGTGCAGGCGGCGAAAAACGATTGGATTTTATCTTTGGACGCCGATGAACGGGTAACCCCGGAACTGGCTCAGAGAATAAAGGAAATTCTCGCTTCGGATCATCCTGCGGACGGGTACAAAATACGGTTTCGCACATTGTATTTAGGGCAGCAAATCCGCTTTTCGGACTGGCAGAATGAATATCATTTGCGTTTGTTCAACCGCCAGCACGGCAGCTTTAATGATGCCATTTTACACGAATCGTTGAATCTGAACGGCCGGACTGAAAAGATTAAAGCGCCAATAATACACAATTCTTTCCCGACACTGGCTGTGCATTTGCAAAAAATAGCCCGTTACGGGCAACTGGCAGCTGAGCAAAAGAGCGCGGCAGGTAAAAAAAGCGGCGTGTGCGGGGCGGTTTTGCGCGGACTGTTCGCCTTTATCCGAATTTACATTTTAAAGGCAGGTTTTCTGGACGGACGGATGGGATTTGTGTTAGCCATAAATAACGGGTTTGCAGCCTATATGAAATATCTGATGCTATGGGAAAAACAACTGAACCCAAACGCGGAACGGAAGAAAAATGATTGAATACTACTCCTATCCCAAAACTTCGGGCAAACGCGTTTTTTCCGTTTTGATTCCCACCTGGAATAATCTGGATATGCTCAAATTATGTGTGGAAAGCATTCGCAGACATTCCGAATACGAACATCAAATTATTCTGCATATCAACGAGGGCAGCGACGGCAGTAAAAAATGGGCCGAGGAACAACGGCTCGACCATACCTTTTCAAAGGAAAATACGGGTATTTGTCTGGGCATGAACGCCGCCGCCGCGCTGGCCAAAACCGATTACATCGCTTATCTTAACGACGATATGTACGTCCTGCCGCGATGGGACAGGTATTTGAGGGAAGAAATCGAAGGGATCGGGCACGATTATTTTTTTCTTTCGGCCACAACGATAGAACCCCGGATAACGCGCACCAATCAATGCAACATTGCCCCCTACAATTACGGAGACGGGCCGTCCAATTTTGACGAAAAAAGACTGCTGGCCGAATTTGCGGATTTACCCAAAGCCGACTGGAACGGCGCCACCTGGCCGCCCAATGTTGTGTCCAGACGGATTTGGAATTTGGTTGGTGGTTACAGTATCGAGTTTAGTCCGGGTATGTATTCCGATCCCGATTTCTCTATGAAATTGTGGCAGTTGGGTGTACGTTATTTTAAAGGCCTGGCCAAAAGCCGGGTTTATCATTTTATGTCCAAATCGACCGGACGGATTAATAAAAATAACGGCAGCAAACAATTTCTGCACAAATGGGGCCTGACCAATTCCACTTTTTCCAGATTTTACCTGAAACGGGGCAGCGATTTTGAAGGCCCCCTGCCGGATCCGGAAGAAAATCTGGCTCTCAAAATAGCGCGAATGAAATCAAAAATAAAAATAATGCTGAATTTACCGTAAAGAATTAACAGTGCTCTGACTGAAAAATTAAAAAACGGCATAGCTGTCCTTAAAGTTCTGCAGCTACTAAAATTACGATAATATGATAGTATGAAAAGTAAAATTCCCCCTTAAAAAAGGGGGGTAGGGGGTTGTAAAATCGTCAAATAAATTGTATTTATGTATTGCGCAAAACTCCCCCTTAGTCCCCACGCCACGGCGCACAAGCTTTATTAGGGGAAACACATAAACAATGATATTTACGTAGGCTTTTCTATCTATTTAGGACAGATGAAAAAAACTATTCAACCCTCATTCCGGGCCCGCCCAGGCGGTGGACGGAATCCCCGGAAAATAATTGAACATATTTAAAATCTTATTGAATGCAAGGTTATTTCGATACCGAATAGACTATGGCAAAAACCGATTTAAAAGAGAAACTCCGTAACCTTTTTTCCCGTTTCAATTTTATCCTGTTCATTTATGTATTGGTCATCATAGCTGCAAGCGTGGCCGAATACTTGAAGGGGGTAAAGGTATTCAACCGGATCGAGTACACACACTATAATAACTTTGTTATTTTTAAGCAGTCTTTTTACAATCTCATTCAGGGCAAAAACCTCTACTCGGCCTATCCGGATTTGTTTTGGGATTATTTTAAATACAGTCCCGCCTTTGCTCTGCTGTTCGCGCCGCTGGCCGTTTTGCCCGATTTGGCCGGTCTGATTATCTGGAATGTGCTCAACGGACTTGTGCTGTTTTTTGCCGTCCGTTCCTTGCCCCATCTTTCCGATAAACAGAAAATGCTGATCTTGTGGTTTATTTTAATCGAACTGCTCACCTCCGTACAGAATGCCCAGAGCAACGGCCTGATGGCCGGGCTGGTGTTGTTTACATTTACGGCGCTGGAACATAAAAATGAAAACGCAGCGGCCTTGTTTTTGAGCCTGTCCGTTTTTATCAAACTGTTCAGCGGGGCGGCGGTGCTGCTGGCCTTGTTGTATCCGCGCAAATGGAAATTTGCCGGATATTTTGTTTTATGGTCTGTTGTGTTTACTTTGCTGCCATTGGCGGTTCTTTCGCCCGATCAATTATTGGAATTGTATAAAAGCTGGCTGCAATTGTTAGCCGCAGATCATACCATCTCGCAGGGGCTTTCCGTATTGGGCTGGCTAAACACCTGGTTTGGCTGGATGGTTTCCAAATATGCCGTGGTGATTGCCGGGGCGGTGGTTTTGCTGCTTTCGTTTTTAAGAAAGAACCGATATGAAGATTCGCAATTTCGTCTGCTCGTACTGGCTTCCATTTTGATCTGGATGGTGATTTTCAATCACAAGGCCGAGTCGCCCACGTACATTATCGCTATGACCGGCATCGCCATCTGGTATTTTATGCAGCCGAAACAGAGCGGGAATTTCATTCTGTTGCTGCTGGCTTTTGTCTTCATCTCTCTCTCACCGACGGACCTGTTTCCGGCGGTTATAAGGCGGAACCTGGTAACGCCCTATGTGTTAAAAGCCTTTCCGGCCATTCTGATCTGGTTTCGCATCCAGGGGCAGATATTCTTGGATAGATGACGAAAGAGGCAAAAAAAATAAAACCGCGTAGGGCGCAGAGAATATTGAAATAAGTATATTTGTTCTCTCTGCATCCTCAATGGCCACCGCGGTAACAAGAAAAAGGAACTATGAACAGCTATAAAAATATTTTAATTATCCAAACGGCGTTTTTAGGCGATGTTATCTTACTCACGCCGCTCATCCGCGCGGTAAAACGGCTCTACCCGCAGGCAAACATCGACGCGCTGGTGGTGCCGCAATCGCAGGGAGTACTGGAAAATAATCCCCATTTGCGGGATGTGCTCACTTTTGACAAACGGCGCAATAAATGGCGGGCCTTCTGGCAAACCCTGCGCCGTTTACGCGCGGCAAAATACGATCTGGCCATCTCTCCCCATAGCTCTGTCACTACCGCCTGGTTGATGGTGCTTGCGGGAATACCCGTCCGTGTAGGCTTTGACCGCTGGCACGCGGCGCGGTATCTGACCCATCGCGTGCCTCATTACGACGACCGCAGCTGGCACAAGGTGCAAAAGAACCTGCACCTGCTAACAGCCCTGTCCGAGCCCCTTCGGCAGGCTCTATCACCGGAGGCTGAGCCCGTCGAAGCCGATGGTCCCCTTCGACAGGCTCAGGGAACGGATACTGAGCCTTGCCCTCCCCGACTTGTCGGGGGCGAAGCCGACCGTTCCCTTCGATCCCGACAAGTCGGGACAGGCAGAGCTCAGGAAACGGAATTGACCGATCTGCAAACCGAACTTTTTCCCACACAGCAGGACGAAGCCTGGGCGGAGAACAAACTGGCCGGTTTTTCCTCCTCGGAAAAACCGCTTATCGCCCTGGCCCCGGGTTCGGTTTGGAACACCAAACGCTGGCCCAAAGAGCACTACATCGCGCTGAGTAAAAAGCTGTGCGAACAGGGTTATGCGCTGGTTTTCATCGGCGGGCCGGATGAGCGTCCTTTGTGTGCGGAAATCATCGAACAATCGGGTTGCCAGGCTTTGAATGTCGCCAGCGAAGCATCTATTCTGCAATCGGCCGCCCTGATCGGCAGGTGCGACCTGATGATCTGCAACGATAGCGGGGCGTTGCACATCGCCAACGCCATGCAGACCGATGTTTTTGCCTTCTTCGGGCCGACAGTACCGTCCATCGGCTATTTTCCCTTCCGTCCCAATGATGTGGTTTTTGAGCGCGAAATGGACTGCCGCCCCTGCGGCTCGCACGGCGGAAACGTCTGTCCGCTTAAACACCATGAATGCATGACTTTAATCACTCCGGAAGAGGTGTTTGCCAAAGTCGAGCAGAAATTCGGAAAGAAATGAAAAAGTGCATCCTTTAAAGTAGTTCTTATGAAAAGCATCATAGCTGTCCTGAATGATCTGCAGCTACTTAAATTGCGATATATGATAGTATGATAAATAAAATTCCCCCTTAGAAAAGAGCCTGTCCCGCAGCGGCGGGAGGGTTAGGCGGTTGTAAACTCGTCTAATAGATTGTCTTTATGTTTTGCGCAAAACACCCCCTTAGTCCCCACGCCACGGCGTACAAGCCTTATTAGGGGGAAACGCGTAAGCGCTGATATTTTACGTAACCTTTTCTATCTATTTAGGACGGATGTGGAAAAGCATTTACTTGAAATAGTTCCGAAAAGGCTGTAAGTTCAACAACTTTTTAAATAAACAATAAACATTAAACGTGTTGAATTGATCGGAATGCGAGAGTGAAAACATAACTCCATCACTCCAACACTCCATCAATCCAACAATACGGCAATTCGGCAATTCAATAATCCCAAAACGCTAAATGGATAAGAGAAACGCTAAAATCAAACTTCTTTTCCGCATCGGTTACGCCTATCACAAAGCCGCCTTTGATCCGGTGATCGAATACCTGATGAAGAATGACAAATACGACGTCTGGTTCTCGCTGGATATGGAAAAGAAACGTTACTTTATTTTTGACGTTCCTTATCAAAATCCGATCATCGAAGAGTGGAAGAAACTGGGTTACCGCTTTACCAGGGAAACCAAAGGTTTCGATATCGTTATTAGCGGCGACACCCTGCGCAACGCCAAAGATTACGGCAAAACCCTGCTGGTTTTTCTGAATCATGGAACGGGGATTAAAAATATTCTGTATCGTAATTTGCGCAAGGCGCCCAATGACAGATACCAGATATTTGTGGAAGGCCCGCACCGTGTGGAATCGCTCAAAAACTCGCCCTGGCTGGGTAAAAATGAAGTGCATTTGATCGGGCTGCCCAAACTGGATTTCTATTTTCAGGGCCGCTATGATAACAAAGCCGAACTGCTGGAAAAATGGGGATTGGACCCGAATCGAAAAACCCTGCTGTACGCGCCCACCTACAAACCCACCAGTCTGTACGCGGTTAAAGACGACATTTTCGAGCAGACCCGCGATCTGAATTTAATCGTCAAATTGCATCCCTACAGCTGGATGGGCAAATACGCGCCGCACAAACAACACCGTATTTACGAGCGTAGGGTTAAAAAATACGACCATGCGGTGTTGCTGCCTTTTTCCGAATACAATATCGTTCCTTATTATGCGGCGGCGGATGTGGTAATGAGCGAAGCCTCCAGCACGGTATTCGATTTTCTGGCCTTTGAGAAATTCGGCATTATTTACGATCTGCCCAGCGACCGGCTCAGGCATTCAGACGGACAACCCTTGCTGGAAATCGACAACCGCGAATTCTTAAAAGACGCTTTTGTACATATCCAATCCGGCAAAGAGATACGCGACGCCTTCGAGCAGTGTGTCAATCCAACCCCGGAAATGATAGCCAAAGCCAACGCCTACCGTCAGCGCTATTTTTACCGGCTGGACGGTATGGCCACCCAGCGTTTGGTAATGAAAATGGAAGAACTTTATTACGAAGGCGGACATGAAAATGTGCCGTAAAGCTGTAATCATCGCTGCCGGCTTTGGCAACCGCCTGTGGCCGCGTACGCAAAAAATACCCAAAACATTGCTGCCCTTTGGCGAAGGAACGATCCTTTCTACCATTACGGATAACCTGTCCCGGGCGGGAATCAAAGAATTTGTGCTGGTCGTGGGGTACAATGCCGACCACATATTGGATTATTTGGAAAAAAATAAGCGGCTGGGTAAGCAGATTACCATTGTGCAAAATGACGAATGGGAACGGGGCAACGGGCTTTCGGTACTAAAGGCGGAAGACGCGGTGGGTGATGAGCCGTTTATCCTATCTATGTCCGATCATATCGTACCGGAAACTTCGCTGCGGCGGATCATCGAATCCGAAAAAACGGAAAATCTTCTGCTTGTGGACAAACGGCCGGAACAAATTTATGACATCGACGACGCCACCAAGGTTTGGCTGGAAGACGATACCATTGTACATATCGGCAAGGAAATTTTGCCTTACAACGGTATCGACTGTGGCATTTTTCGGCTGGATAAGTCCTTTTTCGAATCCATGCGCCGCCGGCTTGAACTGGGGCAGGAATCCATCAGCGCGGCCGTACAAGGACTGATCGATAACAATAATATGAAAGCCGTTTTTCTGAACGGGCGGGAAAAATGGATCGATATCGACACGCCGGAAGCCTATCGCTATGCACTACAAAACAAAGCGATCTTTGATTTATGACTCTATTGGATTATCTTTTACCGCTTCTGTACTGGCCGATGTGGAAAATGGCCTCCCTGCTGGGACGTACCATTCCGTTAGCCTTTTACGCCGCCGATCCGCTGGATTACGAAATGTTTCTGCCCATCCAAAAGCACCTGAAACAAACGGTGGAATGTATTGCGGCCAACAGCAAAACGGCTGCCTATTTCAAAAAGAATAATATTCCCTTTCGACGCTATCCCGCCTTTCCGCGCGCCGTAATTATGGGACGCCACGAAGCCTATAAATTCCCCGTAAAAAAAATGATCAGGATCGGTTTTGACCACGGTTTGTACCAGTTTAAACGCTGGACAAACCCTCGCTATTACAACCAGTTTGACGTCTATTTTGTATCCAGTGAACAACAAGCAAAAATTGCGACGCAAAAAGGCATTCGCACGGTCAAGGCTGTCGGTTATCCCAAACTGGATAAAGCCTTCGATGGTTCCATCGGTCCGAACGACCTACAGGAATTAAAGAAAAAATTAGGGTTGGATTCCGCCAAGCCGACCGTTATCTTTACTTCCACCTGGGATGTAGGTGGCCTCTCGGCTTTAACCCGCTGGATAGGGCGGGTGGGGGAATTGACGGAACAATATAATATCCTGCTTACCGCCCATCCCTGGACGAAGCCGCGCCTGTTGGAACGGTTAAAACGAATACCCGGCACATTTTTTTTGCAGGAAAGCGACGTAACGCCGTATCTTATGCTGTCGGATGTGTTTGTGGGAGACTACAATTCGCTCATCGGCGAGTTTTGTGCGCTGGACAAACCGATCATAACTTTCAGAGTGGGGCAGGATAGTTCCCGGGCTTTACCGGAGGTGCAAAAAATGATTGCCGATATCAGCCTGCAGGTGGATTCGTTCGATGAAATACCAGCGGCCATCGAGCACTGCCTAAGGAAGCCCAATGAAAAACAGGCTGCCCGGCAGCAGGCCAACCGCATTCTTTTTCTGGCCCTGGATGGACAGGCCGGGAAGAGAGCGGCGGAAACAATTGAAACCGTTTTTGTCGCAAGAAAATGATTTCATCGCATTTTTGATACGGGGAAAATAACCATAAATGAACATCTATTTTCGTTTATTAAAAATTCTTAAACCCTTCATAAAGTATATTGTAGCGGTATTCTTGTTAACGTTCCTGTATGTTTTCTTTAATAATCTTTCCCTATGGGTATCTGTCGATTTTGTACAGGAATTGTTCACAACAGATATTCAGCAAAACGTAGTATCTGAGAAACCTTCGGCGGTTTCGAACGATTCCCTGGCCAATGCAAAAAACAAAATGTTATCTTTGCCGGGACAGTCTGAAACCAACCGTTTCTATGAGCGGGTGAAAAATTCAATTAAATCCGTTCTCATTCAGGATGATAAATATGAGACTCTTCTTGTCGTTTGTCTGGTGATATTCTTAACTTTTTTGTTCAAAAATATCGTCCACTTCACCCGGCGCATTCTGTTAGACTTTGTCGAATTGAAAATAACCGTTAACCTGCGCAATAGAATGCACAATGCCTTAATGCATCTGCCCCTGAGATATTTTGAAAAAAAACATACCGGTGAAATTAACTCTATTATTATTAACGATGTACTCTCCATTAATTATGCGCTTAGCACCAGTTTTGGCAAACTGATTCTTTCCCCGATTCAAATCCTCGCTAATCTGGTTATTTTGTTTTCCATCAGCATGCAGCTTTCGGTAATTACCTTGACCGTTATTCCTGTTATTGCCTTTATCACGGTAAAAATAGGACAGAGTATGCGCCGCAAAAGCCGCAGAATGCTGGAACAGAATGCCAGGATGGTAGCTACGTTTCAGGAATCGGTAACCGGTATACGGATTGTGAAGGCATTTACCAATGAATTTAGAGAAATACAGAAATTCCGCCATGAAAATAACGAATATTTTAAGAAGAATTTTAAACAACGTCAGTTGAATAATCTCACCTCACCTCTAAATGAGGTGATTTATGTTTTATTGGTTGTTTTCTTACTGTGGTATGGCGGAAATCTGGTGTACTCCCATGCGGGTTTGGGAGCCGAAGATTTTATCCGTTATCTGCTGTTCCTGTTTATGATGATACAGCCTATCAAGGATTTATCGGGAGTGAACAACACGATTCAAACCGGTATAGCAGCGGCTCAGCGGGTATTTTCCATTATGGATGAAGCACAGGAAGCCTACAAAGAAGATAAAGGCCTTAAACTTGAAGAATTCAATAAAGATATAATTTTCGAAAATGTCGGTTTTATGTATAACGACGTTGACGGTTATGTTTTAAAAAATATAAATTTGCATGTGGACAAAGGCGAAATGGTCGCTTTTGTCGGCCCCAGCGGCGCCGGTAAAACAACGTTGATTAATCTGTTGCCCCGCTTTTACGAGGTAACCGAAGGCAGTATTAAAATAGACGGCGTGGATATCCGCCGGTTTAATCTGAAATCCTTGCGGGCAAAAATGAGTATCGTTACGCAGGATACCATTCTCTTTAACGATACCATTCGTTACAATATCGCCTACGGTCTGGATGAAGTGAAAGAAGAAGACATCATTCACGCGGCTAAAGTAGCCAATGCCTGGGAATTTATCGAAAAGATGGACGAAGGGCTGGATACGCACATCGGCGAGCGCGGTGTGCGGCTTTCCGGGGGACAAAAACAGCGTATCTCCATCGCCCGGGCTATTCTGAAAAATCCGCCGATTCTGATTTTGGACGAAGCGACCTCGGCGTTAGACACCGAATCGGAACGTTTGGTGCAGGAAGCCATCGATAATTTATTAAAAGACCGCACCGTGCTGGTGATTGCCCATCGCCTGTCCACCATCAAAAACGCTACCAAAATAGTGGTCATGAATAAGGGGCAGGTTGAAGCCGTGGGCCGGCATGAAGAATTAATGCGGAAAAGCGGTGTTTATAAGAACCTCTATGAAAATCAGATCATTGTGACCAACTCCGTCAGTTGATTAACCGGCGGTGGAACCGCCAGGCGGATTGGATCGTATGCTCATTAAACGTCACTCATACGGATATTTTATGCAGCCCATAATTTCTATTTTTGTTTCTCTCTGGTTGTTCACAGCCGGTCTGTCTCAGACTGACAGTACGCGGGCGCCCATCCTGACGCCCGATTCCTCACTCGATTCTTCATTAAAAACAGACACAGTCGCTGCGGATACCAATAGTGTCGATTCCGATTCTACCGCTACTTCGGCGGATAGACGGATTGAGAAGAAGAAACCGATTCCGCCTCAACTTACCATTAAGGCATTTAAAGTCGGCGAAAAGCTGACCTTTAAAATCCGTTACGGTTTCATCAAAGCCGGGGAAGCGGTGATGCAGGTAAAGGATACTTTGAGAATGAACGGTATTCCGGTGTATCATTTGCAAACCACCGCCCGCAGTGTGCCGGCGTTTGACTGGATTTTCAAGGTACGGGATGAAGTTAACTCTTATGTAACCGTAAACGGGTTTTATTCATTACGTTTTGAGAAAAAATTGCGCGAAGGCGGCTACAAAGTTGACCTGATTGTTGATTACAATCATGAGGATTCGTTGGCGCATGTTCGTTTTTTTCGCTATGATCGCGATGATAAAAATCAGGACTTTAAAGTTAAAATACCGCCTTATATCAACGATATTCTCTCTTCCTTTTACTATGTACGGAATAAAACTTTAAAGGTAGGACAATCCTTTTATCTGCAAAACCATGAAAAAGAAAAAGTGTACAACCTGGAAATTAAAATCCACAGGAAGGAAACATTGGAGGTGGACGCTGGTACTTTCCGCTGTCTGGTGGTGGAACCTATGCTGAAAGGCGAAGGTATTTTTAAACAGGAAGGACGACTGTTGGTCTGGCTGACCGATGATGAATACAAAATTCCGGTGCAAATGACCAGCGAAGTTCTGGTAGGACATATTACCACAGAATTGATCCGCATGGAAGGTGTGCCCAATCCTATCCCGGCCCGGTTGGAGTGAAATGCTGCTTTCGCCAAAATAACGATCCTGACCTTTCTTTTTTTGTCCTCTGGTGAAAAGCGGGATTAATTACTAAAACCACATCGTTTTATTTTATGAAAGATGGTCTAACCGGAGTGTTTGAGAATTTTTGGGAAATATTTATCTCATAATAGTTAAAAATCTATTTAAAAGTACGATTAATATAATAGAGGTAATTGTTCCGAAGGTGGATATTTAAATCCGGGAAGAAACACAAATGGATAGGATCAATTTCAATCCAATAAAGCTCATCCGCCCGGGCTTATTTTGCACAATGATTTTTGTTATAGCCCTGGAAGGGACATTAGGTTCGCTAATCGCCGGCAACATCAAAATGGATTACCTGGCCTTTCGTTCCAAACGACCACCGCAGGCCTATGTAGAAGTATATTTTTCCGTATCAAATTCGATGTTGCAATTTAATAAAGGCGCCAACGATAAATATGAAGCCAATATAGAAATTCTGCTGGATGCAAAGGGAGGCCCTCAGGATAATATCTATTCAGAAAAGCTGGAAAAGAAAATTGTAACCAGTTACTATCACGCCACCCGAGATGAAGAGGTCAACAATATTTTTAAATTCCCCCTCTGGTTAATGCCCGGAAAATACACAACGATAATAACAGTGCATGATAAAAACAATAAGCACACCTATTCGGTGGACTTACCTATGGAAGTGCCTGACTTCTGGCAGGATTTATCGGTGAGTTCTATAAAAATCAGCCGGATAAAAGGCGAGACCACCACTTTCAATCCCGAACCTGTTTTCGGCTTTCTGAATCCCCGGGCTGAAATCTATTTTGAAACCTATAATATTCAGTCCGATTTGCTTCGTACGGAAGTTGCAATCCTGACCCTGCAGGATAGTTTAGTCCGCCGTATCGCTCAACCGGTTCGGGTAAATCGTAAAAATTTGTCTTTCAGTATGCCTTTGTCTCTGGGCGATCTGGCAATGGGTACATATAAACTGCGCATCACTCAAAGTAACCCGGATGACGGTACCCGGGCAAGTAATGAAAAACTTGTATTTATCCTGCAATCTCCGGTGGACCTGCATTTTAAAGACTACCAGACAGCAGTTGAGGAGATTCGTTATCTGCTTACCGAGGAACAATATGAGAAGATGCTCCGGGTTCCCATAGAACAGCAGCAGCAGGTTCTGCTCGATTTCTGGAAGAAAAAAGATCCCACACCGGATACCGAAGAAAACGAAGCTATGAACGAATATTATGTGCGATTGTATGAAGCCAACCGATTTTTCAGCAATTCATCGGTTCCCGGCTGGAAAACTGATTTCGGTTTCATCTATTTGCTGTTTGGCCGACCTGATGAGATTCTGCGCTATTACCGCCGCGATCGTTTTGAGGAGAGGCATGTATGGCGGTATAAAAAACTCAACCTGTCTTTCACCTTTATCAATTGGTACAATTATAATATGTACACTTTGCTGGATAAAAAGAATATCGCCGCTCGTTACGTACCAAATTATTAGTGAACTACCCGCTTTTCAAAGCCCAATCTTAATCCTTCCATGCGGGAATAAATGCCCGTATTAATGCCTTTAATAAAATCAATACCATTTATGAGCCCACTCTAAAAAGGGTACTGCAAATAAAATGTCGGAATGACGTAACCTGTCATGCTGAACTCGTTTCAGCATCCTATGTTCTACGGCACGGGATTCCGGAACAAGCCCGGAATGACTTTTACAACCTTATTAGAGTGGACAAATTTATTTAAACAAGTATAATCCAAAACATAAAGGAGCTATACGATGTCATTCACATTACCGGAATTACCTTATTCCTATGACGCTTTGGAGCCTTATATAGATACCCGTACGATGGAAATCCATCACGGTAAACATCACGGCGGATATGTAAACAATTTAAATGCCGCTTTGGAGAAGGCGCCGGATTTTGCAGGCAAAACCCTGGAAGAATTAATTGCCTCTATCCAAAGCCTGCCGGAAACGGTGCGTACCGCCGTGCGCAACAACGGCGGCGGACACTGGAACCATTCCTTTTTCTGGAAAATAATGAGCGGCGGCGGCGGGGGAGAGCCGCGAGGGGATCTGAAGACAGCCATCGATGCAGCCTTCGGTTCTTTTGAAGCCTTTAAAGCGGAATTTGTAAAAGCCGGCGCCACGCGCTTCGGTTCCGGCTGGGCCTGGCTGGTTGTGGCAGAAGACGGCGGTCTGCGGGTGGGGTCAACGCCTAACCAGGATAACCCGCTGATGGATATCTCCGATTTTTCCGGCAAACCGATTTTGGGTGTTGACGTGTGGGAACACGCCTATTATCTGCATTATCAAAACCGCCGACCGGATTATCTGGAAGCTTTCTTCAATGTGATCAACTGGGGCCAGGTGGCTTCAAACTTTGATGCGGTAAAATAGTCTGTTCCGGCGTTTCCATCGTATTTAAGCGGCGGTGGAAACGCTTTCTTCTTTTTTCTCTTTTCTTTCACTCTGTTCTTTCCTTGTGTATATTCTTGAAAATGAATTAATGAATTGATGAATTGATGGAGTGTTGGGAGGATGAATACTATCGCCCTTCCGATCTTCTTTTAATACGGGTAAAACAGTTCATTCTTTCTATCATAAATTGCCGAACCAAATCATTCGGATATCGTAAACGACGGTATGATGCAGACAAAAAAGACGATTGGCTTCTGGACAGCTCTGGCTCTTGTAGTGGGCAATATCCTCGGTGTGGGTATTTTTACTACAACCGGTTATCTGGCAAACTCCATCGGTACTCCTTATCTCATTTTACTGGCCTGGCTGGTGGGAGCCGTATACGCCTATACCGGGGCCAAAGTATATGGGGTTCTTGCGGCAGAAATGCCTTACCGCGGCGGGGATTATGTTTATCTTAAAAAATATTATCCCTCTTACATAGCCTATTTGTTCGGCTGGTCGGCCTTGTTTATAACCTATACCGGTTCCATCGCAGCGTTGGCTATTGGCGGCGCTTATTATCTTAATGATATTTTTGTATGCTGTGATTTCACCCGAACGATATTGTCCTTCTCCTTGTTAGGGGTGAACGTTGTCTTCGACGGTATCAAAACAACCGCTCTCTTACTGGTCGTCTTCTTCACTTACATCAACTATTTGGGATTGAGAACGGGCGGTAAAACACAAATTGTATTAACGTTTTTTATCGTTTTGTTTATGGTGGTTTTTACCGTCGCAACGCTGGTTAGCTCCGCGCATATTGTTCCGCAAAGAAGCCCCGTAATTCCATCACAAACGGTACAGGGTTTTTTTAGCGGCTTGGCTGCCGTATTGTTTACTTATATGGGATGGACAACCATCGTATATATTGCCAACGAGGTGGAAGCGCCGCGTAAAACCATTCCCCGGGCTCTGGCCGCAGGGATTGCGGTTGTGGTCGTGCTTTATTTGGCCATTAATTATTCTTTTCTTACGGTGTTTACTCCAGCTGAGATAAGCAATAAAATTAATGTGGCCAGCCAGGTGGCATTTTCTCTGTGGGGCAGCGGAGTGGGTCGTCTGATCGCGCTGATGATTCTGACAGCCGTACTCAGCAGCCTGAACTCTACCGTATTATCCGGCCCGCATATCTATCAGGCTATGGCCAGGGACCATCTTTTATGGGGGAAACTGAAAAAGATGCATCCGCGCTACGGAACGCCTTCGGCGGCTTTATGGGTTCAATGTGTTTGGTCCATAGTATTACTGCTCAGCGGTACCTTTAACCAGATACTCACCATGGTGGTTGCCGCCATATTGCTGTTCTCCATTTTAACGGCAGTCGGCGGCGTACGACTGATTATAGAAAAAATGAAATCGGGACAAAATGCGGTGAGGGGAAATCTGGTTCATTCGGCAATTTATATCGGTTTATGTTTTCTTGTTTTGATATACATAATGCTGGAAAATCCACTGGAATCTTTGTACGGATTCGGTCTGTTGGCGCTCAGCTGGCCGTTCTATTTTGTAACCAATCGATTGTCGGCCAGGCAGTAATTAAGATTTGCAAAGCAGAGAGACAATTCTTATATTTGGTATTTGTTCGGATGAAAGTGGGTTGCTTAAACCCACTTTTTTATTATAGAGAGGTTTGACCGATGGATTTGCGGCAAAAACTGGAAGAAATCGTTCTTCCTTTATGCGAAGAAAAGGGACTTCATCTGGTGGAAATTCGCGTAAAAGGAAGCGCTCAGGATCCGGTGTATCAGGTTTTTGCCGATAGCGAGTCGGGCATCACCTTAGCCGAGTGCGAACAACTTTCGAGAGCCATTAAAGACGAACTGGATATGGATTTGGCGCTGCCCCGGCGTTATCGCCTGGATGTATCGTCACCCGGGTTGGACAGACCGTTAAAACACGATTTCGAGTTCAAAAAAAACATCGGTCAATCTTTACGGGTGGTTGCGGTGTACGGAGATGAGGAACGGCAAATCGAAGGTAAGTTAACCGGCTTTGATAAAGACGAAATCGAAATTGAAACGAAAGACAAAACCGAGCGCATCCGCCGGGATCAGATAAAACAGGCCCGGGTGCAGCTTCGTTGGTAATCTTTTGGAGGAAAACAGGCTGTTATGAACAGTGATATTATGGAAGCAATCACGCAGATTGCTAAAGACAAACGAATCGGAAAAGACAATCTGCGCGATATATTGGAAGATATTTTTGTATCGATGATTGAAAAACGGTACGGGACGTCCGAGAACTTTGACGTTATCGTCAATATCGATAAAGGCGATATTGAGATATATCAGGAAAAAATGGTCGTGGAAGAAGTGGAAGACCCCGTCCGCGAAATTACTTTGGATGAAGCGCTAAAAATTGACCCTGACGCGGAAATCGGTGAAGAAATTGTGGAGGTTATCGATCCTGCTCAGTTTGGACGTCGTTTGATTGTAACGGCTAAACAGAACCTCAATCAGCGTATTCGCGATTTTGAGCGGGAACACATTCTGGAAGAATACCAAAACCGCATCGGCGAAATTATCATCGGCGATATTCATCAGATTCAAAAACGCGGTATTTATATTAATCAGGATAAAACCGAAGTGTTCCTGCCCCGCGAAGAGATGATTTACAACGAGCGTCTGCGCCGGGGCGATACGGTACGCTGCCTGGTGAAGGAAGTCCGCAATGAAGGCAAAGGGCCGGAAATCATTGTTAGCCGGGCTGATAAGCAGTTTTTGATTCGGCTGTTCGAGCTGGAAGTACCGGAAATCTACGACGGTATTGTGGAAATAAAACGCGTGGCCCGCGAAGCCGGCGACCGTTCCAAAATTGCGGTGGAATCTATTGACCGGCGCATCGATGCCGTGGGAGCCTGTGTGGGAATGAAGGGCGTACGCATCCAGGCTATCGTACGCGAGCTGAATAATGAAAAGATCGATATCGTGAATTATTCCAGCGAACCGGAGATTTTTATTTCGCGGGCGCTGGCACCGGCCAAACCATTGAAGATTCTGGTGAACGAAGAAGAGAAAATGGCTGTGGCGATAATCGAGGATGAACAGATGTCGCTGGCCATTGGCCGGGGTGGGCAGAATCTGCGTCTTGCTTCGGAATTGACCGGGTATCAAATCGAACCAATCCGTGAATCGGAATACCAGTCCGAAGGAGAGCCTCCCAAATCGGTAGCGGTGGAAGATATCGAAGAACTGCCGGCCAACCTGAAAAATAAACTGTTAGAGGCAGACGTTCTGGATGTGAGTGAAATAGAAGAACTGGGGCGTGAAGGGTTGTTGGAATTGCCGGGCATCGGACCGAAATCTGCCGATAAAATTCTTGAAGTAATACAGGCCTATTCTCCGAAAGAGGAAGAAGCCGCGGAAGAGAGCGAAAGTAACTAATTATTCTCCTGTTTATGTTTATAAACGAGGTGAAAGGAATAGATGGCGACCGGAAAGAAAAAATACAAAATTTTTAAAATCTGCAAAGAGCTGAATCTTGGGCACGAAACGATTGTCTCATTTCTTGAAAAAGACTTGAAGATGAAAGTGGCCGGTCCAAACGCCTCTATCGATGAAGATACCTATCTGGAAATTATCGAGCGTTTTGCTTCCGAAAAGGAAAAGGCCGAACGTTTGAAAGCCCGCAAACAGCCTGAGGCAGCCGTTGAAGGCGCCGCCGATACGGAGGTGAAGACGGAAGACCAAGAAGGGCAGGCTTATCTGGACGTGTTAAAGCGCTCCATTGAAGAAGGTGTGGAAGCTTTGGCTAAAGCGAAAGACGAACCGGTTGCTCCGGCAAAACCAAAGCGTAAAACGACCAAAAAACGCAAAGAAGAAACACCAAAAGCTGAAGAGCCGAAGGCAGAAGCGCCTGTGGAGGAGGCGAAAACCGAAGAAGTTGAATCAGCGCCGGTCGTTCCCGAGCCCGAAGCAGCCCCTCCGCAAGAAGAAAAAGTTGAATTGACCATCGAAGAAAAGAAAAAGAGAATCCCCAAGCGGGAGCCGGTGGTTGACCCAACTTTAAAAAAGAAGGAAAAAGAAGAAAAACCGAAAGCCAAAGAAAAGAAGGCCAAAGAAAAAGAGAAAGAACCGGTTCTCACCGAAAAAGAGAAAAAACGCCGTAAGGCTCTGGAAATGATCCGCAAGGAAAAAGACGCCAAACGGATGAAAAAAACGGGGTTTGTAATCGGTGAGGAAACGGGTGAAGGAAGTCGTGCCCGTCGTAAAAGGAAGAAATCGAAGAAAAAGCAGGTTGATCAGGCCGAAGTTCAGAAAGCCTTGAAAAAAACTCTGGCTTCCATTGACGGCAAAGGTAAAAAAACCAAGCGGAAAAAGGTTAAAACGGAAACCGGCGAGATCATCGAGAGAAACGTCATCCAGGTTACCGAGTTTATTTCCGCTAACGATCTGGCCAACCTGATGGATGTCTCCGTATCCGAAATTATCACCAAATGTCTGGAACTCGGTTTGGTGGTTTCCATTAATCAGCGGCTGGATATTGATACCATTCGTCTGCTGGCCGAAGAGTACGATTATGAGGTGGAAGAACAGTACGCTTCCGAATTCATAGAAGAAGAGCTGGAAGACGATGAGGAAGTGGATGAGGCTTTACTCGAACCGCGCGCTCCGGTTGTAACGATAATGGGGCATGTGGATCATGGAAAGACGTCTTTGTTGGACTATGTGCGCAAGAGTCATATCACCGCAGGCGAAGCAGGCGGAATTACACAGCATATCGGCGCCTATGAGATCGAATATGAAGGTAAGAAAATCACCTTTCTTGATACACCCGGCCACGAAGCCTTTACGGCCATGCGCGCCCGCGGTGCCCAGGTTACGGATATCGTGGTGCTTATCATTGCCGCAGACGATGCGGTGATGCCGCAAACCGATGAAGCTTTGGATCATGCCAAAGCCGCGGGTGTTCGTATCGTTATTGCCATTAATAAAGTGGATAAGCCCGGAGCCAATCCGGAAAAAATAAAGCAGCAACTGGCCGACCGCAATGTGCTGGTGGAAGACTGGGGTGGAGAATACCAATGTGTGGAAATATCCGCCAAAACAGGTCAGGGCGTTTCCGATTTGCTGGAGCGTATTTTGCTGGAAGCGGAACTGCTTGACCTGAAAGCCAATCCGAACCGCCGGGCCAAAGGCGTGGTGATCGAATCCCGTTTGGATAAAGGCCGCGGCGCTATTGCCACTGTGCTGATTCAGGACGGCACGTTGAAAATCGGAGATAATTTTGTGGCCGGCCACAATTACGGCCGGGTCCGCGCTCTGTTTAACGAGCTGGATGAACGAATCGAAAAAGTGGGACCTGCCCAGCCGGCGCTGGTGGTTGGTTTTGAAGGGGTGGCCCAGGCCGGAGACCGTTTAATCGTAATGCCCGACGAGAAAGCCGCCCGCGAGCTGAGCTTTAAACGCCAGCAAATCAAACGCGAACAGGACGCCAAGCAGGTTAAACTGCTTACCCTGGATCAAATTTCCGAGCAGATTCGCGCCGGTGAGGTGCACGAACTGCCGATTCTGGTTAAAGCGGATGTGGACGGGTCTGCCGAGGCGCTGGCCGACGCTTTGATCAATCTGAACACCGATGAAGTAAAAGTAAATGTCATTCGCAAGGCTGTGGGGCCGATTTCCGAATCCGATGTGCTGTTGGCCTCGGCTTCCGGTTCAGTAATTGTCGGTTTTCATGTACGGGCTAACGCCAAGGCCCGCGAGCTGGCGCAAAAAGAAAATGTGGATATTCGTATTTACCGCGTTATTTACGACGCCATAAACGATATCAAAATGGCTCTGGAAGGTATGCTTACGCCTACGGAGGAAGAGACCGTGGTTGGGCAGGCGGAAGTGCGCGAAGTGTTCAAAATATCCCGTCTGGGCACCATTGCCGGATGTTATGTGATCGACGGTAAAATCCTGCGTAAGAATCCCGTCCGTCTGATCCGTGACGATGTGGAAATTTACTCCGGCAATATTGCATCGCTCAAACGATTTAAGGAAGACGTGCGTGAAGTAGCCACCGGCTTTGAGTGTGGTATTCAAATTGAAAATTTCAACGATCTGAAGATCGGCGATATAATAGAATCGTATGAAGTATCCACGGTAAAACGTCACCTGGCTTAAGATGACGGTTGGTGTACTTACTATCGAAATACGTATCCCGTCCAGCGGTTCGCTTAAAGAGAAACGGATGGTGCTGAACCGCATTAAGGATCGGACGCGAAAAAAGTTTAACGTATCGGTTGCCGAGACGGCTTATAACGATAAATGGCAGCGCGCCGAACTGGCCTTTGCTCTGGTGTCCGGACAACACGGATATGTGGAAGAAGTGCTGAACAAACTTTTTGCTCAGCTCGATGCGGACGATTTGTACGAGATAATCCGATACGAAGTGGAATATAAATAGATATGGCAGATAACCGGCGCGTACATCGCTACGCGGATATGATAAAAAAGACTCTGAGCAATATCATAGAGTTTAAGCTGAAGGATCCGGACAAGGGATTTATTACCGTTACCGCGGTAAGAATGTCGGCTGATCTCAAGATTGCCAGTGTATATTATACGGTATTGGGTGACGAGGAACAGCGGGATGTTACCGCCAGAGTGCTAAAAAAAGCCATTCCTTTTTTACGAAATGAGCTTAAACCGCATATTACCTCGAGGTGGATCCCCGAGCTGCGTTTTTTCTATGACGAAACGCTGGACCAGGCAGAAAAGATCAATGCGCTGTTAGAAAAAATAAAGAATGATTCCCATTCTAACGAATAAGACTACCGGACCTCTGCCTTCATTGGAAGAGGGTTTTATTGTTCTTATACATAAAGAAGCAGACTGGACATCCTTTGATGTGGTAAAAAAACTGCGTTCGTATTTGCGGGTTAAAAAAGCGGGGCATGGCGGCACGCTTGATCCGTTTGCCACCGGCTTGCTCATCATCGGTGTGGGAAAGGGCACCCGGCATTTGCAGCGTTTCAGCGGTCTCCACAAAACCTACCGGGCGGTCATTCGCTTCGGTGAAGAAACGGATACATACGATTGTACAGGGAAAATTATTGATCGAAAAGATGTTTCCGCTCTGGATGTTCGGTATATCGAAGAAGCCGTAGCGACGATGCAGGGAGAAATTCTGCAGGTCCCCCCGATGTATTCGGCCAAAAAAGTAAATGGGGTGCGTCTGTATAAGTTAGCACGAAAAAATGTGGAAGTACGGCGGGAGCCTGTAAAAGTACGGATTTACAAAAGCGAAATTGTATCCTG
>DRQG01000017.1 GCA_011369465.1 Caldithrix abyssi
ATTATAAAGAAAACCTTTTCATAGGGTGAATACAGCGTCCGGATGTACATTATTCGGCTATGCTTCCGGCAAGAATAATAAAAGGCTTACAATGAATAAAAGATTGCGTCTTTCTATCTCCATATTACTAAGTATCTGCTTTCAAGTCGTATCGGCGCAGCAACTTCCCCTGCCTGTTCAGGATGCCGGTACGGATAGGATGAAATCTTCACAGTACACCTTTGAACTGGGCCAACAAGATTTTTCGTCATTGCTCAAGTCGGATAAATTAAACCTTGGTATTGACCCTGCTACCTATCACATTGGTTCCGGTGATCAATTTGCCTTAAAAATAGACTCTCGGGGGCCGGGCATAAAACTTTATCAGGCCATTGTCACACCCGATGGCTTTGTTTTTCTACCTGAAGCAACAAGCATTTATATAAAAGATTTAACCGCGGATAAGGCCAGGGAGAGAATTAAGAAAGTTTTGCGGAAAAAATTCCCCAATGCTTTTGTGGAAGTTTTTCTGGCTCAACTGCATTATGTCAATGTCATGTTTATTTCCCCCTTAATGAATGGAGGGGAAATGCAGTTTCCTTCCAATACCCGGCTTTTTACGGCAACCAGTTACTTTTTACAGCAATGGGAAGAACGGCGGAACAGGCAAATAATTCAAAAACCGCAAAGTACCCTGGATAATCCTAATGACAGCAAATACTTTGTACCGGAGGATCTGGATTCCGTCTATAAAAAACCGGAATATAAGCCGAGCTTAAGGCGGATCCAGGTAATACGTCGCGGGAAGAAAAGTTCATATGATCTGTTAAAATATAAGCAAACGGGCGACAGCCGCTTAAATGTATACCTTCAACAGGAAGATATTATTGTTGTTCCCGGGTTTAATCCGGATCACGGCAGTATCCGCATTCATGGCGCCGTGGTCAATGAATTTGAGTTTGAGTTTATGCCCGGTGACCGGCTGATGGACGCCATTGACTTTGCCGGCGGCCTTGTCAATGGAGCGGATTCCGCCAGGATTTTGGTGTATCATTATGGAAAATCGGCGGAGAAAATAAATCTTTCCAGGTTATCCCTGCCCGCGGATTCTTCCTTTAGACTTGCCGCGGAGGACGAAATACTGGTCAACTATCTTCCCCGGAAATTTAGCCGCGGTAAGGTGCGTATCGTGGGGGAGGTAGAGTATCCCGGTGAGTATCCGATCGTGGATAACGGAATTACCGTTTCAGAGTTGATAAGAGAGGCCGGAGGTTTCACCCCGCGCGCTTCATTACGAGACTCGCGGATTTATCGCACCCGTTTCTATAAGGGCGAAGAAAATCTTGGGGTTTTTTTACGTCTTCGACCACAGTATATGGACGTTAACCTGCTTTCCTACATAGGAATCCGGGCCCGGGAGGAAGTGCGTCAATTGGCCTATGATTTTACCGGGATAGATGATCGTAAGGAAAGCGAGGACGTTCTGCTCCGTGACGGAGACATTATATATATTCCCCAACCGGTGGGTATTGTTTATTTATCCGGGGCGGTGGCTCGTCCGGGTTCCTATCCGTATCGCGAGGGATGGAATTATGAACAGTATGTGGCCGAGGCCGGCGGATTTACAAATATTGCCCATAGCGGTTCAACACGGCTGATTCGCGGAGGAACGGGAAGCTGGGTTGAGGCCGAGGACGATATACCCATCTATCCGGGTGATATGGTTTTTGTGCCCGAGACATCGGAAACACAGTGGCAGATCGTCATGAAAGACATAGCGATTACACTTGGACAATTGGCGACCGTGGCGTTAATCATTTCACGTATTTACTCCGGGAACTAAGATTTAGATAAAGGCAGGTCGATGGATTTTTTTGATTATATACAGTTCTTGTGGGGAAAAAGAAAAAGAATAGCATTAATCCTCCTGGTAAATGCCATTTTGATTGTTGTAATTACTTTGTTGTTGCCCAATAAATATACTGCACGGGTTAAAGTTCTCCCGCCTACAGATAATTCAATTGGCGGAGGGCTTGATCGTTATGCCTCTATTGCTTCAATGCTTGGGGTTAATTTGGGTGGGAGTACACAATTCGGGCCCGTTATGTTTGAAAGCATCATCAAATCCAGAAAAATTCTCGAACCGATTATATATAAAAATTATAAAACTTTAGAGTATAAAAACCGAGAAATTAATCTTATTGAATATTTTGATATTAGCGGAGAAAGTGACAGGGAAAAATTCGAAAAGTGCATGGAACATATGCGGAATGAAATTATTTCCGTTTTAGTTAATCCTGAAAACTTTATTACCACAATCGGTATAACAACCAAAGAAGCACAATTATCTGCAAAAATCGCAAAATTAGTTTTGGATAACCTACAGAATTTTAATCTAAAAATAATACAAAAAGAAGCATTAGATAAAAGACGGTTTATAAAGAATCGATTAGGGGAGATAACAGATTCCTTAAAATATTCAGAAAATAAGCTTGTTGATTTTTTAAATAATGTTAGTGATCCTACTTTACCAATTGTTCAGGTTGTTTTAAATAAGAAACAACGTGAGATTGAAATTCTTAGTTCTATACTTATTGAGTTAAGAAAACAGGCGGAAATTTTGAAATTACAGGAGTTCTCAGATTTGAAACCTTTGCAAATACTGGAATATCCTTATGCACCAGCTCTGAAAAGCTTTCCGAAACGAGCTGTTATTTCAATCCTTTATATGCTGGGAATTTCAGTTATCATTTTTGCAATTTATATGATGATATTTTTTAGGAAGAACTATCAAGGAAAGAAAAACTAGCTCTATTGTTTTATACTTGATTTTAAGATGGCGTAAATTACAACATTTAAGAGTATTAAGTATTATGATTGAACGTTTAGAGTACGAAATAGTTGGTAAGACGCCCACTCGTATAAGTTTTTATAGAGCAGAATGATTACAAAATTAAAAAAAATAAGAAATAATATTGTTTCAGTTATATCACTACAGTTTCTTGCACTTATTCTTAATATTTTTACATTTGGAATTATTGCCCGCATTTTAAGTGTTTCGGATTTTGGAAGATTTAGTTACCTATTGGTGGTTTTTGGTTTTATTGCTAAGATTATTGATTTCGGGATCAATCCCATTGTCTTCAGGGAAACCACAAAAAATAACAATTTTAGTGAGTACTTAGGGTCTACGCTGACATTTAAAGCTGTTCTAATCTTCTTTTTACTAATTGTTATCAACCTTTTTTCATATGTGAATAAGAGCCCCATTGAAGAAATAGTGCTTCTAAACTTGTTTGTACTTAATATATACTTTTCCAATAAATATACAAACATACGTGGCCTTCTTAATATTCCTTTCCAGGTAAACTTGAGAATGAGTTTACCAATGACTTTGGTGCTATTTGATGGAGTATTATTATTAATATTAACTATTTTATTTCAACCCTTTATAAAAAACTTATTGTATTTTGTGGTGATTTACGTTTTTGCAAATATTCCCTCTACCATTGTTTTGTTATTTTTATTAATAAAAAATGAAAAGATTATTTTAAAATATAAAAAAAAAGTATTGATGCATACTTTAAAAGAAGCATTGCCTATATACGGTTATAGTATTTTTTCCATGCTTTATAAACAGATAGATGTATTTTTATTAGGTATATTAAATGATGAAAGATCTGTGGCACTGTACAGCACTTCCATTCGTTTGTCCATTCCTTTAATGATAGTCGCTTCTGCAATAACGGTAACCTTTTTTCCGATTATAGTAGAAAAATTAAAAAATAACAGAGATATTGGTCAGATAGTAAGTTCTGTAATAAAAACAATGCTTGTTATTTCAATAGCAATTAGCCTGTTAATTTCTTTTCATGCTGAAAAAATAATCACTTTTATTTTTAGCGAAAAATACCTTTTATCTTCCCGTTCATTAATTTTTCTTTCAATTTCATTAGTTTTTTCCTTTAATGTTTTTTTCTTTATCGACTTATTAACCGCCTTAAAAAAGCAAAAAATTAACTTCTACTATTCTCTTGCCTTAAGTGTACTTTCTATACCGTTTTATCTTTATATTCTTCCTCAGTTCTCTTATGTAGGAGCAGCGGTTGTACGGCTGGTTTTGATTTTTATAGGAAGCCTTTTCCTTTTTTTATATCTATTAAATTTCGTAAAAATAAAGTTAAATATATTGCGGATTATAACTTGGATTCTTTTCAATATTTTTATTTTTCAATTTATTTTAAACGATGATTCATTAATAATGATTATCTTTAAGGTACTGATTTTGTTCGGTTCCGTCTTTATCTTTAAAATTTTTAATAAAACTGAATTAAATCTAATATTTTCCGCCTTATTGAAAAGGGAATATGTTGAAAAGTTAAATGGTTTTTTCAAATGATGATTTCAATAATATATGTCTATTATGATTCTTATGATGTTATTGTTAACTCTATACAATCTGTTTTAAATAATAAAACCGGCATCGAATATGAAATTATTGTGGTTGTGAATAAGGATTCAGATAATAAAATAAAGCATCTGAAAAGTATATTTTCTGAAATAAAAATTATTTTCAATAAAAGTAAAAATACTGGATTCTCATACGCGAATAATTTGGGGGCAAAGAGTTGCAACGCGTCATATTTACTGTTTTTAAACCCGGATACGATTCTTGAAGACAATGTTCTTGAAGGGATGTTGCGGGTGATGACAGGAAATCCGGAATTTGGTGCAGGTATTTGCATGTTACAAAATAAAGATGGCAGTATTCAAAAAACGGCAATTCGAAAAGAGTATAACTTAGGTTATATTATAGTCTTTACTTATTTTTTGCATAAGATACCGCTAATAAAGCTATTTTTTCAAAGATATTATTATAATACAGATGAATATCTCATACCTCAATTCCCAAAGGTTATTTCGGGGGCATTTATGTTTATAAAAAGAGAGGTATTTGAAGATGTTGGTGGTTTTGATGATAGTTTTCTGGTATTTAGCGAGGACAGCGACTTGTCTTTCAGAATTGGACAAATATCCAAACTCTTCTACTATCCTGATGTAAGAACGGTTCATTTGGGTTCAACAACTCTTGGGAGGATATATATAAATAAACGTTTAAAGCTTTATTATTCCAGTTTGTTTTATTTTATAAATAAACAATTTGGCAAGAAGCAGTTATTTATTTTAAAAATTATTTTAAAAATAAATGGATTTGTATTACTTCCTTTTACTCTTTTTATCAGGAATAAAGAGCTTAAACATTTTATTTATTATAGATGTAAATATTTTATTAAGATGCCAATATCTCTATAGAAGATTTTAAGAAGTAAAGGGATTAAAAGGCCGGGACAATATCAATAAACGGGATAAGCTATAATAATGTGTTATATAAGCCATAACTTATTCTGATAAAAAAGTCTAAACATGAAAGTCATAAATAATGAAAGAATTGCTATATGCACTTTTTACATTGTCAGTATTGTTTAAAGTTATTTTGAACCTTTCTGGTATTAATCTTCCGGTAAATATTACATTAATATTAGTACCATTTTTGCTTATGGAAATGTGGATTTCTTGGGTTAAAAAGCAAAAAGAAGTTGAAATGTCAGAGTTCTTAAGCATAATATTATTAATTGTTTTTTGGGGATGGATGATTTTAACATCCTTTTACTCCCCGGCAAATAGTTTTAAAGTGATAAAGCCAATTCTTTTTTTATTAAATATATTGATGTTTGTTTATCCTGTTGTCGTTAAGTTGGACTACAGACGTTATTTTAAACAGTTTATATTCATTGCCAGTATGGTCGAACCCATTTTGGTGATACTGGTACCGTTGCTGCTTTTTGGAGATATAGAGGGGTCAAGAACGTTTTATCTTGCTCTCGGACAAATATCCGGGGTAATCGTTTTACTTGTCTTGGTTTTAATTAAAGAAAAACACTTAAAACTAAATTTAAAATGGTTGTTTATAATTCTTCTTCATTTACTTATTCTGGTAGCAAATCCTGCAAGGGGAGCTGTGGTTTTTACGGTACTGTTACTGATTCTTTGGACATTTGTTAGCTTTTATAAGCTACTGGATATAAAGTTTATATTTATATTGATGATTCTTTTTATTGCCGGAGGGTTGGTCATATTCAATCTTTTTCAATCTTTTCCGGAGTATGGAGAATTTCTTTATCTGCGTATGCATAGTCTTATTAAATCGTTATTTTCTGAAAATAGTTCTTTAATTGAAATCTCAACTTTCAAAAGACTCCAGTTGTGGGCGTATTCATATAAAATGATTTTTGAAAATAATTTATTTCATTTCTTTTTCGGATATGGCATAGGTAGTTTTGGGGTATTGTTTAGTGGTTATGACGGGAGATTGTATCCACATAATATGTTTCTGGAAACCTGGTTTGAATTGGGTTTTATTGGCCTTTTGATTTTATTCCTCTTTTTGTTGTCTGTTGTATTTGTAATAATTAAAAAGAAAAATTACTATTTCTTTTTCCCAATTCTAATAACCTTTTTAGGGGCAATGAAGTCCGGGAGTCTTCCTGATTTACGTCTATTTTTTAGTATGATTACCATTGCCATGACTTATCAAGTTGCTAAAAGCACAAATTCTGTAAAACACTATGACTGATTTAAAAATCTGTATTCTGACCTCGCAACACCCAACAAGAGATGTAAGAATATACCAAAAAGAGATATACTCTCTTCTAAAAAGATATAAAGAGATTTACCTGATTTCTAAAAGTGAAGAGGGACTAAAACTCTATCCCGGGGTAATTCATGTTGGAATAAATAACAGGCCGGGTTTATTTTACAGACTGCTCAGAAATATTGAGATATTTGCAAAAGCGGTTAAGGTAAATGCCCGTGTATATCATCTTCACGATCCGGATTTAATTTATGTCGGGGTTGTTCTAAAAGTGTTATTCAGAAAGAAAATTATATATGATATACATGAATACTTTGTCGATATTATTCGTCACAGAAACTATTTAAATAAAAGCCTTGCACGAATACTGAGCAATATATATAAGTTCTCGGAGAAACTCATACTGCCTTTTTTTGATCTCCTCATTCTGGCGGAAGAAAGTTATTATAATTTTTATGAGAAGCATCATAACGTTGTGATAGTTCAGAACTTTATTAAAAGTGAATATGTTTTAAAAGAGGGCCAATCATTTTCCAGCGAGGAGAAGCTGGACGTTGTATTTCTTGGGGGGATCACTACCCAAAGAGGGATTTGGGAAACCCTGGAACTCTTTAAGATATTAAATAACAGATATAATGCCCGTCTTCATTTAATCGGTTCTTTTGAAAGCGAAGAACTGCAGAAAAAAGTTTTGCAAAAAATGGAACAGGAAAAGCTTCTCGGGGAGTTTGTGTATTATGGATATGTTCAACATGAGCAAGCCATTAAGTTAATCCGTGATTTTGATATTGGTGTTTTTTTACTGCACCCTATAAAAAATTATACAACTTCTTTGCCGACAAAACTATTTGAGTTTATGGGGAACGGACTTTCCGTAATCTGTTCTGATTTTGATAAACTAACCGCGCTTAATAAGGAAATTGGTTTTGGCCTTACAGTGAATATTTTTAACTTAGAAGCAGAAAAAAACAGGATATTCGACTTTATTGACAATAAAGCGAGCCTTGCCTCAAGTAGGATAAAAAATATAGAAACCGTTAGAAAACACTACTTATGGGAATATGAGGAAAAAAAGCTGCTACAGGCTTATGAGGAATTAAGTTAATTCCCTGACATTATAGATAGCCTGCTTTCAATAAGCTTTTTCACTTGATTTTCATGAAGAGTGATTTTGTATGAAAATTAATATTACATATGGATAAAAAAGAAAAACTAATTTCAATCGTGCTCGCTCTTCGGAATGAGGAAAAGTACATTGAAAAATGCCTGAAAAGTTGTTTTGATCAAACCCTGGATAAATCTCTTTTTGAAATTATAATCGTCGACGGTCTTAGTGACGATAACACCCTGGGAGAAGTAAATAAGTTCCGGGAAACGCATCCGGGGCTTTCGATAATCATACTTGAAAATAAAAAAAGATTACAAGCCTCTGGTTGGAATATAGGTTTTAAATATTCCCGGGCAGAATATCTGCTCATGCTGGGAGGGCATACGGTCATTGAACCTGATTTTCTGGAAATGAACATCCGGATGCACCGGAAACATGATGTTCCTTGTACAGGTGGGTTGGTCGCCGCCCTGGGGGAAGATGATAAGAGTCAGGCTATCGGTCTGGCTTTTAACAACACTTTGGGCGCCGGAAATGCAAAGTACTGGTATGGCAGAAGAGAGGCCTTAGTGGAAACGGTTGCTTTTGGAATGTATAAACGTAGGGTGATTGAGGAAGTTGGTTATCTTAATGAAAAAATTGTTCGTGGGCAGGACTGGGAGCTAAACTACCGCATTGTACAACGCTTTGGACTCCTGTTGTTTTCGCCTTTAATCAAGTCCTACTATTTTGCGCGATCTGACTACTCAAAACTATGGAAAAGGCAATATGAGGCCGGTGCCTGGAAACTGTATATTATTAAAGAGCATCCTCAGTCCATAATGCTGCGTCATCTTATTCCTCCGGCGCTTGTAGCATTTATCCTTACAAGCCTTACGGTGTTTATTACAAATCCTGTAAATGTTTTTTGGCTTGTTCCTTCAATTATATATCTTTTAATTATTTTCTTTTATGCACAGAGAAGCACCTGGAAAAAGAAAAGTGTTTTGTTACTTAAAGTGGCCAAAGCTTTTGTAATTATTCATTTTGGCTATGGCTTGGGTTTTTTTGCGGGTATATACCGGCTATTGTTCAACAAGCATGAATCATAGATATTAAACGCCGGAAGGAGTCAAAAATAGCTTAATGAAAAAAGAAACTCTTATGGACGGCGACAAATGTTAAGGTGGATGTTTACCATTCTTTTGGCAGCTTCGCAACTCCACGCTCAAAACCCGGCTTCCGTGGCGGTGGATCACCCCGTTTACGACTTTATCGACCGCATGGAAGCCCTGGACGTAACCGGTAACCTGTTAAGCGGCGCCCGGCCCCTCTCCCGGGGAAGGATTGCCGCGATTCTCGGTGAGGTCGATAAAAAGCGCTCCATGCTTACAGCCATCGATCGCCGGAGGCTGGATGACTATCTGCTCGACTTCCGCTATGAAATCGACGCCCGTAAAAAATATGATCTGATCCCTGAAGGTCAGACATGGTACAGCACATTGGCCTCCTGGGAGAACTTTAAAAAGGATGTGCGCCGCAATCTGAGTCAGCCCTATCCCGAGGAGGAAAATCATCTCTTTATCTGGGAACAGGGCGACAGCAGCTTTTATATGGACTATCGTCAGCTTTTTAGCTATGACGGTCGTATCAATGGCCCCTCGCGCAACGCCAATGAGCAAACCTACCAATTCCGGGGCACGGTCGGTAACTTTTCCTTTCAATGGCAACTCAGCACGCAGGCCATTCGCGGCGCCGATCTGGAATACCGTCGGCAAGACCCCCTGCTTAAGGGCACCTTCAGTCAGGAAAGCGAAAGCGGGGCCACCACCTTTGCCGACCGTACCGGTGGTGAGCTGGCCTGGCATACACGGGCCTTCGACGTCTCCTTTGCCCAACAACCCCTGCGCTGGGGGGCGGGAGCCTCGGGACAGTTGATTCTCTCCGATTGGGCCGAACAGTATCCCTATATCAGTATTAATAAAAATTGGGGATGGGGGCGCTTTACCATGATCCACGGAAAGCTGCAATCCTTTCAACAGGGCGCCCTGGAAGACGGTACCCGTCTCTATCCCGATAAGTGGCTGGCCGCCCACCGGCTGGAAATTAGCCCTTTCGGCAACTTCTCCTTTGCCCTGAACGAAATGTTTATCTATGGCAACCGCTATGCCGACTGGAGCTATCTTTTTCCCCTCAACTTCTACCGCGCCGTGCAGCACAAACTGCGCGACCGGGACAATGCCACCATTGCCCTGGACGCTAAATGGATAGTCTTGCCCGGTGTTAAACTATACGCAACCATTTTTCTGGATGAAATGAAGTTCGATAGCCTGGGCACCAACTGGTTCGGCAACAAGCAGGCCCTGCAAACGGGACTGGACTGGTATGATCCCCTGGGCTGGGCCAACAGCCGCTTCACCGCCGAATATGTGGCCATCATGCCCTGGGTATATACCCATAGGTTTGCCGTTAATCGTTATGAAACCGATGGACGCTCCCTGGGGTACTGGGCGGGGCCCAACAGCGAGGTGATCTATTTTAAACTGGAAAACGAGCCCCATGCCCGTTTACGGCTGGGGGTAAGCTGGCGGCAGTTAAAAAAAGGGCACAACACGGAAAATGAAAATATCGGCGGCAATATCCTGCAGGGGCGCAGCCTGTTGCTGGGCACGCAAACCGAGCCCCGGGAAAAACGGTATTTTCTGGAAGGTGATCTGGAAATACGCCGCGAACTGACTTTGATGGCCCGGTATGAAATTTTCAACGATTTATATCTGTCCGCTTCGTATATTTTTACCCACGGGGAGCGGAAACAGATCAACGAAAACTATCAGTCCCTGCACTTCGGTTTCCTGTTTGATTACTGACATACGGGTAGATACGTCTTTTGGAGCCATCTAACTACTATATCATCGCGCTTGTCTTTGCCGCGGGCACCCTCGTTTCGCTTGGGTTGACACGGCTGGTGCGGGCCTGGGCCATACAGCGCCGGATCGGTGTTTTCCCCAACGAACGCATGGTTCATACCGGTTTTATACCACGCATGGGCGGTATCGGCATCATCGGCGGCTTTTTGGTCGCGCTTATCCTGTCGGCTTTGCTGTTTCACAGTTATCTGCAATGGGAATGGCCGTATGTGCTGATTGTTAGCGGAGCCCTGCTGATGGGCGGGCTGGGCATCTATGACGACCGTTACGGACTGAATGCGCCGCAGAAATTTGCCGGTCAGTTTTTGGCCGCCACCCTGGTCATTCTGGGCGGCTGCCGCATAGATGTGCTGGTGAATCCCTTTGGTCTGGATCTGAATCTGGGCTGGTTCTCCATACCGCTGACCTATCTATGGCTAATAACCGTTACCAACGCGGTTAATCTGCTGGACGGGCTGGATGGACTGGCCGCGGGCGTCAGTTTTATCGCCGCCCTGGTGTTTGGTTTGATCGCCTTTCTGCATAACAATATGATCATCGTTGTTTTTAGCGTAAGCCTGATGGCCGGTCTGTTGGGCTTTTTACGCTATAACCGTCATCCGGCTTCTATTTTTATGGGGGATACCGGGTCGCTATTCCTGGGTTTTCTGTTGGCCGCCCTTAGCCTTAAGGCCTTTACCACGGCCGGAAATCATATCGAGATGCTGTTGCCGGTTATTGTGCTGGCGGTGCCCATCGGCGATACCACCGTGGCTTTTTTCCGCCGCTTGAACAACGGACGGCACCCTTTTAAACCGGACAAGGATCATTTGCATCATCGCCTGCTTTACCTGGGGCTTACCCACCGGCAGGCCGTGCAGATCATCTACTTTGCCGCCGCCGCATACGGCCTGGCTGCGATAATACTGGTGCTGGAAGCGGAAATCAGCGGACTGATATTGCTGCTTCTGGTTATTGTCCTTTCCGTTTTCGGCTTAAAGCGCCTGGGCTATCTGGAGGCGCGCAAGTTCAAAACCGTTACCGGCAGCGAGGATTTTTTACGCATCCAAAAGGAATTGGCGCCCATATCCATCA
This sequence comes from Caldithrix abyssi, assembly GCA_011369465.1. Classification (GTDB taxonomy): domain Bacteria; phylum Calditrichota; class Calditrichia; order Calditrichales; family Calditrichaceae; genus DRQG01. The sequence goes on from DRQG01000017.1 coordinate 11,720, forward strand.
AGCGTTTTCTGCACCGGCTTTTGCTGGGTCTCAGCGATGTGCTAATGGTTAACCTGGCCTTGTACGTTTATGTCTGGTTACGTCATCACTATCATATCGGTCAGGGCGGCGTATTGGACCCGGGCGAGATCCTGACCCCCGTTCCCATGCTGATCGTTACCCTCTACTGGATCGTGCTGTTTATTTTAAACGATCTGTACAGTATGCGCTGGGACATCTCCCGTTTTGACAAGATGCGCCGTATCAGCAAAACCATTCTTGTGGGTATTTTGCTTTGGTTTATCATCACCTGGGATGGCGCCCTGTCCATCTCCGAAGGACGCATGGCCATTCTGCTCTATGCCGGTCTGTTACTGCTTTTTGTCAATTTGGGACGCCTGTTGGTGATCTCGTTTGAAAAAAGGGGTCGCATTCTGGAATACGCGCCGCAAAACACCCTGTTGATCGGCGCTACTTCGCGCGGGCATAAGCTGCTTAAGGATATCCGTAAAAATCCACACCTATTATATAATGTGGTGGGTTATGTAACACAGGACGGCCGACCGGAACGCTTCAGCAACCTGAGCTGCCTGGGTACCTATGAGGATATACCGTCGCTCATCCGTAACCGGGGCATACATGAGGTGATCATTGCCATAAACGAGCAAACCCACGATGAGCTGATCGGTTTGATCGCCGCCATCGATGACATGAAGGTGGTGTTAAAGATTGTGCCGCAATATTACGATATTCTCTCCGGCCATAAAACCGAGGAGATTACCGGCCATCCGCTGATACGCCTTTTTCCAGATCATATGCGTATGTGGCAATGGCTGCTTAAGCGCCTGGCCGATATAGTCCTGTCCCTGTTTTTTCTCACGCTCTTTTTCCTGCCGGCCCTGCTTTTGGCCCTGTTGTTAACGCTTACCGGGGTTCATCCCCCGTTAGTTATCGAAAACCGTATGGGCAAGAACGGCCGGGTTTTCGGACAGCTTAACTTTAATGTGCAGGGGCGTTCCCCCTTGCAGCGCTGGTTGTACAAAACCAATATCTACAAACTGCCGGAACTGATCAATATACTTCTGGGCTCCATGAGCTGGGTGGGGCCGCGTCCGGAAAGTCCGGACAAAGTGGAACGCCTGCGCAGCCGTATAAAATTCTATAACCGCCGTTTTCAGATACGGCCCGGGTTAACCGGCTGGGCGCAGGTGCGTTACCGTTACGATGATTCCATGCGTTCGCACAGGGATCAGCATAAACAGGATCTCTTTTATCTGGAAAATATGTCCCTTACATTTGATTTGCGTATTTTATTGCGTTCGCTGGTCATCTTCTTTTTTAAACGATCAAAAAGTAAATAGTGATGTTGCCTGAAATTTCAATAATTATCGTCAACTACAATGTCCGGGATTTTCTGGAACAGTGCCTGCTTTCCCTGAGGCGGGCCCTGGCTCATATCCCCTCCGAGGTATGGGTGGTGGACAATAATTCCGTGGACGGCAGCGTGAACATGCTCCGGGAACGTTTCCCCGAAGTGCGGCTGATCGCCAGCAAAAGCAATCTGGGCTTTTCCGGCGGGAACAATCTGGCCCTGAAACAGGCGCGGGGACGTTTTATCGTGCTGCTCAACCCGGACACGGTGGTGCAGGAGGATACCTTTAGCAGCCTGCTGCGGTTTTTTGAGGAGCATCCCGATGCTTCCGCCGCCACCTGCAAAATTCTGAATCCCGACGGTAGTTTTGCCGTGGATTGCCGCCACAGCATTCCCACACCCAGTACCGCCTTCTGGAAGCTGCTGGGGCTGAATCGCCTTTTTCCCAAAAGCAAAATCTTCGGACGCTATAACCTCACCTATCTGGATGAGAACGACACCTATCCGGTGGAGGCCATTTCCGGCTCTTTTATGATGATCAAAAGGGAAGTGGTGGAACAGGTGGGGCTTTTGGATGAAACTTTTTTCATGTATTGCGAGGATATCGACTATTGCCACCGTATCAATCAGGCCGGCGGGAAAATCTACTATACCCCCCAAACACAGATTGTTCATTATAAAGGGGAAAGTTCCAAGGCCAATAACCTCGATTATGTAATCACCTTTAACCGGTCGCTTTATCAGTTCTATAAAAAACATTACCAGCAAAAATACATCTATCCCTTTAAATGGCTGATCTTACTGGGGGTAATCCTACGCGGCGCCTTTATTTACATGCGCAATGTACTGCGTAAATATTTTACGGTGCTTATGGATGTGGCCATGCTTAACCTGGTGCTGCTGTTTACCTTTTGGCTGCGTTTTGAGATGAAAGGCGGCTTTTCCTGGGACAGTTTCTTCAGTCAGTATATCATCATCCATCTGCTGACCACGGTAACCTACCTGTTCAATGCCTTGCTGTTTGATATGATCAAGCAGGATCGTTTTTCGCCGGAAAAAGTGCTGAAGGTACTGGGGGCCACCTTTCTCTTTGTATCGGCCCTGACTTTCTTTTTTAAGCAGTTCGCCTTTTCCCGTCTGGTGGTGGCCATGGCCGCCATCGGCGGATTTCTGGCCATTGTGGGTTGGCGCCTGCTGTTTAACCGCTACGGGGCCAAATATTCCGGTGCGCTGGAAAAAGAGTTCTTTCATAAACGGGCGCTGATCGTGGGCGATGACCAGGAGACCGTGGAACTGCTTAAAAAACTGGATCGCCAGCCCCTGGCCGGCATGAAGGTGGAAGGGGTGGCCGCCATAGACGATGACCGTATCGGGCATAAACTGGATGCCTATCCCATTGTTACCTCGATCGGTCAAATCGATGAATACGCCCGTCTGAAGCGCGTTAATCTGATTATTTTTTCCACCCACAACATCGCCTATGAACGTATTCTGGAAACCATGACCCGTCTGCATGATTTAAACGTGGAGATAAAAATGGTGCCCGGACATCTGGAATATATGATCGGCAAGTCGAATATCGAACGTTTTGAAAGCGTACCGCTGGTGGAGATTGATTATGCCTATAATAAGCCGTTTAACCGCTTTATCAAGCGGCTTATGGATATCGGGCTGACCCTGACTCCCGTACTGATCCTGACCGTGCCGGTACTGTTTGCCTTACCCTTTAACCGGCAAAAATATTTCCGCCGCCAGTTAGCGCCCAGGCTGGGCAAAAAATTCCATTTTCTCGATTACCGGGAAAAGGGTCTGTTTCGTTCCTGGGCGCGTCTCTTTTCCGTGCTTTTGGGCAGAATATCCCTGGTAGGCGCCCCGATACAAGACGATCCGGTCGCCTCGCCCCTGTTTTACAAACCCGGACTGACCGGTATTGTCCAACTCTATCCCGAAAGGGTAGCGCGCCTGGGTAACAGCCATGAACTGGAACTGAGCTATTTAAAAAACCATTCGCTTTTTCTTGATATGGAACTGTTGTTGAAATCCCTGTTTCGAAAGGGACGCGGGGAATAAATCCCGAACACTATGAGCCTAAGAGCCGGTGTTCAACCCGGACCGTCATCTTCTGTCTTTTATTGTTACCCCGGTTTTGTCTCTGGCAGATGCCGTCCGGGAAAATAAATCCTCCTCCGGGTAACTTTCGGTAAAAAACTTCATCAAACCGGCTGCTTTACGCATAACACGCCTTTTGTGGAGAAAATTCAATGGAAGACCTGATTTTATACCACCGTCTGCAATTTGCCTTTACCATTTCGTTTCATTACCTCTTTCCCCAACTGACCATGGGACTCTCGGCGCTGATTGTCTGGTTTAAATGGCGCTACATCC
>DRQG01000018.1 GCA_011369465.1 Caldithrix abyssi
CTATAACCTGTCCACCGGTTTGCGTCTGCATCAATCGCCGCTTATCCGGACTTTTCTGCGCTGCTTGCAGGTAGTGGAAAGCCGCTTTGAATACAGGAAAACACTGGAGCTGCTCAATTCGCCCTTTTTGCGTTTGCAGGGCAAAGTAAATCTCGACCGCCTGCACCGCAAATTGATCGAACAGCGGATGCGTTATCTGTCTGCCGGATGGGCCGAGCGCTTGCTGCAAGCCTTGCCGGATAAGGAACGGGATGAATGGGCAGAGCCGCTGCGTATTATCAATGAAAAATTAAAACCCTTATATCAGACGCCTTCGGCTTTTAAAGCCGCCGATTTCCGCGTTTATTTTATCGCTTTGCTGCAAGAGCTCGGTTTGTTGGAGTGGTACGCTTTGGATAGCAGTTACCTGACCGAGCGCCAGCGGGAAAACGAGTTTCGCGCCTTCAACCGCTTTATGAAACAATTTGAGCGTTTTATCTGGGCCTTACGGCATACGGATCCGCAAGCCGATTACAGTCTGTCCGAAATCAACGCCAAGCTGTCCGCTTCATTGGGACGCATGGATTACAATTTAACGGAATGGCCGGAATACGGTGTGCAGATTATGCCCCGTCTGGAAATTCAGGCTATAGAATACCGTTGGTTGTTTTTGGGCGGGCTGGTTGACGGTGAATTTCCCCGCGCTTCGGGGCATGATGTTTTTTTTAACGATAAAACACGCCGACAACTGGGACTGCTGGCCAGCGAAGAATTACTGCATCAGGACCGCTTTATTTTTTATTCCCTGCTGGAAAGCGGCGTCCGGGAAATTACCTTAACCTTTCCCCGTTACGAAGAAGACCGCGCGGTTGTGCCTTCCACATTTGTGAGCGAATTGAGCGAACTATGCGCGATTACTCCCGATACCGGCCCCTTCGAAAACGAGGCCGATCTGCCTGCGGAGCGTAAATGGCAGAAGCTGGGGCTGGCAATTCAAAATAACCGTTTTGATACGGCGCGGCAGGCCGCCGCGGCAATAATGGATGAAAATTCCGGGGAAAAAGAACACATACTGTCAGTCCTACACCGTGTCCGCACCAGCCGCCTGCGCGTGGTCGGCGACAGTTTTTCCGTATATGAAGGAAACCTTGGCGGGCAAAGCGAGGTTTTGCGTTTTATTCGGGAGCAATTCGCTCAAAGCGTTTGGTCGGTTTCCAAACTGGAAGAATACGCATTTTGTCCCATGCAGTTTTTCCTGCACCGTCTGCTTAATACGGAGGAACTGCCGCTGATGGAAGACGGCCTCAGCGGGCTGGAACGAGGCAATGCGGTGCACAAAATCCTGTTTCGTTTTTATACTCTTTTGCGTGAAAAAAAGGCCGAAGAAAGACCGGCGGATTACCGCGATGAGTTGATAAACATAGCCAAAGAGGTCTTTAATGACCTGCCGCTAAAAGGGTTTTTTAAGAATCTGGAATTTATGCAATGGGTCGGTTCGCCGCAGCGGCCCGGCAATCTGCTGCGTCTGGTTGACTATGACCAAAAGGCCATCGCGGAAAAAGGATTCCGTCCGGCCTATCTGGAGTGGAGCTTCGGGTATTCGGGGGATCGCGAGCAGGACCCGGCTTCCACAAAGGAACCGCTGCGACTTTCGCATACCAAAGGCCGGTTACGTCTCAACGGTAGTATCGACCGTATCGACTTGGATGAGAACGGCAACGCTGTAATTATCGATTATAAAACCGGCTTTTCGGCGGCTAAGGAATCCGTCCAGACCATAATGGATGGGCTTCATTTTCAATTGCCGTTGTATGCTCTGGCCTTTCAGCGGTTTTTTAAAGAGCAGAGTGTCGTCTGGGCCGGTTATTATTTGTTGGCGGACGCTGAAAAGATTCGCCGGCACCCGCTGATAGCCGACAGCGCTGTTTTTCCGCCCAGAAGTAGCAGGCAGATATTTGCCCTGCCTAATGAAACGATTAAAAACGAAAATGATGAGCCGTATTCCTTTCAGGATGTACTGGAGGCAACGCTGGAGCGGGCGCTCGATCTGGTTGCATCACTCAATGACGGCTATTTCGCTCACAGCCGCTATCCCGACAATTCGGCCTGTCAGAGTTATTGCGATTATAAAAGAATGTGTCAGAAGAACGTAGCCAAAATGAAACGGGTTGGGGGGGTACCCATACCCTAACCCCTTCCCTGACGCAACAGGGAAGGGGAAAAAATAAGACGGGACAAACCGAAATCCCCCCTGTTGAATCCGGGGGGCAGGGGGGTAAGTAATCAGCCAAAAACCACATTACGCTGTTAAGGAAGAGCTTACCTTCTACTCATGCGGCAAAGAACAAATAAAAAAAGAGGTAGATAAAATTATAAAAGGTGTTTCGGGAAAAATTTTTTGTTAAATCAGAATAGAGAAGAAATCGGCTAAAAGGTTTCCAATTGTAATTCCCCATATTAACTTAGAGGAGTGATAGAGTTTGTTTGAAAAAACTGAAATATGAATACGCAGGTTTTTCTTACCCATCCCCTAACCCCTTCCCTGACGCAACAGGGAAGGGGAAAAAATAAGACGGGACAAACCGAAATCCCCCCTGTTGAATCAGGAGGCTGTTGCAGGGGTTGGTTGTTAGGGTGATAGAACAGCGTATATTGACTTATTTTGTTTTTTGAAAAATTGGGTCATAAAAATAGCCCAAACGGTCTTTGACATTGCGATATATTGATTCCATCTTGATATTGATGCATTA
>DRQG01000019.1 GCA_011369465.1 Caldithrix abyssi
GTTTGGGCGCGCATAAGAAGACGGTATGTACGGGCGTGGAAATGTTCCGTAAATTGCTGGATCGCGGTGAAGCCGGTGACAATGTTGGTCTTTTGCTGCGCGGTATAGAGAAGACGGAGCTGGAGCGCGGTCAGGTTATCGCCAAACCGGGTTCGATTACCCCGCACACCAAGTTTAAGGGTGAAGTTTACGTATTAACCAAAGACGAGGGTGGCCGTCATACGCCGTTTTTTAACGGGTATCGTCCGCAATTTTATTTCCGTACCACGGACGTAACGGGCACGATACAGTTGCCGGAAGGTGTAGAGATGGTAATGCCCGGCGATAACGTTACGGTGGAAGTAGAGCTTCAGAAAGAGATCGCTATGGAGAAGGAATTGCGTTTTGCTATTCGTGAGGGCGGTCGTACGGTAGGCGCCGGTGTTGTATCGGAAATCATCGAGTAAAGTGAAAATTTGGAGTAGGAAGTGGCTAATCAACAGATAAGAATACGCTTAAAATCATACGATCATAATCTGATTGACAAATCGACGGATAAAATTATCCGGACGGCAAAATCGACCGGTGCGGTTATTTCCGGCCCGATTCCTTTGCCGACGGACCGTTCGGTTTACACCGTTTTACGTTCGCCTCATGTGGATAAAAAATCCCGTGAACAGTTCGAAACCCGCATACACAAACGGTTGATCGATATACTGAATGCGACCGGAAAAACGGTTGACGCCTTAATGAAGCTGGAACTGCCTGCCGGCGTTGATATAGAGATTAAAACCTGAATTTAACATTCGATAGAGTCGGAGAAGGAAATGGCTGGATTATTAGGTCATAAAATCGGAATGACCCAGATATTTGATGAAAACGGTATCGTTGTACCTGTAACCGTAGTGCAGGCAGGGCCCTGTCATGTAGTGCAGGTAAAAACCAAGGAAAAAGACGGTTACGAAGCCGTGCAGCTGGGTTTTGACGAAATAAGTGAAAAGAAAGCAACTAAACCGCGCAAGGGGCATTTTGCCAAAGCGAACGTCGCTCCCAAACGCTATCTTCGCGAATTTGATTTCGGCGGGGAAGAGTTAAAGCCGGGCGACGAAGTGAAAGCCGATATTTTTAAACCGGGAGAACGGGTAACCGTATCGGGTATCAGTAAAGGTAAAGGTTTTCAGGGTACGGTAAAACGGCACGGATTCGGTGGCGGCCCCAAAACACACGGTCAGTCCGACCGCTGGCGCGCTCCCGGCTCTCTGGGGCAGAGTTCCTATCCTTCCAGAGTATTCAAGGGGTTGAAGATGGCCGGTCGTATGGGAACGGACCGCGTTACCCTCAAAAGTGTGCAGGTTGTTCGGGTGGATGCGGAAAACAATTTACTGTTTTTAAAGGGTTCTTTGCCCGGCGCTAAAAACACATTACTGGAAATCAAAAAGTAGATTGCTCTTAAGGTGAGATATGAAACTGAATGTATTTGAACAAAACGGCAAAAAGACAACGGCCCAGGCCGAATTAAGTGATAAAGTGTTTGCCATAGAACCGAATGATCATGTTATCTGGCTGGATATTAAAGCGCTTCGCGCTGCCCGTCGGCAGGGTACGCATCAAACCAAGGGACGTTCCTTCGTTTCCGGCGGCGGTAAAAAGCCCTTCCGTCAGAAGGGTACCGGTCGCGCCCGTCAGGGTACCATTCGTGCACCGCATCATGTGGGCGGCGGCCGCGTATTCGGCCCCGAACCGCGTAACTATCGCATGAAAGTGAATAAAAAGGTACGCCTGCTGGCCAGAAAATCGGCGCTTACCTATAAAGCAAAAGATAATAAAATCGTGGTGGTGAAGGATTTCGATTATGAAAATCCTTCCACAAAAGCCGTAAAGAATATGCTGGAAGCGTTGAAGCTGGACGGTAAGCGTGTTCTGATTTGCACCAACGGTACGCTGAGGAATGTTGTAAAATCCGCTGCGAATATTTACGGTGTGGAAGTGCGTGATTCTGTAACTTTTTCGACGTATGATATTCTAAAAGCAGACACGCTGATAATGCAGGAAGGCGCGCTCAAAAAAGTGAATGAGGTACTGGGACGATGAAAGAGAAAAAAATCGAATTAATGCCCATCTTCACGGAAAAGATGGCCCGCTTGCAGGAAGAAGAAAATAAATACGCCTTTCGTGTAGATAAAAAGGCGAATAAAATAGAGATTAAAAAAGCGGTAGAAAAAACCTTTGAAGTAAAAGTGAAATCTGTTCGCACAATCAATATGCCCGGTAAGATGCGTCAGCAGTTAACGCGCGCCGGTCGTTTTTACGGCCGCCGTCCTGCCTGGAAAAAGGCGATCGTTACCCTGGAAAGCGGACACGAAATCGATCTGTTTGCGAATGCTTAAACGGAGTGGAGTTTATAAATGGGAATAAAATCATTTAAACCGATTACGCCGGGACAAAGATTTAAAACGGTAAGTGATTTTGCTCAAATCACCAAAACAACGCCGGAAAAATCCTTGCTCGCTCCTCTTAAAAAGAGCGGCGGACGCAATAATAAAGGCCGCGTAACCTCGTGGCATCGCGGCGGCGGGCACAAAAGACGCTATCGTATTATCGATTTTAAACGCAATAAAAGAGATATCCCCGCTGTTGTGGAAGCGATCGAGTACGATCCGAACCGTACGGCGCGCATCGCTTTGCTGCTGTACGCGGACGGTGAACGGCGTTATATTTTGGCCACCGACGGTATGAAGGTGGGCGATACGATTATGGCCGGTGAAAATGCCGAAATGAAATCCGGCAATGCGCTTCCTCTGGAAAAGATTCCTGTTGGCGTAACCATTCACGCCATCGAAATGAAGGAAAAGAAGGGCGCACAGCTGGTACGCAGCGCCGGAGCCGCGGCACAGTTGGTGGCAAAAGAAGGTAAATGGGGATTGGTAAAATTGCCTTCGGGCGAGATGCGTAAAATTCCTTTGCGCTGTTATGCTACTATCGGTCAGGTGTCCAATATCGATCATATGAATATTTCCATCGGTAAGGCCGGACGTTCGCGCTGGCTGGGGCGCCGTCCCAATGTACGCGGCGTGGCCATGAACCCGGTAGATCACCCGATGGGCGGCGGCGAAGGTAAATCTTCTGGCGGCCGTCATCCGTGTTCGCCCTGGGGGCAGTTAAGCAAAGGTTTGAAAACACGTAAAATTGGTAAAAAATCGGATGCGCTCATCGTTAAGCGCCGTAAATAGGAGAGTGGAACTGTATGGCAAGGTCAATTAAAAAAGGCCCGTACATCGATGAAAGCCTGGCAAAAAAAATCGATAAGCTGAATGAAGAGGGAAAAAAGGTTGTTGTAAAAACCTGGGCCAGAAGAAGTACCATTCCGCCTGAATTTGTCGGGCATACGATCGCGGTACACAATGGCAAAAAATTTATCCCCGTGTATATCAGTGAAAATATGGTAGGTCATAAACTGGGCGAATTCGCTCCCACCCGCACATTCCGCGGGCATGGTGGAAAACTGGCCGAACGTATGAGCCGCCTGAGATAAATGAGTTTGGAGAGCCGAATGGAAGCTGTAGCAAAATTAAAACATTTAAGAATGTCGCCGCGCAAGGTACGGCGGGTGTTGAATCTGGTTCGCGGGTTAAACGTGGAAGAGGCTCTTAATGTGCTGCATTTTACCCGTAAGAACGCCGCGGAACCCATAGCCAAAACGGTTGCCGCCGCCTTTGCGAATCTGGGCAATAAAGAAGAGGGCGAACGCATCGACATGAAAGATGTGTATATTAAAACCGCCTTCGTAAACAGCGGGCCTACGTTGCGCCGCTTCCGCCCTATGTCCATGGGCCGGGCCGGAAAAATCCGCAAACGTACGTCGCATATCACTATAGTTGTAGAAGAAAGATAAAATATCTCAAGTAATAAGGAGTATCGGTTTGGGACAAAAGACTAATCCAATCGGTTTAAGATTGGGAATCGTTAAAACCTGGAACAGCAGTTGGTTTGATGAAAAAGGGTTTGCTGATAAACTGGAAGAAGACCTGCGTCTGCGTAAATATATTCGCAATCGACTGAGCAAAGCTGCCGTCTCCAAAATTGAGATAGAACGAACAGCCAAACGCATCATTCTCACCATTCATACCGCCCGTCCCGGTATTGTAATTGGCAAAAAGGGTTCGGAAGTGGATATGCTGCGTGAAGAATTGCGCGCGCTGACCAATAAAGAGGTGCAGATCAATATCAGCGAAATAAAGAAACCGGAACTGGACGCCTATTTAGTGGCGGAAAACATCGCCCGTCAACTGGAAGGCAAAGTATCCTTCCGCCGGGCTATGAAAAAAGCCATCACATCCACCATGCGCATAGGCGCCGAGGGTATCAAAATTATGTGTTCCGGTCGGCTGGGCGGCGCCGAAATGGCTCGTACGGAACAATACAAAGACGGACGTATTCCACTGCATACATTGCGCGCCGATATCGATTATGCCACCTATACGGCCCAAACCACTTATGGATCCATCGGTGTGAAGGTGTGGATATTCAACGGCGAAGTGATCGGAAGAAGATAGGGAGCTTGACTCATGTTAATGCCAAAAAGAGTAAAATACCGTAAAAAACAACGCGGTAAAATGAAGGGCAACGCCCAAAAAGGGAATTACATTGCCTTTGGTAAATACGGTTTAAAAGCACTGGAATCCGGATGGATTACCAGTCGTCAGATAGAAGCTACTCGTGTGGCGATTACCCGTCACGTTAAAAGAGGCGGTAAGGTGTGGATTCGTATTTTTCCGGACAAACCGGTAACCAAAAAACCCGCAGAAACCCGTATGGGTAAGGGAAAAGGATCGCCCGAATACTGGGTAGCCGTGGTTAAACCGGGACGGATAATGTTTGAATTGGAAGGCGTACCGTTTGATCTGGCTAAAGAAGCCATGCGTTTGGCTTCCCATAAATTACCAATAAAAACGAAATTTGTTGTAAACGAATAACAGGATTGCGGATAGATGAAGAACACAGAAGAATTAAAAGCGCTTTCGCCGGATGAGCTCAAAGGCCGATTGGAAGACGCTCTGGAAGAGTATCACAATCTGATGCTGCAAAAAGCAACCCATCAGATTAATAATCCTTTGCGCATCCGCGAAGTACGTCGTGAGATTGCACGCATCAAAACATTTATTCGTCAGCACGAATTAGGAATTATAAAACCGGTAAATGCTAATGAGTGAGAAAGATATGAACAAAAAACGCGGTTTACGAAAAACCCGAGTTGGTAAAGTAATTAGCGCAAAAATGGATAAAACCATAACCGTTGCGGTGGAACGTCGTTTGCGCCATCCGGTTTACGGCAAGTTCATCAAAAAAACCGTAAAGCTGAAAGCGCATGACGAACAAAACACTTGCAGTGAAGGCGATATAGTAAAGGTAATGGAAACCAGACCGCTTAGCCGAACGAAAAGATGGCGCCTGGTGGAAGTATTGGAAAAAGTGAAATAAGGGCTCGCGAAAATGATTCAGGAATATACAAAACTCAATGTTGCCGACAATTCCGGCGCACAGAAAGTACAGTGCATTCGCCTGCTGGGTGGTTCGCGTAAACGCTATGGTACCATCGGTGATATTATTGTTGTGTCGGTTAAAAGCGCTATTCCCGGCGGCAATGTGAAAAAAGGCGAAGTGTCCAAGGCGGTTATTGTCCGCACAAAAAAAGAAATCCGTCGGCCGGACGGTTCTTATATCCGCTTTGACGAAAATGCCGCTGTATTGATTGATAACCAGAATGAGCCGAGAGGTACGCGTATATTCGGGCCGGTTGCCCGCGAATTGCGCGACAAACAGTTTATGAAAATCGTTTCCTTGGCCCCGGAAGTGTTGTAAAAAGAAACAGGACTGTATAAATGAAGATACGTAAAAACGATACCGTAAAAGTAATCGCCGGTTCCTATAAGGATAAAGGAAAAGTGGGAAAAGTTCTGAAGGTGTTTCCCGAAAGCGACCGCATTATTGTGGAAGGCGTAAATATTATCAAACGTCACACCCGCCCGTCGCAAAAGAATCCGCAAGGTGGTATTGTGGAAAAAGAAGCACCGATTCATATTTCCAATGTGATGTACTTTTCCACCAAATTTAACGTAACCACCCGCGTCGGTTTTAAGAGGCTGGAAGACGGCACTAAGGTTCGCTACTGTAAAAATCCGGAATGTCAGGGCGAAGTAATCGTAGATAATTAATAGTTGTGTATAGAGGTTAGAAATGGCAGAATACGTACCGAGATTGTTGGAAAAATATAAAAAAGAAGTAGCCCCGTATTTACAGAAAAAATTCGGCTACAAAAATGTTCACGAAATTCCCAAAGTGGTAAAAATCAGCGTGAATGCCGGCGTTGGTGAGGCTATCCAGGATTCCAACGCTCTGGAAGCCGCCATGAACGATTTGAAAGTTATTACCGGTCAGAAACCGATTATCACCAAAGCGCGCAAGTCCATATCCAATTTTAAACTGCGCCAGGGGATGAAGATCGGCGCCAAGGTAACCCTGCGTCGTCAGTATATGTGGGAATTTCTGGATCGCTATATATCGGTGGCTGTGCCGCGCATCCGCGACTTTCGCGGCTATTCGGAAAAATCGTTTGACGGCCGGGGTAATTACAGTCTCGGCGTACGCGAACAGATAATATTCCCCGAGATTAATGTGGATAAAATCGATAAAATCCGAGGTTTTGATATTACCATCGTAACCACAGCCAAAACAGACGAAGAAGGTTACGAGTTGTTGAAAGCGCTCGGTTTTCCGTTTAAACGTCAAGAAAATAATTAACGAGGTGTGATTTGGCCAAGAAAAGTCTGATTTATAAGGCAAAACGTAAACAACGATTTAAGGTTCGTGAATATAACCGTTGTTCCCGGTGTGGACGCCCTCGCGCCTATTTGCGTAAATTCGGCGTCTGCCGTATTTGTTTCCGCGAACTGGCCCTGCAGGGCGAAATTCCGGGAGTAACCAAAGCGAGCTGGTAGTTTGAATTAGGAGAAACGATTCATGTCGATGACCGACCCTGTTGCAGATTATTTGACAAGAGTGCGCAATGCTCTGCATGCTAAATACAGCTATGTGGATATACCTGCGTCCAACTTAAAACGTAAAATGAGCCGCATCCTGCTGGAACAAGGCTTTATCAAAAAATACATTATTATCAGAGACGGTAAGCAGGGACTTATCCGCATCTGGTTGAAATACGACGAAGAGGGAAATCCCGTTATCAATAAAATTATTCGCGTAAGTAAACCGGGAAGACGGCAGTATGTGAATGTGGATAATCTGCCGAGAGTAAAAAACAATTTAGGCATTGCCATTTTAACCACGCCCCGCGGCGTTATTACCGCTCAGGAAGCAAAGCGTCAAAACGTAGGCGGCGAAGTGCTCTGTTATATCTGGTAATGCGTAGGAAAGAGGAGTCAGAAAGTGTCGCGAATTGGTAAATTACCCGTAAATATACCTCAGAATGTGACGGTGGAATTCAAAGAGAATAACACTGTTGCTGTTAAAGGTCCCAAAGGCGAACTGACCCGTCAGTTTTCCGACAAAGTTGAACTGAAAGTTGAAGACGGGCAGGTGCTGGTAAATCGTAAGGATGATAGTAAGTCGAGCCGCGCTCTGCACGGGCTTAGCCGGGCTTTGCTGGCCAATATGGTAACCGGTGTGTCCGAGGGTTTCACCCGCAAACTGGAAATTGTTGGCGTGGGTTACAAGGCAGAAATGAAAGGCAAAAAGCTGCTGCTGACTATAGGATATTCGCATCCGATCATAATGAGCGTTCCGGACAATATCCAGTTGAGTACCCCCAGCCCGACCGAGATTACGGTAACCGGTATCGATAAAGAACTGGTCGGTATGGTGGCGGCGAAAATCCGCAGCTTTCGTAAGCCCGAACCTTACAAAGGCAAAGGCATCAAGTATGCAGGAGAATATATTCGTCGTAAAGCAGGAAAAACGGCTGGTAAATAGTATTACAGGGAAATTGAGATGAAGAATAAAAGAAAAAAACGCATCGTAGGTACAAGCGAAAGACCGCGTCTGGTGGTTTATAAAAGCTTGCGATATATGCACGCCCAATTAGTGGACGACGAAAGTCATCGTGTACTGGTGGGTATGTTTGATAAAAGCAAAGTGGCAGCGCCGGCTGTTAAAAAAGCCAAAACGAAAACCGAATCCTCTTTTGAAATGGGTAAAGTATTCGCAGAAGAGGCAAAAAAGAAAAAAGTGTCCAAAGTGGTGTTTGATCGAAATGGTTATCCGTATCACGGGCGGATTAAGGCTTTTGCCGATGGCGCTCGTGAAGGTGGATTGGATTTTTAAATTATCAGGAGTCAGTTGTGGTCGAACGAATTAATCCCAGCGAAATAGAGTTAAAAGAAAAAGTAATCCATATAAACCGCGTGGCCAAGGTTCTCAAAGGCGGACGCCGTTTTTCCTTTAACGCCATCGTAGTGGTTGGCGACGGAAACGGTGTGGTTGGTCTTGGGTTGGGTAAGGCAAACGAAGTGATTAACGCCATAGCCAAAGGTACGGAACAGGCCAAGAAAAATCTGATACGGGTTAATCTGGTCAACGGCACAATTCCGCACCCGATCAAAAGCAAATACGGCGCCGGTTATGTGGTTATGCAGCCGGCGGCTCCAGGTACCGGTGTAATTGCCGGCGGCCCGATGCGTGCCGTATGCGAAGCGGCCGGAATAACCGATATTCTGACCAAGTCCATCGGTTCATCCAATCCGCATAATGTAAGTAAGGCTACCTTTAACGCCTTAAAAAATTTAATGAGCGCCGAATCCGTAGCGCGTAAACGCGGTATTACAATTAGTAAACTGTTTCACGGTTAATCAGTGGGAATAAACTGCAATGGCAAAAGAAAAAGTAAAAGAAATTAAGATAACCCAGATGCGCAGCGTCATCGGCTTTTCTAAAGATCAGAAAAGAACGATAGAGGCCCTGGGCCTTAGACGTATTAGACACAGTAAAGTACATAAAGCCACACCGCAAATAATGGGTATGGTAAACAAGGTAAAACATCTGGTAAAAGTGGAAGACATTTAGATAAGCGATAAAGGGTAACAGGAATGGATTTAGCGAGTTTAAAACCGGCAAAAGGTGCCACTAAAAACAGAAAGAGAAGAGGCCGCGGCGAAGGAAGCGGTTTGGGGGTTACCGCCGGACGAGGTCATAAAGGTTACCGTTCGCGGGGCGGATCGAAAAAACGCGCCTGGTTCGAAGGCGGCCAGATGCCGTTACAGCGTCGTGTACCCAAATTCGGGTTTACCAATATCAATAAAGTTGTATATCAGGTGGTCAATGTCGGTGATCTGGAAAAGCTTGCCGGTATCGATCTGATTAACAAAGATGTGTTATACGAAAAGCGATTGGTTCGCAAGAAACGCCTTCCGGTTAAAGTTTTGGGCGACGGTGAAATTACACAGAAAATAAATTTGGAAGTAAACGCAATTAGCAAATCGGCACGGGAAAAAATCGAAAAAGCAGGAGGCTCTGTTACTCTGGTATGATTGCTGAAACATTTAGAAATATATTTAAAATAACGGAACTGCGTAAACGCATTCTGTTCACTCTGATGATCCTGGGCCTTATACGTGTAGGCGTCCATGTTATCACTCCTGGTATTGATGCGGCTGCCCTGGCCGAAGGGTTTAAAAACTTACAGGGAACCCTGTTTGGTTTATACGACCTCTTTGCCGGCGGCGCTTTCAGTAAAGCTGCTGTCTTCGGGCTGGGCATTATGCCTTACATCAGCGCCTCCATTATTATACAGTTATTAGGCGCTGTAATTCCTTATTTTCAAAAATTGCAAAAGGAAGGCGAGGAAGGCCGCAAAAAGATCATGCAGTACACCCGGTACGGTACGCTGGCGATTTCTGCAATGCAGGCCTTCGGCGTTTCCATATTTTTGCAGAGCATTCAGTTGCCTGACGGACGCTTAGCCGTTCCCAACCCCGGAATTATGTTCAACATTTTAACCATGATTTCCATGGCAACCGGTACCATGTTGATGATGTGGCTGGGCGAACAGATTGACGACCGGGGAATAGGCAACGGTATATCATTGATCATTTTTATCGGTATCATTGCCCGTTTACCGCAGGCTCTGATGGATGAATATCAACAATTTAGTATTGGTGAACGCGGCCTGCTGGCCGAAATCATTCTGATGGCCCTGGCCTTCGCTATCATTTATTTTGTTGTGCTGCTCACTCAGGGCACACGTAAAATACCGGTTCAATATGCCAAGCGTGTTGTGGGACGTAAAGTTTACGGCGGCGTAAATACGCATTTCCCGATGCGGGTGAACACGGCAGGTGTGATGCCGATTATTTTTGCCCAGGCCATTATGTTTGTACCGACAACTATTTTTACATTTTTACCGGAAAGTGATTTCAGTCTTACTCTGCAGAGATGGTTTTCGATGGATCACTGGTTCTACTGGCTGTTCTACGGCGCGATGATTGTGTTTTTCACGTATTTTTATACCGCCATCGCTTTGAATCCGGTTGAAGTGGCGGACAATCTGAAAAAACAGGGCGGTTTTATTCCCGGCGTGCGTCCCGGTAAGAAAACTGCGGAATATCTGGACAATATTTTAACAAGAATAACGTTACCGGCGTCGTTTTTCCTGGCTTTTGTGGCCATTATTCCGGCGATTCTGGCCAAATTTAATATTCCCTACAGTTTGGCTTCGTTTTACGGCGGAACCGGTTTGTTGATTATTGTCGGTGTGGCGCTCGACTTTCTGCAGCAAGTGGAATCGCATCTGTTTATGCGCCATTACGACGGATTTATGAAGTCCGGCAAGGTGCGTGGACGCAGAGGATAGCAAGTAACTGATGATTTATATAAAGAGCGAAGAAGAGATTGCCAAAATAGAAAAAAGCAATCAAATCGTAGCGGAAGCTTTACTGTTCATTGAAAAATTTATCGAACCCGGTGTGGATACCAAAACGTTGAATGATGAAATAGAAAACTTCATCATAAAAAAAAAGGCTCGGCCGGCATTTAAAGGATTATACGGATTTCCGGCGGCTGCCTGTATTTCGATAAATGATGAAGTGGTACACGGCATTCCCGGAAAAAGAAAACTAAAAAATGGCGATATCGTAGGCATTGATGTGGGCGTTGAACTGGATGACTATTATGGCGACGGCGCAAAAACATTTTGTGTAGGCAATGTCACCCCGGAATGGCGCCGCCTCTGCAAAGTAACTCAGGAATGTTTGATGCTTGGTATAGAACAATGCCGAGCAGGGAACAGAGTAGGTGATATATCGGCGGCGGTTCAAAACCATGCCGAAGGAAACGGATTCTCAGTAGTACGCGATCTGGTAGGCCACGGCGTGGGCATTAAACCGCACGAAGATCCACAGGTGCCTAATTTTGGTACAAAGGGCAAAGGCCCAAAATTAAAACCGGGTATGGTTCTGGCAATAGAACCCATGATAAATTTAGGCGGGTATCAGGTATATACCGCTGAAGATAACTGGACGGTAAAAACAGCTGACGGACAGCCGTCCGCTCATTATGAACATTCGGTAGCCATTCTGAATGATTCGGTAAAAATATTGACAAAATTGTCATAAAATTTAAGGAAGTAGTGTGGCAAAAAAACAAGAAGCTATCAAAGTTGACGGCGTGATCAAAGAAACTCTGCCAAATGCTTCTTTCATCGTTACATTAGAAAACGGTCATGAGGTGCTGGCGTATATCTCTGGCAAGATGCGCATGCATTTTATACGCATTCTGCCCGGCGATAAAGTAAGTGTAGAGCTTTCGCCTTACGATCTGACCAGAGGACGTATAGTTTACAGATATAAATAGTGAAGGATTGGTTATGAAAGTACAAGCCTCGGTGAAACGCATTTGTGACGGATGTAAAATCGTCCGGCGTAAAGGCGTTGTAAGAGTTATATGCAGTAAAAATCCGAAACACAAACAGCGTCAGGGTTAATAGATTCAATAATTAGGAGGCTATTTTGGCTCGTATTGCAGGTGTAGATTTACCTAAAACCAAACGGATCGTAATCGGTTTAACCTATATTTACGGAATCGGTCGTTCCTCCGCAGAGAAAATTTGTGCGGATGCGAATGTTGATGTTAATAAACGCGTTAATGAGCTGGATGAAGAAGAAATTAAACGAATTCGTACTATCATCCAGAACGATTACAAGGTGGAAGGTGCATTAAAAGCAGAAATCAATATGAATATCAAACGTCTGATGGATATTAATTCCGTCAGAGGTTACCGGCACCATCGCGGTTTACCGGTACGCGGTCAGAGGACAAAAACCAATGCCCGTACCCGTAAAGGTCGCAAACGTTTGGTTGGCGGAAAGAAAAAGAAATAAAGTAGGAGACTTTTACATTGGCTTCACCAAAAAGACGTGGAAGGGTAAAGAAAAAATCGAATGTCGAACCGCACGGCAAAGCCCATATTAAAGCTACTTTTAACAATACCATCATTTCGTTAAGCGATACTTACGGAAATGTTATTTCCTGGGCGTCGGCAGGGATGGTGGGCTTCAAAGGTTCCAGAAAGAATACGCCGTTTGCAGCTCAGGTAGCAGCTGAAACCGCGGCTAAGGCGGCGATGGACCTTGGTCTTAAAACCATTGATGTAGAGGTGAAAGGCCCCGGCTCCGGTCGTGAAGCGGCAATCAAATCTTTACAGGCCGCCGGTCTGGAAATATTGTCCATTAAAGATATTACACCTATTCCACACAACGGCTGCCGTCCGCCGAAGAGAAGACGGGTTTAAAAGAAAACTGGAGTGATAGATGGCGAGATATACAGGTCCCAAAGGAAAAATTGTACGTAAATTTGGTGAAAATATTTTCGGCAACCCGAAATTTGATAAACTTTTAAGTGCCAAACCGTATCCCCCCGGTCAGCATGGGCTTTCCCGCAGAAAGATGAGCGATTACGCCATGCAGCTCAGGGAAAAACAAAAATTGAAATACATGTACGGTTTGCTGGAAAAACAATTCCGTCTCTTTTTCAAAAAAGCGGAACGGATGAAAGGCGTTACCGGCGAAAACCTTCTACAATTGCTGGAAAGCCGGCTGGATAACACAGTTTACCGTTTAGGTTTTGCCGTTTCGCGCACACAGGCGCGTCAATTTGTTTTGCATCGGCATATTACCGTAAACGGAAAGGTGGTTAACATCCCCTCTTTTATTTTAAAGCCGGGCGATGTAATTCAGGTACGTGAAAAAAGCCGCCGACTGAATATGTTCCATGAAGCGCTCAAACGGGTGCGTGCGGAAAATATGTATCCCTGGCTGGAGCTGGACAAAGCTCAGCTGAAAGGCGTATTTGTGGAAAAACCTCAGCGTGAGGATATACCTGTAAATGTACAGGAAAACATGATTGTTGAGTTGTACTCTAAATAAGTAATCGAACATTAAATAAAATAGTAGGGAAATATGAGCTGGACTAATTTACAAATGCCCGAGCGGATCGAAGTTGACGAAGCAAGTTATTCCAATACGTTTGGCCGGTTTACCATCCAGCCTTTGGAAAAAGGCTTTGGCGTAACCATCGGCAATATGTTTCGTCGTGTACTGCTGTCTTCTTTACAAGGCGCGGCAATCACCGCAGTAAAGGTAAACAATATTCAGCATGAGTTTTCAACCATTCCCGGCGTCTATGAAGATTTGCCTGAAATCATCCTGAATCTGAAGGAACTGCGTATCAAACTGCTTAATAAGCGGCCTGATAAATTATTTCTTAATTTAAAAGGTCCGGGAGAGTTTACCGGAAAGACCATCCAGGAACACACAACCGATTTTGAGGTACTTAACCCGGAATTACACATCGCCACGCTTAACGATGATGCGGTTTTGGATATCGAATTGCATATCGGACGCGGCCGCGGATACGTTACAGCGGAAGAAAATAAAGCTGCGGATCAACCCATCGGTCTTATTCCGATCGATTCCATATTTTCTCCCATACTGAATGTCCGGTATCTGGTTGAAAATACCCGTGTGGGACAGCGCACGGATTTCGAAAAACTGATTCTGGAAATCGAAACCGACGGAAGCATTACACCGGATGATGCGCTTACCTACAGCGGTAAAATCCTTAAAGATCACATTCAACTGTTCATAAATTTTGATATAGACACCGAAGAAGAAGAAAGTACCGAAATAGACGAAGAAACGTTGCGTATCAAAAAGCTGCTTAAAATGAGCGTGGATGAGCTGGAACTCTCCGTCCGTTCGCACAATTGTTTAAAAGCCGCCGAAATTAAAACCATCGGTGATCTGGTGCGGCGCGATGAACAGGAAATGTTGAAATTTAAGAATTTTGGCCGCAAATCGCTCATGGAACTGGGGAAAATTCTGGAAGAACGCGGTCTTAAATTTGGTATGAATGTGGATAAGTATATCAAAACAGAAGAAAAATAATCGGGTTGAGAATAGAGGATTGATCTAATGCGACACAGGAAAAAAGGTAATCATTTAAGCAGAACGTCGAGTCATAAAACGGCCTTAATGCGTAATCTGGCTGCTCAGGTGATTGAACATAAAGAAATAAAAACGACGCACGCCAAAGCAAAAGAATTACGCGGTTATGTGGAACGTCTGATTACTTATGGGAAAAAAGGCACCGTACATCATCGCCGGCTGGCTTTTAAATTCTTGCAGGATAAGCAAGCGGTAAACAGTTTGTTCGAAGAAGTGGCCCCTTCTTTCGAAAACCGGAACGGCGGTTACACACGTATTATCAAACTGGGCAACCGTAAGGGCGACAATGCGCCAATTTCGTTGTTCCAGTTAGTCGGCTTTGAAAAAATAAGCGACAAAGCTGCGGCCAAAGCGGAAAAAGATAAGAAAAAAGTGGCCAAGAAAGAAAAAGCAGCTAAAGAAACCGAAACAAAAGCTCAGGAATCCGCAGCCGAAGAACCGGCTACACAGGCCGAACCCGAAGCGCCTGCCGAAGAAAAAGAGGCTGAAAAAGAGGACGAAGAGAAAAAAGAAGACTAAACGCCTGAATGGGCTGCAAAATACAAAGAGGCTGTTCTAAAAGTTTCGATATGCATCATTCCCGACCGAATGAGGAATGATCGCCGTCATGCTTTTAGGACAGCCTCTTTTTTTTTACTTCGAAAGGGAAAATGATTTTAATATATTTTTCCCCATGTTTCTACTTGCGAACAGCCAGCAAAGTGTACAAACCGATAGTCAAAAACACCAGATTTCCCAGCCACGCGCCCAGAACAGGATCCAACGTACCCTGGTGCCCGAGCACCTGGCCGACACGTATAATGATGAAGTAAATAAACGTAACAAGCAAACTTACCCCAAAATTAAGACTGATACCGCCGCGGCGTTTTCTGGCGGCCAGAGGCGCCCCCAGTAAAACCACAATAAAATTGGCAAACGGCATGGCCACTTTCAAATGGCGTTCTACAATCCACTTTCGTGCATCCGCTCCAATCGATTTAAGCTCGGCAATAAAATCGCTCAATTCGGCGTAACCCATCTCTTCCGGCATTTTTTGCAGCTCGATCAAATCATCCGGCTGGATATTCAGGTCAGCTAATACCGTATCTTCGAATACGACAACCCGTTCCGTATCACCCTTAAAAAAGCGGATTTTCCCTTTTTGCAAAAGCCAGTGGTCGTCCTTCCATTCCATAGTAGTGGCATCAATGCGTTCCGTGAGCGTGGAACCGGTAAAACGTTTAATGCTGATCCGGCGTGCCGTTTTGGATTTGCCGTTGTAGTATTTAATGCTGATTTTTCGTTCTGCTTGATCCTGACGAAATATGTTGGTTCGCGATTTAGCGTCAGGACGGGTTTTGTGTTCGATATCATATCGTTTTAAGTCCAGCCGGCGTTGATTTGCTTCGGGAACAACGGTTTCGTTAAAAAAACCGGCTCCGATACTGATAAATACGGCCAGAATGAACAGAGGTGCTAACGTTCGGTAAAGGCTGATGCCGGCGGAGAGTTGAGCTGTAATCTCATTTTTTTGCGACATACTGCTGGCCGTAAACAAGGCGCTGAGCAACATGGCTACCGGCAAAGTGAGGCTTATGATGTAAGGAACATAATAAACATAATACATGAATACCTGGTTAAATGTGGCGTCACGATCCAAAAATTTGGACAGATTTTCTATGATATCCACAACCAAAAAAATAATCAGCCACGAAACAACGGCTATAAACAGGTTGATCAGAAATTTTTTTAATATATAGCGATCGAGTATCTTCATAAGTACAATTAAAGTTTTTCTTTCTTAAATAGCCATTCAAGTTTGAACAAGTAAGCCAACCGTTCCCATTTGATGGTGGCGTTTTCGCGAACAGCCCGCCACATCAGTAAAACTCCGAAAGCACCCACAACGATATTGGCCGCCCACATAGCCATCATGGGTGAAACGATTCGTCGATCGGCCAGGTCTTCGCCGCCGATAAGGAACGCCCAGTACAGCAGAAAAAAACCGATACTCATACTGATGGCCACGCCCATACTGCCTTTACGGGCCATAATGCCCAACGGCGCCCCAACCAATACGAAAACAATACTGGCAAATGGAATGGATATTTTTTTATAGATTTCTACAGCATATTTATTAACCGATTGATAGTGGTTTTCGATGTAGCTTTTGCTTGTTTTCATCTGCTGTTCACGCCGTTTGGCTGTGGTGAGTGCCCGCCGTGCAGCGTTGCGCCACTGTTCATCAGAAATGACAGGGAGCTGTATGTTCTTCTTTGCCAGGCTATCATTGAGGGCTAAAATACTCTCGGTTTTTTGAAAATAGGATGCTATATTTTTTGCGATTTTCGTTTTCTGTCTTTGTATTTGTTGGCTGAATTCCCCTATGCGTTCCTTCATCATTTTGATATTCATTTCCCGGTCACTGCGATAACTGCTCTCTTTTTCTTCAAAATCAAATTCTTTAGCCGGGATGTAAACAACATTTTTACGGAACAGGGAACGCTGATACTCCTCCATTTTTTTTGTATCCATTTCATGATATTCCCCGTCAAAAAGAGTGAATATAAGCGCTTTATACTTCCTGGAGTAAACCATATAACCTTCTTTGGCAATGATGGTAATATCCTTACCAACGGAACTGCGATCAAAGATGGTCAGATCGTGCAGTCTATCCAACTGATCCAGGTTGTCATATTCCGGACCTAAGAGATTGCTCAGATCGAGCCATTGTTCCGGCAGGGTTTTTTCGATGCGGCCTACCACAAAAGTGTATTTGTCCAAATTATAAAATATATGCTCCTCCAAATGCAATGTAGGTTTTTTTTGCCGGATAGAGCGAAACAACATGGATGCCTTATGGTTGGTTTCCGGCAATATCTGATCGCTGAAATATATCATTACCGCGGTTAGAAGGATTCCCAGATATAATGAAGGCAAAATAATTTTTAATACGCTTATGCCGCTGGACTTGAGAATGGTAATTTCGTTATCGGCGGAAAAGCGCCCATAGGCCATTAAAACGGCCACCAAACTGGCCATGGGCACGGCTAAAGCAAGCATCCAGCCCATATTGAACAAAATAAGCTTTACGATCGTTATAATGGGCAGTCCCTTGCCAAAAATCTGATCGATGTATTTAACCAGAAAATTCATTAGCAGGATGAACATGATAACGGCAAGCGCGAAAAAAAATGGCCCGATGTGCTCTTTGATAATGTATTTGGTAAGAATTTTCATATATTTTAACCAAAATAACGATCAGAATTATTTTACGGCGAATTTTGACGAGTGTTCAAATTTAAAAGATTACACCAAATTTACATAAAATAAAAGATAAGTCCTAAATATTTTATTCTGCACAACTTGGGGGATAAAAAACACTCTTGAAATATCCGTAAGGGTTGAGTAAATTAAGCCTGCTAAAATAAAACGGAGGAATAGATATAAGCTACTCGCTACCTTAGTCTAATTATCGGAAATACGATTTCAGTTGCTAAGCGAATTTAAAAAAGTAGTTAACAGGATCTATTCTTCCGTGGTTTGCTGTATCTTTTTACTGACTCTGCCGATGTTTGTACATGGGCAGGTCGGTTTAAAAATGCCACAGCCTCCGCGAGTCGTTGATCTCTTCGAAACAAAGCCTATCGGCCTCGAGCGCATAGCGGTGGATTCTACGCTTTTCCATGTAAAATCCAATCAATATAAGCGCAGCGTCAGGATGGATTCCACGGCGCAGTTTATTTCCGTACAGGAAGTGCTGGACCATACGGATTTATACCTGCCCGCCGTAGTCGATCTGGAAACGTATATCCGTTTACGTTTGCAGTTCGATACCCGGCAATTATGGCGAAAAACCATACTGGAAAACTTCAAAAAAAAGGAAGAAGCCGGCGGCGGCGCCATCACACTGGATATTCCCTTCAGAATACGCAGCAAAACCTTTACCCGAATATTCGGTTCCGACCGCATCGGATTACGCGTAACCGGTAATATTTCGTTTGATCTTTCGGGCAGAACGGAACAACGATCCGGGTCGGCTATTTCCGCTCTGGAAAATCAGAACACCTTCAGTCCCCGTTTTAAGCAAACTCAGCAATTTACCGTGGAAGGGCACATCGGTGACAAAGTCACCGTTTCCGTGGAACAGAACAGTGAAGCGGTAACCGATATTGAGAATACGCTTAAACTGCGCTACAAAGGGGATGAAGACGAAATAATACAGAGCATCGAGGCCGGGAATATCGGTTTAAACCTGCCTTCCACACGATACGTTATCTTTGGCGGTTCCAATAAAGGATTGTTCGGTCTCAAAACAACTATGAAGATAGGCAACCTGCATTTTACCGGGATCGCTTCTCTGGAAAAAGGGCAGCAGCAGGAATTAACCATCAGTGGAAGCGCGACCGAATCCGAACACAAAATCCGGGATATCGATTTTATCAAAAACCGCTACTTTTTTGTGGATATGCCTTATCACGACTGGTATGAATACGGCCTGGTCGATAATCCGCAAACCTGGACCTATCCCCCCGGTTCCGATATTGTACAAATAGACGTCTGGAAATCCGTGCCCCAAACCGACCCGGATAAACGCTTTGGCGTGGCCGTAGTAAATCCGACCGATTACTGGGATCCGAACAACCGCTACAAAAATATTAATATCGATGATTTTGTAAATGAAGACGGCAAGGTGGTAAAGCGTTATTTTAAGCTGATGGACCCCAGCGAATATACGGTGGACCGCTACCGGGGATTTATCGCTTTAAAGCAGGCGGCAAACACTCAAGATGTTATCGCCGTTGCTTACGCCATATCCAAACGTCAGACGGATCCTAATGTGCCTATTGTGGGTACGCTTCAGGAAGACCTGGCCGATTCCAATCAGGTGGTTTTTCTTAAATTGATCAAGCCGGATAACCTCCAACCGGCCTATAAGGATGTCTGGCCGCTGATGATGCGCAATGTCTATTCGCTGGGCGGTACGAAAATCCAAAAAGAGGGTTTTGATTTAAAAATACTCTATAACGTGAACGGGGATGAAGAAAACACGCCGGAAGGCAGCGACAAAACATTTTTGAACCGGCTCGGTCTGGATCGTTTGGATACCAACGGGGAGATTATTGAAAACGGCGATGATAAGGTGGATTTGAATCCCATGAACATCAATTTTGCCGACGGTATCTTGATCTTTCCCATCCTCAATCCCTTCAATCCCGATCGGAATGGCCCCTGGAAGGACGCCATGCCGGATAAATACCGGGTCAATGTATATAATTTGAGTAACAGCAACACGCCGGCTTTTCTGGACAGCAGCAAATTTGATATGATCGTTACTTCCAAAAGTACCAAATCAACGTTTGATCTGGGCTTTTACGTTTTGGAAGGAAGCGAAGAGGTTACTCTGGGCGGCCGCAAATTGACCCGTGATAAAGATTATATGATCGACTATTTTAGCGGCCAGTTAACTTTGCTTTCTCCCGAAGCCAAGCGGGCCAGCTCCAATATATCCATCAAATATGAACGGGCAAATTTGTTTCAACTGGATAAAAAGACCATTTTCGGCGGTCGGTTGGAATACCGTTTTTGGGATGATGGATTTATCGGATTAACGGCTTTGTATTTGAATAAATCCACACTGGATCAGCGCGTACGGGTCGGTCAGGAACCGTTTGAAAATTTTGTGTGGGATATAAATGCGGCTTTTAAATTTAAACCCAGGTTTCTTACCAAAATGGTGGATGCCCTGCCTTTTATCGAAACCAATGCCGAGTCGCAGTTTAATGTGGAAACGGAATTTGCCCAGGTCATACCGAATCCCAACACCTTGAACAGCGAGAGTACGGGCGATAATAACGGTGTAGCCTATATTGATGATTTTGAATCGTCCAAACGAACCACCACCCTGGGAATTCGCTACAGAACCTGGACGGCGGCCAGCCCGCCCGTCGTATTTCCCAAGCTGGGTGTGGTTGACGATGTTGCCGCATATAAAGCCCGCGGCAGAATAGCCTGGTTTAACCCCTACAACCAATTTCTTATTCAAGAAATCTGGCCCAACCGCGACGTAAACGCCCAAACCGGACAAACCACCGATGTGCTGGGCGTGGACTTCTGGCGGGAACCCGGGTCTGATCCGGACAGCGCCTGGGTGGGCTTCATGCGTTCCACGGTGAGTTTCCCCGATCAGCAAAAAACAAAATATATTGAGGTTATGGTGCTCGGCAATAAGGGAACCATGCATATCGATATCGGCCGTATTTCCGAAGACTGGTATCTTGGCGAATCATATACGCCATCGCATGGCCGGGTGATGGGCAAAGGGGTGTTAAACCATGAAGATTTTAACCTGAACGAATTGCTGGATGAAGGCGAAGATGTGGGCGTGGACGGCCTGGCCAACCCGGAAGGCGATCCGTTTGACGATTGGAAAGAGGTTGACAGGGAAAGGGATATATATGACGGTATCAACGGAACCGAGGGGAACAGCAACACCCGTGAAGCGCGGTATCCCGATACGGAAGACCTGGACGGAGACGGCCAGCTTTCCACGACAAACGCCTATTATGAATATTCGTTTTCTTTGGATACAACCGATCTGGAAGCCAAAAAATGGATTCGCGGGACAACTTCCAAAGGCTGGCGTCTGTTCCGCATACCCCTTAAAGATTTTACCCGAATAATCGGGAACCCCGATCCGAATTTTCAACAAATACTCAACTTTCGTATCTGGTTTAGCGATTTGCCGGAAGAACGCAACCGCATTTATATTGCCGCGATTGATTTTGTGGGTAACGAATGGGAAGAAGTCGGTATTTCGCCGGCCGACACCAATAATTTTGTCCGGGCGGATTCCCTCTTCAAACTGGAAACGGCAAACACCGAGGAAAATGCCGAAGATACCGAAACAACCGAAGGTTATCACTCTCCGCCCGGCGTAAGCGGCATACGGGACCGCATCACCAAAGCCCTGTCCAAGGAGCAGTCGTTGGTAATGCGTTTTTTATATCTGGAGGGTAATCACAAAGCGGAAGCCAAAAAGACGCTCTACAATCCGTTGGATATGTCCAATTACGAACGGCTCAAAATGTTCATCCACGGCGACCGCAATTTGCCGGATAAACCGCCTCCGGATGGCAGTGACAGCTCCAAAATTCGTTTTTATATGCGTTTTGGATCCGATGCGAACAATTATTACGAATACGGTCAGGATGTGTACGCGCACTGGAGTCCGCTCAATAATGTGGACATCAATCTGGATGAACTTTCGGCTATTAAATTTGATGATTCCCTGCGGGTGCTGACGGCGGAAAAAAGAATATTTTTAAAGCATTTAAGCGATGTGCCCGGCGGATATTTTAAAGCTGTGGGGAATCCAAGTATAAAAACGATACGCTACTTTATATTCGGGATTTTAAACCGTGATTTCCAGCCCGCGCAGGGGGAAATTTGGCTGGATGAATTAAGGCTCTCTGATGTTCGAAAAATTAACGCCACGGCATTGCGGCTGCAGTCCAGTTTGAAACTTGCCGATTTCATCTCGTTGAACGCCCAGTGGGAAAGCAAAGAGGCCGATTTCCATAATGTGAGCGATCAGTTCGGCAAAGGAAATACGGACGAGCGGCAGAGCTACTCCGGTAAAGTTTATCTGGGTAAAATACTGCCGGCGGACTGGGATATCTCTTTTCCGGTGGACGCCCGGGCATCCTTTAGCCGAAGTATCCCTAAATACTTTCCCCGGTCGGACAAACTAACCAACTATCAAAATCCGAATGTCAAGGATAAGATCGAATCGTTGCTGGGAATCCGGGAAATTCCTAAAGAGATAGAAGAACAGGCGACCAAATCTCAGATATTCGGCATTGGGACCACCATTCGTAAGCGTTCCAAATCGAAAAACTGGTTATTGCGCGCCACGGTCGACCAATTATTGATAGACGCCGATTACGCCGCCAAAAAAAGCAGCAGTTGGAACGTAAAATTCAATAATTCGGAACAGATTAAAGAGACGATTAAATATAGTATTCCTTTTGCCAAAGACAATTATTTTATGCCCTTTAAATGGGCGGCAAAAATTCCACTTTTAAAAGTTTTTGCCGATCAAAAACTGTTTTATACGCCCAATAAGGTGGATATGTCGCTTGCCATAAACGATACCCGATCGGCCTCACAGAAAAAAGCGACCAACCCCGACGGCGATAATGTGGAATATGAAATTAAAAAAGTAACGGACCTGAACACCAATCGAACGCTGAGCACATCATATCGTATGCTGGGCAGTTTAAATTTTTCCTATTCCAGAAACCACCGAACGGATGCCGATTATGTGGGACTGACCCATAAACAATTGCTGGAAGAAATTATTTCCAGGGGGAATTTCGGCAAAGAAACAAACATCAGCCAGTCATTTCGTATGGATTTTAAACCGGATATCGTCAAATGGCTTAAAACCGATTTTTCCTTTTCGTCCGGTTTTCAGTACCAGTTGAGTAACGGCTATCGTTATAAAAACAGTTCCAATAAAGTGGAAAAACGCTTGAGTTTGACATTTAGTCCCGGCAGTTTTCTCAAGTTTATCTACAACCCCTCTAAAGGTAAAAAGAGCAGCAGCCGGAGCAGGGGACGACCGCGCCGCGGAAGTAAAACAGGCGAAAAAAATGTTGAAAAGGATAAAAAATCAGATAAAGAGAAAAGCGGTGAATCACGTATTAAAAAATCGCTGATGGTTTTGTACAATGCCTTCAGTTCATGGAAATCGATCAAAGCGACATTAACCATTAACGACAATGTTAATAACAAATACCTTAAAGGTATTCCAAACTGGCAGTACCAGTTTGGTTTAACCGATGATCCCGGTATCGGGCAGGACTCCACATTGCTGGATCAAAACGTGAACCTGATAGGGCCGGTACTGAGCAGCCGAATGTCGCTGCGCACCAGCACCAGCCTGGATATAATGAAAAATGTGCGGATCAATTTAACGCATGATTACAGTCAATCGGATAACACCTCAGAGTACGGGCGTATCCGTTCGGGCTCACGGCAGCGCACTTTTTTCATCTATGGCGATAATCCTATGCTGGATTATAAAGGGTTTGATTCGGATATTCGTGGTTTTATCCCCGATTGGAGCGTACAGGTAACCGGTCTGGAAAAACTGCCGCTTTTTTCCACTTTTGCCAAATCGTTATCTCTTGATCATTCCCGCAGCGGAAAACTGCAGGAAAATCTGAAGGTAAATCTGGATGGTATTTATGGGCCTACCAACAGCTCATTCAGCTCCAATTGGCAGCCGTTGATTGGTTTTAATCTGCGCACGCCCTGGGATATAAACGCCAATTTCCGCTGGGCAAATACAACTTCCTATTCATTCAGTTCTACCGGCGGGGCGACCAAAACGGAAACCAGCTCCATCACTTTTTCGCTCAATTATGCGCTCTCGGCAGGGTTTAAAATACCGATCCCCGTTTGGCCTTTTAAAGGGAAAACGTTCAAAAATGAGATTAACTTCAGCTTAACCTTTGATGCATCCAGCAACAAAACTTATCAAAAACAGTTTGACGCCAAAGATTTTGTGGAAAAACAAAACAATAAATCATGGAAACTGCGTCCCTCGGCTACATATCGTTTCAGTTCCCGGGTGCAGGGCAGCCTGTTCTACGAAACCGGCGCCAGTGAAAACAAAATTTCCGGTAAATATTCCTATAATGAATTTGGAATTAACGTAAATATTGCAATAAGAGATTAAAGAGGCGGTATCTATTGAAAAAGAATTTGGTTTATATTTTGATGATTTTCTGCAGTGCTTCAGCCGCTTTCGCACAATTTGACGGTCAGAATGCCTTCCGCTATCTGGAACGGCAGGTGGCTTTTGGCCCGCGCAATCCAGGAGGAAAAGGGCATGCGGATTGTCTGAATTTTCTGCAAAAAGAGTTGAAAAAATTTGCCGATGAAGTCCGGCTGCAACCTTTCGTGTATCAGGATATGTATCGAAAAAAACGGCTCGAGCTCAGCAATGTGATTGCCCGCTTTAAACCGCGCGCCCAAACCCGTATCTTTCTTGCCGCACATTGGGATACGCGACCGACAGCGGACAATGATCGCCTGGCGAACCAAAACACCCCTATTCCGGGCGCCAACGACGGAGCCAGCGGCGTAGCCGTTTTGCTGGAAATAGCCCGGCAGCTTAAACAAAAACCGCCTTCCATCGGCGTCGATTTAATCTTGTTTGACGGTGAGGATTACGGCCGGGAAGGCCATTTGGATGAATATTTTTTAGGATCACGACATTTTGCAAAGCAGGCGGCGGGATACGCACCCCGCTACGGCATCCTGCTGGATATGGTGGGCGACGCTAATCTTACTCTGCCTCGCGAACCCAATTCGGTGGCGGCCTTGCCTCAGGTTGTGGATAAGGTGTGGCAAATGGCGCACAGCATGGGCTATTTTGAGTTTGAAGACCGGCAGGGCTATCCCGTCAGTGATGACCATGTAATTCTGCTGCAGAATGGTATCCCCTGTATTGATATAATCGATTTTGAATATCCGGACGAACGTAACCGGTACTGGCACACCCTGCAGGATACGCCGGACAAATGCAGCCCCTATAGTTTGCAAGTTGTGGGCGATGTAATGTTGCAGCTTATATACAGCGAGAAACCCTGATGAACGCAAGTAAAAACTGGATAGAGCTTCACCTTCCCTTAAGCGGGGATATGTTGGAAAGGGTATCTGCGCTGTTGTTTTCGCTGGGCGCAGACGGTCTGGAAGAAAAAGAAGGGGAAACCGTGGTTTATTTTCCGCGGGAAAAATGGACCAACGAAACCCGGCTTTTATTGACAAGCCGTCTTGAACAGATTTTACCCGGCTATGAAAAGAAAAAATGGAAAGAACAGATCATAAAAGAAGAAAACTGGAACGAAGCCTGGAAAGAGTACTTTAAAACGTTTCATCTCACGGAACGCATCGTCATTGCTCCGGACTGGTCAACATACCAACCGGAGGAAGACGAGAGTTTGATTATCATCAGTCCGAAAATGGCCTTTGGAACCGGGCATCACGAAACCACCCAACTGATTCTTGAGTGGCTGGAAAATAATCTAAAACCGGGGATGCGCGTGCTGGACGCCGGAACCGGAAGCGGTATATTGGCAATTTACGCCGCGCAAAACGGCGCGCATTCTGTAACGGCTTTTGATGTGGACCCTCTGGCTACGGAAAATGCCGCCGAAAATGCGCGTCTTAACAACGTGGAAGACAGGATCGCCATATATAAAGGCGGGCTGGAACAGGTGCCGCTCACACAATACGACTTGATACTTGCCAATATAAACCGTAATGTTCTGCTGGACCTGGCCGGGCCTTTCGGCCGTTATCTCAAAAAAAACGGATTGTTACTGCTTTCCGGCATATTAAAACAGGATGAAGCAATTTTGCGTACGGTTTATGAAAAATCAGGTTACCGCATGAAAAGTAAGCACAGTAAAGGGGAATGGCTGGCTCTTCTTTTCCAAAGGCAGAGCAATGGCTGAATATGCGGTAATTGATATCGGAACGTTTTCCGTTTTGCTGCTGTTGGCCAAAGCTGAATCGCCCGACAGGATAGACCCACTCCACGAAGAATATGAAATTGCGCGGCTGGGTGAAGACGTGGCTCGAACCGGCCGCCTCAGCGAAGCCGCCACGCTGCGCACACTGGAAAAGCTGGATCAATATAGGAAAACGATCGACCAGCATTCTGTTGAAGCCGTTTATGTAGTGGCCAGTGATGCTCTGCGCCGCGCCGCGAACAGCGGGACGTTTGTTCAAACGATTAAGGATCGTTTTGGCTGGGAGGTGCACATTGTTTCTGCGGAAGAGGAAGCGCGTCTTTCCTATTTGGGAACAACGAGCGGATTTTCCGATTTAAAAGAAACCTGCTGTGTAATAGATGTTGGCGGCGGCAGTACGGAAATCAGTGTTGGGCAAAGTAAAAATCTTCTCGATTGGAAATCCGTTCCGACCGGAGCGGTTCGTTTGTTTGAACAGGGCGGCAAAAAAGAAACTCTGTGCTCGGGCGAACGGCTGGAACTGGTTCAGTTTGTGAAGTTACTGCTGGAAAATGCCGGAATAAAAACCCTGCTTAGCGATGTTGAGCAATATATTGCCTGCGGCGGAACGGCTACAACGCTGGCGGCGGTAAAGAAGCGATTAGCCATATACAAACCGGGTGCGGTAAACGGATTGGCGCTTAGCCGCGACGAAATATGGCAAATGTATTTCCGGCTCAATGATCTTACGCCCGCACAGCGCCGCGCTCTGCCGGGAATGGAATCCGGCAGAGAAACGGTCGTTTTATACGGCGTGTTAATTATACTAACCCTGATGGAATGGCTGCGTATCGGCCACATACGTGTGAGCGACCGCGGCTTACGTTACGGTTTTTTGGCAGACAAGTTATTAAAAAGAGGATAAGATGATCACCAAATACAACATCATTTTTCTGACGGTCTTTGCTGTGTTGTTGTTGCAATGCAAGCAGGAACAGGAACCGCCGCTGGCATCGCCGGAAATCGAAATAAGCAAAGTCCGGACGGATGAGGCCTGGAATATTAAAAACGATGAACCGTACACTGTGGAGGTGCATGTACAAACCAACGGAAGCAACTCGAATCTGCTGCCTGTTGTAATGGCGGTGAAGGATGGGATGGGCGCGACTCTGTTTACGGATTCGCTCTACGATGACGGCGCGGCTGAACATCCGGATGACGGCGATGTAATTGCCGGAGACGGCGTATTCCGCAACCGTTTCCGGGCCGACCGGATCAGCGATCAGCCGACGGTGCTCACTTTCGCCTTTCAGG
This sequence comes from Caldithrix abyssi, assembly GCA_011369465.1. Lineage (GTDB taxonomy): Bacteria > Calditrichota > Calditrichia > Calditrichales > Calditrichaceae > DRQG01. The sequence continues at coordinate 27,308 of DRQG01000019.1, forward strand.
CGGCTGATGCCGACGGGAACGAGTCGGCCGTATATACACAGGATGTTCGCTTTGATAATAATTTTAAACCGGAAATTGTCAGCGTCAGCGCGCCGGATACCCTGCCAAGCGGCAGCCCTGCCGTTTACCTGTATGCGGCGGTTTTTGATAAAGATGGAACCGAGGAAGTAACCAACGTTCTGGTTGAAGTGTTTAAAGCCGCTCAAAATACGTCCGTGGATACCTTTTCCATGTTTAACGACGGGAATTTTGCCCAAAATGGCGATGTTACAGCAGGTGATTCCGTTTATTCGTTCAAAATGGATTCCGCTTATGCGGCGGGAAAACAGGGCGAGTACCGTTTCCGCTTTACCCCTTACGATGCCTTCACCACGCCGGGCCAACCGGCCGAAATGACGATGTATCTGGAAAATCTGGCCGGCCAGGTTAGCACCGTTTTTATGGCCGACTCTGTACCTAAACCAACGCAAGGATCCATTCTGGTGCAGGTGGCCGCCCAGGTTAACGATCCGCAAGGTCTGGGAGATGTCGATTCGGTTTACTTTACGCTGGAAGATTCGCAGGGTAAATTTGTCCGCGATGATTACGGTAATATTGTAAAGATCCCTTTATTTGACGACGGCGACAATGAGAACAACGGCGACCAAACCGCCGGCGACGGTCTGTTTTCGGTAATATTGCAAGTGACTTCCACCAATCGTCAGGAGGCCTATACGCTGCATTTTTATGAACGGGATCTGGTAGGAAACCTTAGTGCGGATAAGCAAAAATCTTTTGTGATTTATTAATCAAAACAGTGGGAAAACTCTTATGAAACAGATACTGATTTTGGTGCTGCTGGCCTCGGCTATTTCCTGGGGACAGGGCATTTTAAGCAAGACCTATCTGCTAAAGGAAAACAGCAGCGAAGATTACATCTTTGACGGTTTTCTGTACGGAAACGGTATTGTGGACTTATTGGCCACGGATTCTCTGGTCTGGGCGGCAACGGGATACGGATTAAACAAATCGGCCGATGACGGAGCTACCTGGCAAAATTTTCGCACCGTTCATTACGGCGGTAAAGGCGGCGTGGCGGCCATGGGCTATATGGATGAGCAGACCTTCTGGATTTCCACCGCTTTCGATACCGTAGCCCAGGATCAGGAAATGGCGGCTGGCGGCGGTTTGAGTTACACCCGCGACGGGGGCGCTACCTGGACGCATATCAAGCAGCCTGTTGATTCCCGCGATGAAACCGAATACAGCCCGACAACCACCAATATTTCCAACATCACCTATGATATCGGATTTGTGGATTCGACCGTTTGGATAACCAGTTGGGCCGGCGGGTTACGCAAATCGAGCGATATGGGACAAACCTGGCAGGTGGTTACGGTGGACGGGAAGCCCTTTCGGGCGGCCAACGACAACCTGATTCATCTGGCCTTTTCGGTACTGTATGCGGATGGCGCTTTATGGGTTGGTACGGCCGGGGGCATCGGTAAAAGCAGCGACGGCGGCCAGACCTTCGAAATCTACAAACATAGTTCCACACAGCCGTCCATTTCGGGAAATTTTGTTGTGGCGCTGGCTCATCAGGAATATGACGGTACGATCTGGGCGGCAACGATCGAAGCCAGCGACACCAGCGAGTTCCGGGCGGTCAGCTTTACCACAAACGGCGGGCAAACCTGGCAAACCACCCTGGACGGCGTGTTTGCCCACAATTTTGCCTTTGACGGCCAACGGGTATATGCGGCCACGGATCAGGGGTTGTTTGTAACCGAGGATAAAGGAAACAACTGGTATAAATTACCGGATATAAAAGACCGTCAAAGCGGCGAAGAAATACTCACCGAGGTATTTTATTCGGTAGCGGTTCAGAAAAATCCGGGTGTTACCCGTTTATGGGTGGGCAGCGCGGACGGCCTGGCCTACACGGAAGATAACGGCAACACCTGGCATGTGATTCGTTCTTATGTCCGGTTGAGTAAACGTCCCCAACCGGCGGTTTACGGGTATCCTTCCCCCTTTTCACCCTCCCGGCACGATTATATGCGCTTTGAGTGCGGGGATGCTGCCCCATCCGAAATAGACATAAAAATTTATGATTTTTCCATGGAACAGGTACGCGTCCTTCCGGTAACCGATTACAAACCGAAATGGGACGGCAAAAACGACGCCGGCGAAACCGTGGCTACGGGAGTCTATCATTTCCGCGCTGAAATCAAAGGACAGGTAACCTGGGGTAAAATCGTTGTTATTAACTAAAAGTGAGATTTCCATGAAAAAGCAAATACATTCTGTTTTATGCGCCGGTCTGGCTTCTGTGTTGATCCTGTTTTCATTTGCCTCCGCCGGAGAGAACGGCGGGTATGCCGGATCGTTTTTACGCATGGGCCTCGGAGCGCCCTCATTGGCTCAGGGGAACGCCACCATTGCCGGAACGCCTAACGCCTATTCCTTCTATTATAATCCGGCGTCTGTGGCCTTTCTGGACGGCAAAGTGGCCTCGCTTTCCTACAGCTTTTTAACGCTTGACCGGCGCTTTAATTATATCGGATTTGCCATGCCCATAAAGCCCGCGGCCGGTTTCAGCCTCGGCTGGATTAATTCCGGTAATGCCGATTTCCCTGGATATAATTCTTTGGGCGAGGAGTATGGGCAAATCAGTCACTCCTTAAATGCGGTCTATTTCAGCTTTGCCCGCAAATTCGGCAAGCGGGTTTCTGTCGGCCTCTCGGTAAAATATATGTGGGAACGCATCAACGACGGCGGAGTGTCTTTCGATTACAGCAGCACCGGCGTGGGCTGGGATGTGGGTATCTATTACCGCCCTCTGGATAATTTGACGCTGGCTGTTATGGTGCAGGACGCCGGTTCCAAATTCAAAGCCAGCACCACGGAAATTTTCGAACGCGGCGGAACGACAACGGATTATTTTCCGGCTCTGTACCGGGCGGGATTGCGCTACGAAACCTTTTGGAAGTGGCTGGTAATTAACTATACATTCGAAGCCAGTTCCAAACTGCAATACAAGCACTTCATCGGGTTGGAAAGCCGTTATATAATCGGTGAAAAAAAGGACGGTGACAAATTCCTGGCTCTGCGTGCCGGAATGAGTAACGGCACATTTACTGCCGGTGCCGGAATGGGATTTCAATTATTCAAGATTATCAGCCATCTGGATTATGCGTTTGTTTCGTCCGTTGTCGATGAGGGCAGCAGCCATATTTTTTCCTGGCAGTTTTATTTGAATTAATATTATTTTTGAAATAAGTGTGCTTGCGGATGCTATAAAAACAAGGAATTATGATGAAACGATTCTCAATAACAATCGTAACCCAGCTGCTATTCGTATGGGCTGCCGTACAGCCTGCGCAAGGCGGCAATGCCGGGTTTGCCTTTTTAAAGATCGCGGTTGATGCCCGGGCGGCGGCCATGGGCGGCGCCTATACGGCGCTGGCCTCCGACGCGGCGGCGGCTTACTGGAATCCGGCCGGATTGGCCGGCAGCGCAAAAAAATCACTGGTACTTATGCATAATGAGTGGCTGGCCGATATTACGCAGGAATTTGCCGCATTGCAGTTTTATCAGGGAAAACACAACTGGGCGCTCTCTTTAAATTTAATCAATATACCCGGTATTCAGATTCGCGGTAATACCCCAACCGAAAAGCCCGACGGAGTTGTAGAAGCGATTAATTTTACAGCGGCGTTCAGTTATGCCACTGTTCTGGCGGAAAACTGGCAGGTAGGGGGCAGTTTTAAATATCTGCATGAAAAATATTTTATGGCCGCCGCTAACGGATGGGCGGTGGATGTGGGCGTACAGCGTCGTTTTGGAGAAGACTTTCTTACCGGTATAACCCTGCAAAATTTGGGTAATATGCAGCCGCTGCTCAATGTGGCTACGCCTTTGCCGTCACTGGCCCGGGCCGGTGCGGCCTATTATATACCCTTTGCCCTGCTGGGCCGCCGGCCTTTGCTGTCCGCAGATATACAGTACATTTTTGATGAAGGCGCAGAAGGGCGATTGGGTTTGGAATTCGGTTTTCGGGAATATCTGGCCGTACGCGTTGGCTATGTAACCGGCCGGGCAACCCAAAGTTTCACGGCGGGACTGGGCATTCAGTACAGCGGCTATCATCTCGACTATGCGTATGCGCCTTCGGAATATGACCTCGGCAATACGCACCGTATATCCTTCGGATTCTTCTTTTAGTATTCGTATCGATTCCATCGTTTTTAGCGATGGAATCGATGACTTCCACACTTAATTTAACGATGAATAGCCGGCAATTTTTTTCAAAAGATATTTTACTTTATTTAAAAAATAGCTACCTTCTTTTATCCTATTCCCAAATAAAAGTCATGTTACGAACAGACCTGACCGAAAACATATTTGTAAGAAAAAAAGTGCAACGGAGAACGAAGCATGATTGACCAGGCCGATTACCGTGTTGCCAAACGATTAGCCGAACGCGATTTTTATCCTTTTGCCGAAAATATCTATATCGATATTTTTAAAGCCTTCAGTCATTTTCCTCTGTCTTTAAAACAATTGGGAATAAACGGTGAAGGGGAAACGATCACTTTGATGGCGCTTAGCGCCCAAAACTGCTTTGAAACGGACAAAGGGGATTTTGAATCGTTGTTTGAAGATGTACTAAAGCGTTTAAAAATATTGATCGGTGACCGCCATCCGCAGGACATAACCGTGGATGTGCTGCTGGGCTGCGTTCTCTATTTTTACCACCCTTCGGAGATACGGGGCCGATTGTCCTCATTCAAGGCGGATAAATATCTTACCGATAAACAACAATATGAGTTCGAACTGAAGAAAAAGACCTTCCATATCCATATAATTTGAATCTGCTCAAATAAAAAATATCAGATCAATCCGCATTCAATTAGGACTTAAAATTAAAGCATCTTTTTTCAGTAAGCTGATTTGGAAATAGTATGTTTATTCCCGGCTATTAAGGCCGAAACGTTTTCTCCAGATCAATGACGAAATGGTCGTTTTGGGCCGGAATAAAGTCGCCGCTGTGTTTATCGAAACGGTAATCTTCCGACCATTCCTTATGATGTGCGATGATCTCTTTTAAGGCGTCCAAAATATAGTCGATTTCCGCGTCGGTCATCACCGGATGCAGAGAGGCTCGCACCCAGCCGGGTTTTTGGCTAAAATCACCCAGGTCAATCATCTCGGTAATCCGTTTTGATTCGTCGTAGGAAATGTTAAGCAAGATATGGCCGTATGTTCCCGCGCAGGAGCAACCGCCCCGGGTTTGAATGCCAAAGCGGTCGTTAAGCAGGCGAACAATCAGATTGTGATGGATATCTTTGTGATAGAAAGAGACATAGGCCAGACGATTACGCTGGTGCGCTTCCAGAATGGAAATTCCCTCGATGTTCTGTAACCCGTTCATAAAACGCTCCTTAATCTGATGTTCCCTTTCGGCCATTTTGTCGATGCCCATTTCTTCTTTTAATAAAACGGCAAGGGAAGCTTTTATGCCTTGCAGAAAACCGGGCGTGCCGCCGTCCTCGCGTATCTCGATTTCATCAAAATAGTGGTGTTCACCCCAGGGGTTGGTCCAGGTTACCGTGCCGCCGCCGGGATGGTCGGGAATTTTGTTTTTGTACAATTCTTTGTTGAACACAATAACACCCGAAGCGCCCGGACCGCCCAAAAACTTATGCGGCGAAAAGAAGATAGCATCCAGGCGTTGTTGTTCTTTGGACGGGTGCATATCTATTTTTACATAAGGCGCCGAGGCCGAAAAATCCACAAAACAATAGCCGCCGAACTCGTGCATAATTTCGGCCATTTCGTGATAGGGCGTTTTTATGCCGGTAACGTTGGAACAGGCCGTGAATGTGCCGATGATGAGTTTCCGGTCTCTGTTTTTTTTCAAAATGTCGCGTAGATGATTAAGATCCGGCAACCCTTCTTCGGTACGGTTGATTATTTTCACTTCGCTCAGCGTTTCTACCCATGACGTCTGATTGGAGTGGTGTTCCATGTGGGTAATGAGGATGAGCGGCCGCTCAATGGCGTCATTGCCGTTAAAGAGGGGTTTAAACTTTTCGGGTACCCGCAATCCCAGAATCCGCTGGAATTTATTCACGACCGCTGTCATACCGAACCCGGCAAACAGAAGACAGTCGTCCGGACCGGCGTTCACGTGTTTCTTTATAATATCGTGCGCCTGATGGTACGCTTTGGTCATCACGGTACCGGTGAGTGTGGTTTCGGTGTGTGTATTGGCCAGATACGGCCCCAGGGTGTTGGTGATATACTCATCGATCGGCCGGTACAGACGCCCGCTGGCCGCCCAGTCTGCATATACGATTTCTTTTTTACCGGCAGGAAAGGGGTGGGTAAAGTTGTACCCGATAATTTTGTCTCTGAAAGGAGCAAAATACGATTCCAGTTGGTTCATGAGAGGTGCCTTTAATTTTAGTTTAAATCATAACCGTCAAAATATAATCACGATTCAATTTAAAGACAAATCTCCCAAAGGGTGAGAGCTGCCCGATTTGATAAATAGAGATAAAAAAGGACACTCAAAAAAATTTGATTTATAAACGCTCAAAACGCTATCTTAATCCTGCTTTAACAATGGGATGAAAGGACAACCGATGGGAAAGATAAGATTATTGGCGATCGCTTTAACAGTACTCTTTATGATGCAAACGCTTTTTGCTCAACGTTATCGCAGCGATGACCCTGAAGATGTGGTGGAATTTTTGGGGTTAGGCTGGAGCTGGGGGTACGAACGTTATTCCAAACCGTTTATCGAAGCCGGTTTCGGTCTGGCGCAGGCGGATCATTATAAATTTGGGGGTACGTTTTATCTGAACGGTCTGGCCGAGGCAAAATTCGGTTATAGTGCAACCGATTCCTTTACCACCGGCGTAATACGTTTAAAGGAAAATTACTTCGTCGGATCGCTGCTGCAAAAAGACCTTAATTTTATAATGGAAGAAGACGAACCGGACTATACTTCTATGGATATAAAACGCTTCGGTTTTGGCGTACGCCGCGGGTTCGGGTACAATTTAGCGATTTTGAGGATTTTACCTTACATCCAAAATTCATTTATGTGGTCTCAGATGTCCTCGGTACGGCCCGCCGGACTATCCCAGGAAGATATCGATTTGCTGGATCGCTTTGAGGACAGCTATCGCTTTAACTTTGTTAACGGAACCGGATTGAAAATTCGTCTGTTTGGCAGCCTGGAAGCGGATGCCTCTTATGAATATACCGTGGTTTATCCACGGGTTATTTTCTGGCAATGGCTGGGCAGCTATACAATTATGTACATGAGCATGGGCGTTATTTCCAGTTTTGCGCGGGATATTGTGGATAATTCACCCCTGCTCGGTCCACTGGTCTATTTTGCTATGACCAATGGGTTAAATTATGCCTTCTATTCGGCCTTCAAAAGCAATATGAACTGGCCGTTTCCATCCGAAGCTGCCATGTACAACCAATCCCTGAAAATCAGTTTATCGCTGGTGTTTTAGCGTTTTTATGAAAGGGGCATGCAAAATCGGCGGTAAACCCTCCTTGCTTTCATAATAAGAAAAAATAAACCAACCGCTTTTATTATTTGGATCAGACCCGTATATTTCCTTTAATATAATTTTGTTCCTCTCCTTCCGTAATATATTAAGGAAGGAGAGGAATAAAACGACGTATAAAATATCACGAGGGGCTGTGTAATGGGACTGCGTATAAAAATATTATCGGGCTTTCTTCTGTTATCCCTGATGCTGCTCATAGCCGGGCTTTGGTCGATCAACGAATTAAAATCCATCGGATCATCGGTGCAGCGCATCCTGGATGAAAACTATAAAAGCATCTATGCCGCCAAATTGATGAAGGAAGCGCTGGAACGGGAAGACAGCGCGGTGCTGCTGCTGATGCTGGGCAAATGGGAAGAAGGCCGCCAAATCCTGAAATCGGCAGACAGTATGTTTGTGCATAATTTTTCTTTTGCCAAAAAGAACGTCACCATCCCCGGCGAACAGGAGCAATTAAATACCATAGAGAATAAATATCGCTCCTATAAAAAATTATGGGAACGTCCCATTGTGGATACCAATCGGGAAGGCAATTTACAATGGTATTTTCAACAGTTACATGATTCTTTTATGGATGTGAAAGAAGCGGTGAATGATTTGATCGATTTAAACGATAAAATGATGTACCAAACCGCTTCGGAATTAAAAAACCGTTCCAACCGGGCCATTATGCCGGGCATTATCGCCATTCTTGCCGCGCTCATCTTTACATTTATCTTCAATTATCTGGTAAATTATTATATGGTCAGCCCCATTATCCGAATGACCGAACGGGTAAAAAAGTTTATTGAGAAAAGAACGCCCTTTGATATCGAAGTGGAAACAAATGATGAGATTGCTCATCTGGCCGAAGCCATTTATAATTTGTGCGAGTCGGTGAGAAGCAGGGAAGAAGAGCAATGAGATTTCATATCGTATTACGTTATGTGGCGCTGGCTCTGCTCTTAAATGCTCTTTTTTTGGGTATCTCGGCGGCCATTTCCTATTTTAACGGCGATGATGCTTTTATGCCTTTACTGTACAGCGGACTGGTTACGGCTCTGTTCGGGATTTTCCCGTTGATTTTCGTACCGCCGGCTTCCAATATTACCAATAAAGAAGGATTATTGATCGTTGTATTAAGCTGGCTACTTTCTTGCCTTGTAGGAACGCTTCCTTATATTTTATGGGGCGGCGTATTCGATCTTACCAACGCCTGGTTCGAAAGTGTTTCCGGATTTACCACAACCGGTTCCACCATTCTGACCGATATTGAGGCATTGCCTATGGGGTTGCTGTTCTGGCGCTCTTCCACCCACTGGATTGGCGGTGTGGGCATTATCATTTTCGTTCTGTCCGTGCTGCCCTTTATCGGCATTGCCGAAATGGTTCTTTTCCGCAGCGAAATTTCTTCCATGGTCAGAGAAAACTTTCATCACCGAGCCCGCCGCGCCATACAGATCATTGCCGGCGTGTATGTGGGACTTACCCTGCTGGAAACCATTGCCCTGGTTATAAGCGGTATGAACCTTTTTGACGCGCTTATCCATTCCTTTGCCACGGTTGCCACCGGCGGTTTTTCCAATAAAAACGCCAGCGTGGCTTTCTACCATAGCCCAACCATCGAAACAATCATTATTGTGTTTATGATTCTTTCGGGTCTCCATTTCGGGCTGCTGTTTGGGGTGATCATGGGAAATATCCGCGATTTCTGGCGCTCCAGTGTGGTGCGTTACTATCTGCTGGCTATGCTGGCCGGGGTGGCGCTTTCCGCCTGGAATATCCATGGCAGTGTAACCGCAAGTTGGACGGAAGCGTTCAGGCAGGCGGCCTTTAATGTCATATCCGTGGGTACGTCCACCGGTTTTGCCACGGCGGATACCACCCTATGGCCGGCTTTTTCTCAGTTGCTGCTTATCTTTTTTGCCCTGCAATGCGCTTGCGCCGGGTCCACTTCAGGGGGTATTAAAACGGATCGCATCGTCTTGTTAGGGAAATCCTTTTTACGTCATCTGAAAGAATTGATGCATCCCAATGCCGTCATCCCGGTTCGTGTGGACAGAATGGCGGTTGGCAATGATGTGGTGGGCAAGGGCGTGTTGTATGTGGCGGTATATCTGGGTATTGTTTTTATAGCCACTTTGCTGCTTACGCTTTTGGGTGTGGATGTGCTCTCGGCCTTTTCCGGAGCGGTGGCCACCATGGGTAATGTGGGCCCCGGTTTGGGTACGGTGGGTTCCACGGGCAATTTTGCGCACATTCCCACAGCCGGAAAGTGGATCTATTCGCTCACTATGCTGCTGGGCCGGCTGGAAATCTATGCCTTTTTCATTTTCTTTACACCGGCTCAATGGAAAAAAACGATTTCGTACTAAAGTGAAACGGAAAAATATTTTATACATAAACTTCGAATTCAATTTAACGAAGGTATAATCCGGAAAATGAGAGTTTCTTTACCCGCACAGAATGGCATAAAACCCGGAAAAAAATATTCCCCTACTAAAGCATTTTTAATTATTGTTTTTTTCTGTTTCTTTTCTACCGGATTGACGGCCGAAGAGGTGCGAATAACCGAAGTAAAAGACGCCGGTCTGTTTGTAACGGATACCGGGCAATGCCTTCGGCTGGCCGGCTTAACCTGTGTGAGCATGTACAGCGCGGATGAACGGGAACGGCATTTAGCCCTATTGGTGATGGAGTATGCTCAAAAAAACCTGTTGGATATCCCGCTGGAAGGGGATTTTGCCGGCAAAGATAGTTCCGGCTGTCTGTTGGTGCATTTATACCGGCCTTATCCTCTGGAAAAATTCAATATCAACGCTTTTTATCTGCAAAAAGGATACGCCCGGTATAGCCGGGTAAACAACGCCGGGCTCGACTCGCTTTACCGGAAAGCCAGCACCGAGGCCAAACGGGAAGGGCAGGGCCTGTGGAACCTCAATCAGTATCTTCCAACGACGATAAGCCCGTACCGTCGTTTTCGTGTTTTGGGCGGCGGATTGGGGGATATAAATTTAGATCACTTTTTGATCAATATATGGTTTAATTATCGCTGGTCTGATTTACTGCCTGTGGTTAAAAATGAGGATATGCTGTTATCGGTTTCCGCCGAAACGGGGCTGGCCGTCTATCTACTGTTTCCTTACGCCGGCGTTGGGCTGGAAGCCCGTTACCGCAACCTGTCCGTCCGGGCGTCCACAGGCTGGGTAGTATCCATTTACTATCACAAGGACGAAGCGTTTAAAGCATATTCTTTTTTTCGCCTGGGTCTTGGCGCGCAGGTGCAATTAAGCGAAAAAGGTTATCTGGGACCGGAGCTATGGCTCATCTGGCTGCGAGAAGCATCGGAACCGATGCTGAGTATAGGGATGGCTGTTCCTATTTTTTAACAGCGGGCAAGAGGTTTAACATCACAACAAAGACGGAAAAGACAGAAATGGCTAAAAAGCATTCTTCAAATAAAATCCCCTTGCTGGTTTTGGGCGATTTTGCCTGGGACGTACTCATCCGCACCAACAGCAAATTATTGCCCGGCGGCGATACTTTTGGCGAGGTGATGTTTGCCGCAGGGGGCAGCGCGGCCAATACGGCCGTATGGGCGCGCCGCTGCGGAATGCCCACTACCTTTGTTGGTAAAATCGGCCGTGACCGCTTCGGCCGGCTGGCCGAGGAAAATCTGGCCTGGGAACAGGTGGAAGCGCATTTCATCAAAACCGACGAGCACCGCACCGCAGCGGTCGCCGTCTGGATTGATGAAAAGGGACAACGATCCATGGTTTCCGGCCGCGGGGCCGATTTTTACCTGCTCTCTTCCGAACTGCCTAAAAATTTGCTGCAAAACAGCCGGCATCTGTATCTGACCGCCTGGTCGTTGTTCACAGACCCGCCTCGCACAGCGGCCCGGATGGCGGCGGAAATTGTCAAATCCCACGGTGGAACGGTTTCGCTCGATCCGGCTTCGTTTCAACTCATCCGCCAGCGCGGGACGGAACGCTGTCTGGGTTTTTTAAAGGAAATTCAACCCGATCTTTTCTTTCCCAATTACGAAGAAGGCCAGGCGCTTACCGGGCAGGATGATCCCGATAAAATATTGGATACTCTGATCGGTTATTTCCCGGGGACAATGATCGTTTTGAAACTGGACGCCAAAGGCGCGATTTTGTGGGACAGAAAAGTGAAGAAAAAAATACCGCCCCAAACCGATACCATAATCGACGCCACCGGGGCGGGAGATTCCTTTTCCGGAGCGTTCCTTGCCCATTATTTGCAGAATGGCGCTGCGGAATCGGCGGCGCATTTTGCCGTAAAAATCTCTTCCTGGGTTATCAATCAGATCGGCGCCCGTCCACAGCCGGATCAAAAATTGAAAACGATCATAGAAAGCGCTGAGGAAATCAGCTCCTGAAATCAAAAAGACTGTGATGACAAGTAATAGTGAACGTCTTTCACAGGTAGAATATTTTCGACACGGAGACAGTTATATTCTTTAGGTAAATATGGTAGAGAACCAATGAAAACGATGATACAAATTATTTTAGGAATTTTGATGACCGTGATCTCATACAAAACCACCCAGGGGCAGCCGGCGCAGGCCAAAGTTGTTGCCGTTATTGACGGCGATGAGATGTATCGGGTTTTGGCACCGGACGACATCCCGGCTATTCGCGAACCGCAATTTCTTAGCGGCACAGAGGCCGAAGAGCAGATGGCCCCGGATGAACCGGTGATCGCTTTGCGCATCGGCGGCGAAGCGCGTGCCTACTCGCTTTGGCAATTGGACCGTCATGAAATTGTGAACGATTATCTGGGTGAAACCCCCATCGCCGTAACCTGGTGACCGCTGTGCCATACGGGCGTAGTTTACGTTCGGGAGATAGAAGGAAAAGAATTGACATTTATTGTTTCGGGCCGTTTATGGCGCAACAGTATGATTATGCAGGACGAACAAACCGGAAGCTACTGGAGCCATATAACCGGCGCGGCTCTGCTTGGCGAATTAAAGGGCACTCAGCTCCGTTCACTTACCGCCGTACAAACCGACTGGGAAAAATGGTACGGCGCCAATCCGGATACCAAAGTATTAAAGAAAGAAGCAGAGATTCGTTCATCCTCGTATGAAGGGTATTTTAACGATCCCCGGCGCACCGGTATCTTTCGGGCCCGTTATTTATTGGATCGATTGCCGGGCAAAGAACTGGTGCACGGCCTGCATCTGGGCGTTCATGCTCTGGCCGTAACCGATGCCTTGATGGAAAAGAAACCCTTCCTGCGCACCAGGCTGAACAATATTCCAATCGTATTGATACGAACAAATGCCGACGGCGTGCGCGCCTTTGAAGCCGGCGAACACCGTCTGTATCCTGCAGCGGATGAAAAATATTTGCGGGATGAAGCCACCGGTTCTCTGTGGAAGGCGGCAACGGGCCGCTGCGTGGACGGCCGGCTGCGGGGCAGCGCTTTAAAGGAAATCCCCGTTACCGTGGCCTACTGGTTTGCCTGGAGTAATTTTTATCCTAATACATTGGTACTGGATTAACGGCTTTTGCCGGAGAAATCTGCCTGCTAACAGGTCAGATGCAGAACAAAATTGGTGTCTGGTTCATTCAACCGTTGTATGGCCTGCGGCGTCGGTTCGATGAGTAACTGCACGCCCAATTCCGCGGCTTTACGATGGATGTCTTTTTCTACCGGCAGGCTGCCGTACTGACCGCTGCCGATAACCAGCCGCTTGCAGTTCCACGGTATATTTTCCTGCAGGGTAAGCGGCGTATGGCCGTAAACGGATTTCTTTTTACGCGAGGCGGTCTTATCTCGTAAGGCTATTTGCCCGCTATCGATGACAATGTCTTCATTATAGCTCCGGCCGTCTATGGTAATCCGGCCGAATTGCAGGTTATCCACCTTCATAATATCTTCCTTATTTTATCCAGAAGAAGTCTGATCGATATAATCCGGATCGTATTCCGTTGCGAACATAAGTCAAGAACACGGATAGTTTAATATCCTCGTTTCCCTGTGTCAAGGCTTGCGCTACCGGGCCGTAACCCACCCAATTTCCTTCCCTTCGGCGAAGGGAAGGGTGCAGCATGGCGGCTGTGAGGATTTTTACGACTGGGGGTGGGTGTCTTCCGGATTGTCAACCATACTCTTCTAAATTCCCTCGCCCGTCATGCTGAGCTTGTCTCAGCATCCCTTGTTTAAGTGATGGGATTCCGAATCAAGTTCGGAATGATGTAACCCGTCATGCTGAACCCCGGCCTGACGCCAGGACAGACTTGTTTCAGCATCCTATGTTTTAGAAGACGGGATTCCGGAACAAGCCCGGAATGACACCGCCTTTTCCGGCCCAGAGCTGAAATAGGAAAGCAATGCCACCGCTAAAACCTGCTTTATCGGAGGCGTTGCAAACCCTGCCCGCAAACCACCCAACCCCCTCCTTTTCGGAGAAAGGAAATGTAAAGAGTAAAAAAGATGAATCCCTTCTTGATAAAACCGAATAAAGTTCATAAATTAGCAGTCTTTGATTGAGAGTGCTAAGCTCGTAATTGGTTATTCTTCAACAGGTTAAGATGAGAAGCCGATAATTTTATCGGCTGAAATGTAACATTTTTAGCTCAGCCTTATCTAAGAAAAACAAGCGATCAAAATGTATTGTACAAACATATAAACAAAACGGAGGTAACATGTCTGCAAAGATTCTTAAATTTGACACGGAAGCGCTGACGAGCCTGAAAAAAGGTATCGACACATTGGCTAAAACTGTGAAAGTAACTCTGGGCCCCAAAGGCCGCAATGTGGTAATCGATAAAAAATTTGGTGCGCCTACGGTAACCAAAGACGGTGTTACCGTGGCCAAGGAAATTGAGCTGGAAGACCAGTTCGAAAACATGGGCGCTCAAATGGTGAAGGAAGTCGCTTCCAAAACCAGTGATGTTGCCGGCGACGGCACCACAACGGCTACGGTTTTGGCACAGGCTATTTTTACGCAGGGTTTAAAAAATGTAACCGCAGGCGCAAATCCCACCGCTTTAAAACGCGGTATCGATACAGCCATCGAAAAGGTGATTGTACATCTGCAAAGCCTATCCCGCGAAGTGTCCGGCAAAACCGAGATCGCTCAGGTAGGCGCCATTTCCGCCAATAACGATGAAGCCATCGGAAATTTGATCGCCGATGCCATGGATAAAGTGGGCAAAGACGGCGTGATTACCGTGGAAGAAGCCAAAGGAATCGAGACGACTTTAGACGTTGTGGAAGGTATGCAGTTTGACCGCGGTTATGTTTCGCCGTATTTCGTAACCGATTCCGAGGCTATGGAAGCGGTACTGGAAGACCCGCTCATTCTCATTCACGATAAAAAAATCAGCGCCATGAAAGAGCTGCTGCCCATTCTGGAAAAATCGGCCCAGACCGGCAAACCTTTGTTGATTATTGCCGAAGACATCGAAGGCGAAGCGCTGGCTACACTGGTTGTGAACAAATTGCGCGGTACTCTTAAAGTGGCTGCGGTTAAAGCGCCGGGTTTTGGCGATCGCCGCAAGGCCATGCTGGAAGATATCGCCATTCTGACCGGCGGTCGCGTGATCAGCGAAGAGACCGGATTTAAACTGGAAAACGCTTCTCTGGACGATCTGGGTTCGGCCAAACGCATTACCATAGATAAAGACAACACCACCATCGTGGAAGGCGCCGGTTCTTCGGAAGATATTAAAGCGCGCGTAAATCAGATTCGTTCTCAGATTGAAAACACCACCAGCGACTACGATCGCGAAAAATTACAGGAACGTTTGGCCAAGCTGGCCGGTGGTGTGGCGGTGATTAAGATCGGCGCGGCTACCGAAGTGGAAATGAAAGAGAAAAAAGCCCGCGTGGAAGACGCTTTGCACGCCACACGCGCAGCCGTGGAAGAAGGCATCGTACCGGGCGGCGGCGTGGCCCTGCTGCGTTCCATCAGCGCGCTGGATGATCTGAAACTGGACGGCGATCAGGCCATCGGCGTCGATATCGTACGCCGCTCTTTGGAAGAACCGATTCGTCAGATCGTGAATAATGCCGGACTGGAAGGTTCCGTGGTAGTCAACAAAGTTCTGGAAGGCGAGGGCAATTTCGGTTTTAACGCCCAGACCGAGCAATACGAAGACCTGATGAAAGCCGGCGTGATCGATCCGACCAAGGTAACCCGCAGCGCATTGGAAAATGCCGCTTCCATCTCCGGGCTGCTCTTAATGACCGAAGCGATGATCAGCGAAAAACCGGAAGAGAATCCTCCCGCACCGGCAATGCCTCCGGGCGGCATGGGCGGCATGTACTAAACGATTGTTTCTTGCATCGAATAGAAAGCGGAACGTTGATGACGGCGTTCCGCTTTTTTTATTTCTTCCACATGACTGGTGAGGAAATATAAAAGCGTGCCGTAGGTAACACGGTGGTCAACCCACCCTGATTCGTAAAAACCAGACTGGTGCCACGGTACGCCCCTCCATTCGCTGTCGAAGGGAGGGTGTGGGAGTTGGTTGTGGCCAGGGTTTGCTGTCAGCGTTTTTCTCCATCTCTGACTTCCCGTCTTGCAACTCTTCCGGTATATAGTTAAAATAAACTTTGTACGGAAACCTTACCGTAAACGTGAGGTGAGCGCAAAAGAAAAATGGCCTGAATACAGAATCCCGCTTAACTAATGCGGGTCAAAAACCGAAAACGGAAAAAGGATAGCCGAAAGCTGATTTAACGTGTTAGTAAGTTGGAGTTGGATATTGGAAACTTGAAATTTGAAACTGGGAACTCGGAACTGGATACTCGATGCTGGATGCTGGAAAATCGGAACAAATAACTCAATAACTTAATAACTTGGAACTGAAAACTTTCGCAGCGAAGCGAAGAACCCGCTGTGGCAAAGGGAACTGGGAATGAAATGAAAAATGACAAATGAAAAAAGACAAAAGAAAAAACCTTAGCATTTTGGCGGCTTTGTGTGAGATATCTTCCTTAGCTTAAATAAAAAATACAAAATAAAAAAATAAAAAAACTCTGTGCTCTTGGCGCGCTCAGTGGTCAACCCAAAAGGTGCAAAGGCGCAGAGGCACAAAATAACGCAAGATTTATCTTGCCACCTGACGACAAAGGCAGAAGGCACATAGGCACAAAGTACATAGTAATTGGTACTTAGTACAGAGTAGAAAGTGACGGGTATTTAGAAATTTGAAATTAGAAATTAGAAACTTGAAACTTGAAACTGGATACTGGATGCAGGATGCTGGAAAATGAAAATTAGCTGATGGCCTTGAACTGATAACTGAGAACTAAAAACTAAAAGCCGATAGCTGATAGCTGATAGCCGACAGCCAACTACTAACAACTAAGCAATCAACCAAACAACAAATGAACTTGCATAAAAACTTCATCCGTATCGAAATCACTCCGCCCATGCGGGAAATCGCCGTTTATCACGCCCGCAGGCGCAGTGAGAAAATAAAACGTCGTTTTGTTCCGGAAAATGCGCCTTTATCCGCATTGGAAAGCAACTTTGTAGGCGCTCTGGGCGAAGTGGCTGTGCGGTACCTTTTCAGCGGGCAAAAGGAATTAAAAGACGACTATGATCTCGGTAAAACAGACAGCGGCGATGTTCGGATCAACGGCAAAATGTACGATATCAAAAGCGAAGGGGTGCCGCTCTCTTTGTATATCAAATTGTATGAGGGCCGGATAAAACCGTATGAGCCTTACGGCTGCCGGGTGTGGACGGCCAAACATCTGGCCCACCTGCCCAAATATGACGGCGGTGTGATTTTTACCGCGCTTCCGATCATGCAAACGGAACAGCAAAAACAGGATGAGTTGTTGAGAAAAGATATTCTGGAAGGAATGGATCATCTGATTATTTTGGGATATGCTCTCCCCGAAGAGATTCGCGCTAAAAAGCCGCAACGTTATTCGCCCCCTCATCCGGTGAGCGGGAAACGCTATCCCTATTACTCACCTAATATGGTCTTTCATCACAGCGAACTGCATCCCGTTCATTCACTCATTAATCGATGAGAGCCTTTGTATCTGTGTAAAATATCGGTGGTTAAAATAGGTTATTTTCGGCGCACGGCCGGCGGTCGGTTCAGGGGGCATCCGGCGCAAACCCGGCCGTCTTCGCCCCGGGTTAAAGTACGTTTTAGATAGATAAAAATATACAGGACGGCGCCCAAACCGACAAGCGCCAATATAAATATTTCAACGACATTCATCATTAACCCCAGCCCATGGCATGGCCAAATTGATAGACAAACAGCGAGGCCAGGTAGGCCATCGTGGTCATATAGCCCACCATAAACAATGGCCAGCGCCAGGAATTGGTTTCCCGTTTTACAATGGCAAAAGTGGCCATACACTGGGCCGCGTAGGCGTAAAAAACCATCAGTGAAATAGCCACCAGTATACTGTACACGGGCGTTCCGTCGGGCCGCTTATCTTTGCGCAGGGACTCAATAAGCGTGCTGTGCTCCTGCGCGCCTTCTTCCAGATTGTACAATGTGGACAGCGTACTGATAATCACTTCCCGCGCAGCAAAAGAGGTGAGCAATCCCACTCCGATCTTCCAGTCATACCCCAGAGGTTTGATAACCGGTTCAATAAAATGCCCGATCTGACCGGCGTAGCTTTGCTCGATCTGTTCCGCGCTGCTCATAGGCTTGTCCTTATCCGGCAAAGGGAAGGAAGCCAGAAACCAGAGTACAATGGAAACCGCCAGTATAATGGTGCCCGCCGTGGTTAAAAAGGATTTGCCCCGTTCGTAAATGGTCCACCACAAAGAGCGTAGCAGCGGCATGCGATACGGCGGCAATTCCATAATCATGGAAACCGAAGAACGGGGTTTGAATATTTTTTTGAAAATAAGAGCCACAAAAATGGCCGTAACCATACCCAGAAAATAGATACCCATCAGTACCAAACCCTGCATGGAAAAGATGCCCAGCACCATTTTATGCGGGATAAAGGCGGCAATCAACAGGGTATATACAGGAAGACGGGCGCTGCAGCTCATCAGCGGCACCAGCAAAATGGTTACCAGCCGGTCGCGCCAGTTCTCGATGGTTCGGGCGGCCATCACGGCGGGAATGGCGCAGGCAAAACCGCTAAGCAGGGGCAAAACCGAACGACCGTGCAATCCGATTCGGGCCATTAAACGATCCATCATAAAAGCCATACGCGACATATAACCGCTGTCTTCCAGCAAGGACAAAAAGAAAACCAGCAAAATGATCTGCGGAAAGAAGACCAGCACGCTGCCCACACCGCCCAGAATACCGTCAACTAAAAGGCTGCGCAAAAGTCCTTCCGGCATAATATCCATCATCCGCAGTGAAAGCCATTGAATCGATCCGTCGATTAAATCCATGGGATATTGAGCCCAGGTGAAAATGGCGTTAAATATAAAAGCCAGGGTCAAAACCAGAATTATGGGCCCAAAAATCCGGTGCGTCAGAATACCGTCTATCTGTTCCGATCTGGATTGCCGGGTTTTCTTCCTACCGCTGACCGCTTTGCTCAGATACAAGTCGATATAGGCAAAACGTGAGGTCTGTTCGAGGTTCTTGTACGGAATATCGCGCCGTTTGAATTCATTCTTAACCTGCGTTAAAATGGCGCTTATTTTTTTTACTTCTTCCGCCGGTAAAACCTTTTTAATGTAAGAAAGATAACTGTCATCGCTAACAAGCCGCATGGCCTCGATATGCGGATGATGGTTCAATTGATGTATGTGTTGGCTGAGCAAATGGATAAGCGGCATAAGCAGATCACTGCACCGCTCGATTTCCAGCATACGCGGCGGCGCCGGTTTTATCTTCGGGTTTTTCTGCACTTTTTTGATGGTCTCAAAAATCCGGTCGATGCCTTCGCCGGTTTTAGCCGAAGCGGGAATGATGGCAAAAGCTTTTAGACGGTTGCGCAGCAGATTAAGATTAATGGAAATATTTTTTCTGCGGGCTTCGTCAATCATATTCAAAACCAGAATGGTGGGGATATTCCAGTCCAGAATTTGCAGGGCCAGGTACATGTGCCGCAGCAGGTTGGTGGAGTCAATCACAACAATTACGGCCAGCGGACGGTTTTCGGGCCGGCGCCAGCTTTGCACCATATCGGCTACGATCTTTTCATCGATACTTTTGGCTTTGAGGCTGTAGGTACCGGGCAGATCGCGCAGGATGACGTCGAGGCCCCGTATCTTGCCGCTTTTTTTCTCAACGGTGATGCCGGGGTAGTTTCCCACTTTATGGTGCATGCCGGTTAACCGGTTAAACAGGGCGGTTTTCCCGCTGTTGGGATTGCCGACGATGGCGATCCAGGGAGGCTCCTGCGTCTCTCTCTTTTTGGAAGAAGAATTCGTCTGCTCAGTTGCCAAAATGTCGTCCCCTGCGTCTTCTGCGTACACGGATATGACGGGCCATATCTTTACGGATGGATAAATAATATCCGCGTATGTTGATTTCCATGGGGTCGCCAAGAGGAGCGTATTTGATGACTCGGACCGGCGTGCCGCGATTTAATCCCAGTTCCATTAAACGATCCTGAGAATCGAAATCGTCGCTTATTTCGCTGATGGTGCCTTCTTCGCCGGGTTTGAGTTCCGATAAGGGTAATATTTTTGTGGGTTTGTCTTTTTTCATCCGTTTCGTCTGCCGAATCCGTATTAAATCATTTCCTGTTAAACGTTCAAGGTTGCCTATAGTTCATTTCGATCAAGTATTGTGTACATTTGTTTTACATATAAAACAAATTGAATTTACAGATTTCTTTAAACAATGTCAATAAAACCAAAAGAGCCATTCAATATAATATTGAACGGCGTATGAGGCTACTCAAAAAGCGGAAATTTTCTTGGCTATTTTATTCTCCGATAAATCGGGGATCAAAATCTTAAACGATCGATAAAGATAAAAGATTTATCCTCGTTTCTATCCCCGAGATGATAGTTTTATACCTATTTAGAGTGGAATCACGCATACAATATACATTCTTAACCAAAATAACGATTGCATCCGAGCGTCAATCATTTTTCCCTCTTGTTTTTTCGTTAAACTGTTAATAATATTAAATGTCATCCTGTTTAGGAGGCTTCCTTATTTCCTGATACAGCTTTGTTAAAATAAAAAGGATGGGTAAGAAAATGAAAAAGGCATTTTTATTTGTACTAACCGGGATTATGTTTCTGGCCTGCTCCCGCAGGGAAACGATATCCCTCAAAGAAAAGTTACAGGCCGAGGATTTGTGGGGCAACCCGATCAATTTTTCCGAAGTGCTCAAAAATGAAAAACCAACCGTCATCGTTCCCATTTCCACTTCCAACTGCGGGTATTGTTTGATTGACGGATTCTTTACGGAAAAGAATTATCTCGAACACAATCATACCGCCGGCGGAAGCAGTTTTCACCAGTGCCTGTTTAATCCTCAGTTGGATATTTATACTTTCCAAAAGCATTTCCGCTGGAAATTCCCTGTTCTGACCTATCCGCCCCGACTGCATTTATATCACATGGACGGTTTCCCGGAATTGATCGCTTTCCGTAAGGGTGAAAAAATTCTGGGAAGGTTCCGTAATTACGCTTTGGTGGATAGTTTGAGCCGAATGCTCTGGAATGGCACGGGAGAAATGATTCCGACAGGACATTATCATATGGCTATGTCGGTAATTATGGAGAATAAAAATTATCAGGCGGTTCGGGTTTTCCCGGCGAACAGTAACATACCGGATGAGATTCTGCGGCAACAAAAAAGGTGGAAAGGCTTTGTCGCCAAAACAATAGACCAACTCAACAGAGCCGATTTAGAGAAACATTTGTATTTTACGGGTACCTTTTCCTTTAGCCAAATAGCCCGCCTGTTCAGAGGAAAAGATTTGCCCGTACGCTTTGAAAAGGGCCGAATGCGCATAGGCAGTTACAGTATGAATTTCGACTCAACCGGCCTGCGTATGGTTTGTCCCAATCCGTTCAACCGCAATAAATATCTGGTATTGAGTTTGTATCAGGACAACGAAGCGAAAAAATTGCCAAGCTATACGGACTATGTTTTTTACAAAACTTCAGAAGATAGCTCAATTTGGCTGCTTTACGGCCATTTTGATACAGGCGATTCCCTGCACTGGAAGTTTTCGGAAGGCACGGCCTTCAGTCAGATAAACCGGAAACGTTTGTGTGAGGGCAAATGCGAAATCCCGCAGCCTTTGATTCCGCCTCGGCGCAAAACGCCGGATATCGTTTATTCCGGCCGAAGTGATACGCTGGGCCGACATTTTAAATTCGGCGCAGCCAACTGCCGTTTCCCCGATGTACTGGCAGACCCCAATGGTACGGTGTGGTTATGCTGGGAAGAAGACGGGGATATTCATCTGGGAAAGATTGATCCGAACAATACAATCGCCACCAAAAAAATCGAAAACGATGTGAGCGACAGTTACGCGCCCCGTTTAGCTTTTGCCGGCAACAAACTCTGGATTTTTTATTTAAATAATCGGGATACATATTACCGCCTGTACGCCAAAACCTTTGACGGCTTGCGTCTTTCCGAGGCCATTTTGATCAGCCCTAAAGAACCGTATGACGTGCTGACTCCTGCGCCGGTCTCGGATACGACGGGAAATGAGATAACGGTAGCCTGGAGCGCCTGGCTGGCCAACTATCGTCGATTGTATTACAGGAACATCAAAAACGGAGTTTTAAGCCCAACTAAGGAAATTCGTACCTATCCGTCAAAATATGTTAAAGATTACGTCAATGCCTGGTTTCCTTCCCTTTGTGTGGATCGGGATGGCGTAGTCTGGGCGGCCTGGAATCAGCATTATCCGGCTATTTTTGGTCTGTTTGGAGGCAGAATAGACGAACAGAGCCGCCCCATCACGCGCGAAGGGGAAAAAATGGACGATTGGGAGCAGGGAGGTTACGCCGGGTTATTTGCCGACGGTCGTAAAAAATATGTGGTATGGGAAAGCAATGCCTGGGGCAGTTATCGTGGCGAAGCTCAGAAGATAAAATTCGCCTCCTACGACGACCGGCAGGGGAAATGGAGCCTTGGGGAAGATATCAGCGTTGAGGAGCAAACCTTCCTTAATCAGACACCCTGCGCAGCATCGGATCGGGATCATACGCTATGGGTTGCCTACAGCGGAAGACCCAGAGCAGAAAATTCCACCTGGGGTATTTATCTGACCTATCGCAAAGAAGGGACGTGGTCTTTTCCGGTTTTGCTTTCTTCCAAAGGGGAAACCGCCCGCAGCCCGCGGATGACTGTTGATAGAAAGGGAAATATCTGGCTTACCTGGCACAGCGGAAAAGGGAAACAGATGCGTATCCGGCTTCTTTTATTGAACAAGCAGCAGTTTTTAACAAAATAACGCTCACTAAAAAATTTATTGGAGTTATTGAATTTAATCGCGATTTACCGTATCTGAGGAAATTTTTTCTTCCCGGAATGAATTATATATTTTCTTTACAGATAGTTCTTTTTTATAAGAAGCAGAAATAGAAAATCGTGGTGCCGATATCAGGAAGGAAAAACAGGCCAATGCCCGTACGTCGTTTGTCTTTTAAAATACGCAAAATACATCGTTATCTGGGAGTATTTTTAGGAATACAATTTCTTTTGTGGACCCTCAGCGGACTCTACTTCAGTTGGACGGATATTGATGAGATTCATGGCGATCACTATAAAAATATGGAATATCAAGCAAAAGCCTTTAAAAATCTTGTCAGTCCTTCCCGATTGCCTGTCCAAGAAGGTATCCGCTCGATTGAACTGCGGGAAATAAACAACAATCCCTATTATTGGGTCAATGGCAATCAATTATTTAATGCCCGGACCGGTGAGGCCAAAGCGGGTATCAATGAAAAGGAAGCGTTGGCTGTTGCAAAAAGGCGGTTGATCCCCACACTTGCCGTGGCTGGTGTGGAAAGGATCGAACAGGTGGATAATCATCATGAATACCGTAGTGGCCCCCTGCCGGCGTATGTGATATCCTTTAAAAACAGCGACAATCTGAAAGCCTATGTTTCCATCAAAGATGGAAAATTGCAAACCATTCGGCATCGCAGTTGGCGTTGGTTCGATTTTTTGTGGATGAGCCACACCATGGATTATAAAACCCGGGATAATTTTAACACCCTTGTGCTCAGGGCGTTTTCCCTGCTGGGATTGATTACCGTGTTAAGTGGCTTTACGCTCTGGTATGTTTCTTCGCCTCTCAGAAGAAGAATAAATAAATCCACTTAAAAAAAATCACCTCAATTTATCTCTGTCTTATGGTATTTTACACTCATTTTATCCGATGCGCTGGGATCGGAATTCTATTCCACAGCATTTGGGTGTTGAAACAAGCCTGTCCCGGCTGGGGGGGCATAACCGGGTAGGTGTTGTCGTCCGATCCGGCCTGGTAACATCGTTGGTGTTTTGGCGACCACTTTAATAATTACCTGCCGAATTATTTGACATCAATTTAGGCCTCATTTATATTCTAAAGCTAAACCTTTTAGGATTAAACAAGCATCTAAAAAACATTGCGGACGGAGGTTGTTATGTCGGAAAAATTTGTTTATAAATTCGGAGCCGGAAGCGCTGAAGGCAAGGCGGATATGAAACTTTTACTTGGCGGCAAAGGCGCCAATCTGGCCGAAATGTCCAACCTGGGTATTCCCGTACCCGCCGGGTTTACCATTTCTACGGAAGTATGCACCCGCTATTACGAAAGCGGCGGGAAATATGACGACGATGTTGTGAAACAGGTGGAAGAAGGTGTAAAACATATAGAAAAAATCATGGGGGCCAAATTTGGCGACCCGGAAAACCCGCTTCTGGTATCGGTGCGTTCCGGTGCCCCGGCCTCTATGCCGGGCATGATGGATACGGTGCTCAATTTGGGTTTAAATGATGAAACCGTGCAAGGCATCATTAAACAGTCCGATAACGAACGTTTCGGTTGGGATTCCTACCGCCGCTTTGTACAGATGTACGGTGATGTGGTTATGGGATTAAAACCGGAATCCAAAGAAGAGGAAGACCCCTTTGAGGTGATCATCGACGCCATGAAGGAAAAACGCGGCGTTAAGCTGGATACCGAACTGACCGCCGATGATTTGAAGGAACTGGTGGAACAGTTTAAAGCCGAAATCAAAAAACGCACCGGGAAAGATTTTCCGACCGATCCCTGGGAACAGCTTTGGGGCGCTATCAGCGCGGTATTCGGTTCCTGGAACAACCCGCGCGCCATCACCTACCGTAAGCTGAATAATATCCCGGCCGACTGGGGTACGGCAGTGAACGTGCAGGCCATGGTATTCGGCAATATGGGTGACGACTGCGCCACCGGTGTGGCCTTTACGCGCGATCCGGCCACCGGAAAGCGCATCTTTTACGGTGAATATCTGGTTAACGCTCAGGGCGAAGACGTGGTGGCCGGTATCCGTACACCGCAGCCGCTTAACGAGAACACCAAAAGCGATCCTTCCCATAAAACGCTGCAGGAAGTGATGCCCAAAGCCTATGCCGAACTGGAACAAATCTATAAAAAACTGGAAGCCCACTATAAAGATATGCAGGACATCGAGTTCACCATTCAGAAAGGCCGGTTGTGGATGCTGCAAACCCGTAACGGCAAACGTACCGCCGAAGCAGCCGTTCGTATTGCCGTGGAAATGGTGGAAGAGGGCCTGATCGATAAAGAGACGGCTGTAATGCGTGTGGAACCGGAGCAGTTGGATCAGTTGCTGCATCCCACCTTCGATCCCGAAGCCGATAAAAAGATTATCGCCCGGGGGTTGCCGGCTTCGCCGGGAGCGGCTACCGGACGGATTGTTTTTCATGCCGACGACGCTGAAGAATGGGCGGCCAAAGGCGAAGATGTGATCCTGGTACGCATCGAGACTTCACCGGAAGACATCGGCGGTATGAATGTGGCCAAAGGTATTTTAACCGCCCGGGGCGGAATGACTTCCCACGCGGCGGTAGTGGCCCGCGGTATGGGCACGTGCTGTGTGGCCGGCTGCGGCGCATTGGATATCAATTACAAAGACAAAACCATGACGGTGGATGGCAAGGCGTATAAAGAAGGCGACTGGATTTCGCTGGACGGTTCCAAAGGCGAAGTGATCGAGGGCAAAGTGCCGACGATCGATCCCAAGTTGTCCGGTAACTTCGGTACATTGATGGGCTGGGCCGATGAATTTCGTAAGCTGAACGTACGGACTAACGCCGATACTCCGCACGATTCCGAAGTAGCGCGTAATTTTGGCGCCGAAGGGATCGGGCTGTGCCGTACCGAGCACATGTTTTTTGAAGGCGACCGCATTAAGGCCGTACGCGAAATGATTCTGGCCGATGACGAAGCCGGCCGTCGTAAGGCGCTGGAAAAACTGCTGCCTTATCAGCGCGACGATTTCTATGGCATTTTTAAGGCCATGCACGATTTGCCGGTAACCGTGCGCACGCTGGATCCGCCTTTGCACGAATTCCTGCCTCATGATGAAACCAGCCAAAAGGAAATGGCCGACGAAATGGGCATTAGCGTTGAACAGGTGAAAGCCAAGGTGGAAGCGCTTTCCGAGTTTAACCCCATGCTGGGCCACCGCGGCTGCCGCTTGGGCATCACCTATCCGGAAATTACCGAAATGCAGGCCCGCGCCATTATGGAAGCAGCCTGTCAGTTGACCAAAGAAGGCGTTAAAGTCTATCCGGAAATTATGATTCCTCTGGTAGGCACCAAAGCCGAACTGGCCGATCAGAAAAAGGTGGTTGTCGAAATCGCCGAAAAAGTGCAGGAAGAAACGGGCGTAAAGGTTGAGTATCTGGTCGGCACAATGATCGAAATACCGCGCGCCGCGCTCACGGCCAACGAAATTGCCGAAGAAGCGCAGTTCTTCTCTTTTGGCACCAACGACCTGACCCAGATGACTTTTGGCTACAGCCGTGACGACGCAGGTAAATTCCTGAAAGAATACGAAGATAAAGGCATCCTACCCGATGATCCGTTCCAGACTTTGGATCAAAGCGGTGTGGGCCAGTTGGTGGAAATGGGCGTCAAAAAAGGCCGTCAGACCAAACCCGACCTTAAGGTGGGTATCTGCGGCGAACACGGCGGCGATCCGCGTTCGGTCGGTTTCTGCCATCGTGTGGGGATGAACTATGTGAGCTGTTCACCCTATCGCGTACCTATCGCCCGCCTGGCCGCTGCCCAGGAAGCCATACGGGAAAAGAATAAAGAATAATCTAAAATCACAGCTGTCCTAAATAATTTGCTATATCAATATGTAACCATATTATTTAAAACAAATACAAAATTCCCCCTTAAAAAAGGGGGTTAGGGGGTTGTAATTAAGACAGGAACAATAAATTCTACTTCTGCAGAAAACACCCCCTTA
>DRQG01000020.1 GCA_011369465.1 Caldithrix abyssi
AAATTGCTCATCTCTCTGGGTATCGGCACTCTGGCCGGAATTATTGATGTGATTCCCATGATTGTTAAAAAACTGGATATATATGCCAACATTTCGGCTTTTGTACATTGGGTGGTTTTGGGAATCATCATCTCCTATGTACAGATGCCCGTGGCGCCCTGGTTTAAAGGACTGATCATAGCGGAGCTCTCTGCGCTGCCGATCATCATCATCGTGGCCAAGGAAGATAAAAAAAGCATTCTTCCGATTGTAATTATGTCGGCTGTATTGGGAATCGGTGTTGGCATCCTGACCGGGGAATTTGCTGTATAAATCCGTAACGCAGTCATTCTTCCATTTTTACCCGGCGTACATGGTTCGACGTAGTTCGACAAGCTCACTACAGGACTCACCAGGACGCTTTTAAGGCCTGGACAGTGTTATTCTTCCACTTTAACGCCATGCCAAAAGGCGATATACCCTTTTATGGGCTGGGCCGCTTTGCTGGGTTCAGAATAATACCAGGCCGCGTTTTTATTCACTTTGCCGTCAACGATCACATCGTAATACGAAGCGGTTCCTTTCCAGGGGCAAACCGTGTGTAGAGAACTTTCCCGAAGATAAGCCGTATTCACCGTTTCCGGCGGGAAATAATGGTTATTTTCGATGTTGACGGTGTGATCGCTTTCTGCAATAATTTTTCCCTTCCAAATGGCTTTCATTGTATTTCCTTTTCTTGTTATGGAACCATTACTTAAGTAATCTATGACGAATAAAACGTTTTTTCTTTACAAAATTATGGATATTGATCCGGTTTATGGTATTGTTTTTTTCTTTAATACACTGAATGGAATGATTATATTTATGTGGTTGCCCGGGGTTTTCGCAGGCTGTACAAATTTTTAGTTCAGCAGGCGCAAAACGTATCGATGGATTTTGTATTTTCATTAAAACTCTAAAATGCGAGGCTAAGCCAGTGAACATTTATCCGTTTGTTTTCCTGCATGCGATCGTATTGATCGCTGTCGGTGTAAAATCCAATACAAATGAAATGCGCGGAAAGCAGCAATACGTATCAACCAATGAGCAAACTTCGGCTGATTCCTTGTCTTTTTTACCGGAGGGAACGGTTATATTCAAAAAAACGGCTAAAAAAGTGTATTGTTTTCTGCCAAAGGATACCATTGTACAGGGTGTGCTCTGTCGCGGGGGTGATCACGACTGGATGACCGAGTTCTACTATAACGGCAAGTTGGCTCAGGCCTGGCTGGGCCGGGATGAGAAAATCCAGGGCATACCCTGTATGAAGGCCAGCTTCTGGACGGAAGTTTTCGGCAGCAGCGCCAGGGTACTCTTTTACGAGAACGGCCGGCTAAAACAATGTAAATTAGCCGAGGATTTGACCATCCAAAAACAGAAGTTCGAGAAGGGCGATGTCATTTATTTTGACCCAAACGGAAAATTGATAAAGAAAAGATGACTTCCTGAGAGGTGCTTTAGATCGATAAATGGAAGTTCTGGCGGAAATATCTATCCCGATGATTGGGGCCATTCGCCAAAATGTTTCGCGCTGGTTTATTACCATTATGTCTGTCCCAATACCTTGATTTTATTCCGGGCATTCCTTATAATAATTGACATATTGCCTGCCATGTGTTTGCATTGCATATACTCAAATCGATTGGTTACAAACAATGATGGCCCGTTCAAATCCATCATGCGGAGAATCTGAGTGAACCGACCATTAATAATAGTGCTGCTTCTATTACCTGCATTTCTGCATGCTCAATCCGCGCTGAAGACATTTCAGCGTTCCCTGGCCTTTTCTTCCCGGCAACAAAAAAATATGCTGTTCTTCGCAGATAGCACAGAATCTCCGCCGGATAGTATGCGATCAGCCAAAGCGCTTCAAAAAGATAAATCATACCTTGTTGTCAGCGGTTTCCCGGAACAGGCTCAGGTTTTTATGAACCGCGATAAAATGTTGCCCGGAGATACCCCCCGAAGTATACGCACCGGAAGGTGGGTTTTGGGGACAATACCGGTGCATAGAACAGAGCTTCCTGCGGGTGTTTATAACGTGGCGGTTTCCAAAAGCGGATACGAAAGTCAGTCTTTTAAATTGTGGCTAAAACCGGCGGAAACGACAAAGCTTACAGTTACATTGAAACCAAAGTCCAGAACAAAAGCCCTGGCCTATTCTCTTCTCTATCCGGGAGCGGGGCAATTTTACTCCGAACGGAATCCGGCCGCAATAGCTTTTATGGTTTTAGAAACCTGCGCTCTGGCGGGAATCGCCCTTTCCACGAAAGAACTTGAAAGCAAACTGATAGAATTTGATGATGCCCGTTACCGGTACAGGGCAAATATCGATCTTCAACTCATGGATGATTATTACGCTGAGGTGGAAAGTAAATACGCTCAGGTGAAGGATGTGGAAAGAATCCGCGATAATTTCATAATAGCGGCGGTTTCTGTGTATGTTTTAAATTTGATGGATGTTTATCTGTTTTGGCCTTTTAAACACCTCAAAGTGCAACCCTCTGTCCATTCAACCGGTAGTATCTTTGACGGTAGTCCGAAAGCACCGCGATGGGCGGTTCGGCTTTCTTTCGCCATGTAAATTTAAACTCAGGGACAGAAATGAAAATAATTTTCCCTCTGATTATTTCTTGCATAGTGGCATTACACGGATGTGTGGAAGTACCGGACGGAATTGAGCGGGATAATATATTTGATCCCAAAGCGCAATTTGACGATGAGCCTCCGTTGGCCGCGTTTACCGTCAGCCCGAAGGAAGGTAATACTTGGCGTACCACTTTCACTTTCGATGCCTCGGCTTCCAAGGAAAAAGAGCACCCCGAAGCATTGCTCTATTACCGCTGGGATTTTAACGGAGACGGAGTATGGGATACGAAGTACTCGTTAAAGAAAAAGATCCGCTTCAACTATCAGTATGTATTTGACATTCTCTGCGGCCCGGTCACGGTTTACATGGAAGCCTTCGGGGCGCGGGGCCTTACCGCCATCGACTCGCAAAGCATCTATCTCTACTTCTACCCGGAAGCGGAATTCGACTGGAAAATTGATTTGGATAGGCCGGACTATATATACTTTGACGCTTCTCTCTCAACAAATTGTGATCCGGAAGATAAATACCTGTTGTACAGATGGGATACTAACAATGATGGCGAATGGGACAGGGGCTATAGTGAGAATCCTTTATTGGAAATGGAGTTTCCAAACAGCGCTTTCTGGACGGTTAAATTACAGGTCAAAAACAGATACGGATTGGAATCCACCATTGTGAAACAGTTTCCCATTTATGATGTGCTGGCCGACAACAAACTTGTGGCTTTCTATTCTTTTGACGGGAATGCGAATAACATGATAGGTGATTCATTGCACGGCACGGTTCACGGCGCTTCTTTAACGGAAAACCGCTTCGGCAAGCCCAACAGCGCTTACTATTTTGATGGCGTGGATGATTATATTGACATGGGATCCAATATCGCACTGAAACCGCAAAAGTATTTCACCATTTCTTTCTGGTTTAAAGCCGAGGCATTGGATCAACCGCTTTTAACCAGTAACTACATGGAAAACGAAGACCGTTACGGATTTTATTTTTATGTTGACAAGTATGGGAT
The DNA here is from genome assembly GCA_011369465.1 of Caldithrix abyssi. GTDB lineage: Bacteria > Calditrichota > Calditrichia > Calditrichales > Calditrichaceae > DRQG01. The sequence goes on from DRQG01000020.1 coordinate 3,630, forward strand.
GATAAATTTTTATATATATAAATATTCTTCCACGGCGCCGCATTACGATAGTCCCCGTTTAGTACCCGATAAATGGTATCACATAGTTGGTGTTAAAGGCGACATCTATTCACACGTTTCCATCTATGGAAGCAAATATGATACTTATGCGAGAGAAGGGGGTATTCAATACAAAAGTCGGGGATCCGATGCTTTTAACATAGGCCGTGTTAAAGGCAAGTATTTCAAGGGAATTATTGATGATGTTATCATCATCAATAGAGTATTATCCGTAAAAGAAACAGATGTTCTGTATCATCTGAGAAATTAACCGTGTTTATTTTATTCGCCTTTAAATACGAAAGTTTGATAAGAATAAACAGGGGCATTAAGCTCGTATTGGTAATCTCTCTTCTGGGGGCGAGCCTCTTTGCTCAGAATATTCCCGTATCGGAGCACACCGTACCGCTGCTGGCAAACGATTTACCTGAAACTTCTTCCGTGAACGATTCCTCAAATAGTCTGGCTCTGATAGGACGATGGGGCTACGGTTTAAATTATGCTTCTTTTATTCAGGATAAGTACGCTTATATTGGCAACGGCGCGGTTTTAAGCATAAGAGATTATAAAAGTAAAAAAACTCTTAATGAAGTATTGATGGAAAGAGTTATTACTACCATATATGCCAATGAGAATCTGCTGTTTGTCGGTGATAAAAAAGACGCGCTGCATCTGTTTGATATTTCGATTGCGGATCAACCCGTTAAATTGTCCACTCTTTTTGTGCCGGGCGGTTCTTCCGATAACCGGATACGTGATATGCAGGTTTACAACGGCTACCTGTATGTGTCCGTTTTAGATAGCGGAATTCTGATATTTGATGTCAGTGATCCTGTTGCACCGTCGATTATTGCTACCATCGAAACCCCGTTTCCGTGCGAGCGATTTGCTATCAGAGACAGTATTATCTATATCAGCGGCAGAAACAGAGGATTGTTTGTGTATGATATCAGCGATCCTGCGCACCCTTTTTACCGGGACGACCTTCAGTTAGGACCGAACCATTCAACAGCGGTGTACGATGTGTATGTTTATAAATCGTATGCCCTTCTTGCTTCCGGCGGAAGTGGTCTCAATATTGTGAATATTGCAAATCCCGATTCCGTTTACTTTGTTACCCGATTCTCTTCTACGGCCAAAAGCTTTTCGGGAGAGTATAACCGACTGTTTATAGTGGACGGCGATAAGGGAGTGGATATATGCAACATCCTGTTTTTACCTGAATTACACTGGATAGGCCATATCGAGAAGAAATACTCCACGACAGACGCCTATGTTGCAGATAATGTATTGGTGACCACAGACCCTTATTGGGGCAGTAAAATTTATGATGTGAGATATATCAGCGATCTCAAGATTATCGATTCTTTGCGAACCGGTGGTATTGCCCGGAGGATTGCTGTTCGTGACAGTTTTTTGTTCGTAACCAACGGCCAGGCTGGCGTCTTTATTGTAGATGTGAAAGATCCGGCGCACCCTGAACGCATCAGCCGGATAAAAAGCAGAGATTTTTGTTGGGACGTGGATATTGACAGTAATTTTGCTTTTGTTACGGACTACAGGGCAGGTATAAGTATTTACAATATTGAGGATATGTATAATCCTGTAGAAGTGGCCCGAATCGAAACATACAAAAACATAGATTCCGACGATATCGTGGCCAGGGAAACCTTCATAAAAGATAATTATTTGTACATTGCCGATGCCAGATCAGGCCTGCGTATTTTTGATATTTCAACCGCTCAGAATCCGGTTGAGATCGGTTCCAACTCCCAATATCGCGGACTCGTGAGTATATTTGTAAAAGATATCGGATTGTTCGTACGAAAGCGCCTGGCTTTCACAGCCCGGGGAAAACGCATTACCGCGTTTGATGTGGATGACCCCGGCAATCCCAGCTTCTATAGATTGGCATTGTACAGGGAAACGAAAGGATACCAGCAGCAGGTTGTAGCCGATGAAAATTACGCATACTACGCCTGCGATTATTCCGGAGTGGAAATTATTCCGTTACAGTCATCATCCAACCATAAACAATTTTTGACAGGCGGACCGGCCAAAGGGCTTTGTTTGGAGGAAAATACCCTTTACGTTGCCAATGGCATCTCAGGTGTGGTAGTGTATGATGTAAAAAACAAGGAAAAAATCAAAAAGACAGGGTATTATGTGGGGGGAGACAAAGCACTCGGCATTACCGTACGTGATCAGTATATATATGTGGCTGACAATGAAGCCGGGTTTTATATTCTGAAACAGAACCAGCAAAACCTGGCGACAGAAAACAAAACATTTGTCCTATACCAAAATTATCCGAATCCTTTTAATGCTGGTACAACCATACCTTTTTATGTAAAAAGGTCTGCTGTGTTGACCATAGACCTTTATAATATTTTGGGTAAAAGAATCCGCCGCATCACTAAAGCTAATTATTATCCCGGTTATTACCAACTGCAATGGGACGGATTAAACGAAGATGGAACGCCGGCAAGCTCCGGGCTCTTTTTTGTCCGCATATTTTCCGATGACGCCCTGCAATCTACAAAAAAAATTGTACTAATTCGCTAAACCATAGACGCATTGTGGGTTCAGTAGCGGGTCTTTGTTTTGCGAAGACATATCAAATTTCATCTTAACCTTCCTTTATTGATTTTTGTCGGATTAAACCTTAACATATCGGTGGCTAAAAAAGTGAACGATGCTTTAGCCCTCCCTTGTTTCAGTTCCAGAAAACCGGGAATCCCCTATGAAGAATATACTCATTTTGTATGCGGCAGGGCTTGTTTTTTTAGCGGCCGTATGTACCGCCCAAAACAGCCCGGCCGATTACGTTGACCCATTTATCGGCACCGGCGGGCACGGGCACACCTATCCGGGCGCCACGCTGCCCTTCGGTATGGTGCAGCTCAGTCCCGATACGCGGCTGGAAGGCTGGGACGGCTGTTCGGGGTATCATTACAGCGATTCGATCATTTACGGTTTTTCGCACACCCATCTCAGCGGCACGGGCATTGCCGATTACTGCGATATTCTGTTCATGCCTTCCAGCGGCCGCTATTTCCTGAATAACGGTTATAAACAAGGGCCGGATAAGGGTTATGCCTCGCGCTTCCGCAAAGAAAGCGAAAAGGCCGCGCCGGGCTGGTATGCCGTGCGTCTGGATGATTACGACATCGACGTGGAACTGACGGCCACGACGCGGGCCGGTTTGCATAAATATATTTTTCCGGCCGGCAAATCGGCCTACGTCATACTCGATTTAACCCATCGGGACGAAGTGCTGGAATCGAGTTTCCACCAGATTAACGCCTACGAAATAGAAGGCCTGCGCCGCTCGCGTTCCTGGGCCAAAGATCAGGTAGTCTATTTTGCGGCCCGCTTCAGCCGTCCGGTAAAAAAATTAATGCTGGCCCAGGATGATTCTATCCGCGAAAATCAAACCTCGGCGGAGGGTAAAAACATTAAAGCGGTTTTTGATTTCGGCCGATGGAACGGCGCCGAACCCTTGGAGATTAAAGTGGCCATCTCTGCCGTGGATGCGGATGGGGCGCGCAAAAATCTGCACAGCGAACTGCCCGGCTGGGACTTTGAGGCGATTAAAAAAGCCGCCCGCTCAGCCTGGAACAGGGAACTGGGTAAAATCGAAATCGATGCGGACGATAGCACGAAAACCATCTTTTACACGGCATTATATCATACTATGGCAGCGCCCAATGTATTTATGGATACGGACGGCCGCTACCGGGGAACGGATTTCAAAATTCACCGGGCGGACGATTTTACCAATTACACCGTCTTTTCGCTGTGGGATACCTACCGCGCCGCGCATCCTTTGTACACCATTCTCGATCAAAAGCGTACCAATGATTTTATCCGCACGTTTATTCACCAATACGAGAACGGTGGGCTGCTGCCGGTGTGGGAACTGGCCGCCAATTACACCGGCACGATGATCGGTTATCACGCGGTGTCGGTCATTGCCGACGCCTGGCTGAAGGGCATCCGCGATTACGACGCCGCGAAGGCCTTTGAAACGATGAAACACAGCGCCATGCTCGATCACCTGGGACTGGACAGCTACAAACGGTTGGGGTATATCCCCGGCCATCTGGAAGCGGAATCCGTTTCCAAAACGCTGGAGTACGCCTATGACGACTGGTGCATCGCCCAAATGGCCAAAGGTTTGGGCCGGGAGCAGGACTATGCTTACTTTTTGCAGCGGGCGCAGTCCTATAAGAATTTATACGATCCTCGGAGCGGCTTCATGCGTCCGAAATTGCACGGTATGTGGAAACATCCCTTCGATCCTGCCGAAGTGGATTTTAATTACACCGAAGCCAACGCCTGGCAGTATTCCTTTTATGTGCCGCAGGATGTTTCGGGCCTGATGGAACTGATGGGCGGGAAAAAACGTTTCGCCGCCCGGCTGGACAGCCTGTTCAGCGCCAAACCGCAAACCACCGGCCGCCGTCAGGCCGACATCACCGGGCTGATCGGCCAGTACGCCCACGGCAATGAACCCAGCCATCACATGGCCTACTTGTATAATTACGCCGGAAAACCGTGGAAAACCCAGGCTCTGGCGCGCCGTATTTTAAGCGAAATGTATTCCACCCGACCGGACGGTTATATCGGTAACGAGGACTGTGGGCAGATGTCGGCCTGGTATGTGTTGAGCGCGATGGGCTTTTATCCGCTGACCCCGGGGGACGGACTCTATGTTATCGGCAGTCCCGCTTTACGGCAGGCGCGTATTCATCTGGAAAACGGCCGAACATTTACGGTCAAAGCGGAAAACCTGACCGCGGAAAACAAGTACATTCAGTCGGCCCGACTGAACGGCAAACCATACAACCGCTCCTATCTTTCTCACCAAACCCTTATGAACGGCGGCGAGCTGGTGTTTGTAATGGGACCGCGTCCAAACAGGCAATGGGGTACGGGGGAAGGGCGGATGCCTGTCTCGGTCATCAACGAACAACCGATTTTGCCTTTGCCCTATACGGATGTAAAAAAACGTTTGTTTAACGGAAGCGTAACGGTCGGCCTGCATCACATCGTTCCCGGTGCCCGGATTTATTATGCCATTGGTGAAGATTCCACAAAGGAGAACTTCCGGCTTTATGAAGCGCCGCTTAAAATCGATAAAAGCGCCACAATTTATTTTTATGCCCGTAAGAACGGTCTGCGATCGGGCACCGAGCGGCTGGATTTGCTGCAGTTTCCGGAGGGCCGCAGCATTCGATTGCTCACCCGGCCGGGCAGTCAATACACCGCCGGCAGCGATTCCGCATTGATCGACGGCATCTTCGGCGGCGATGACTTCCGCAACGGTTCCTGGCAGGGCTATGAGGGCATTGATCTGCAAGCGGTTGTCGATTTGGGAAAGCCTACTCGTATTACACAGCTTGCGGCTAATTTCCTGCAGGATATTAATTCCTGGATTTTTATGCCCCTGTATGTTGAATTTTACGCTTCCGACGACGGCGTACGGTTTCATCGGTTAGGCCGGGTGGATAACGCAGTGCCGGCAAATCAATGGGGCCGCATCGTTCGGGCATTTACTCTGCCGGTTACGGCGCAGACGGTACGGTACGTGAAGGTTGTCGCAAAAAACCGCGGCCTGTGTCCCGACTGGCATAAGGGCCGCGGCGGAAAGGCCTGGATATTTACGGATGAAATAACCATAAAATAGGAAAGCTTCGTATGACGGCAGAAAAACAGAATTACGGCAAAGCGCTTGTGGTGCTCACCAGTCTCTTTTTTATGTGGGGATTCATAACGGTGTTAAACGACATCCTGATCCCTTTCCTCAAAAAGATGTTCGAACTGAACCGCTTTGAATCGATGATGGTGCAGTTTGCTTTTTTTATGGCCTATTTTATCGGCTCACTGGTTTATTTTATTATCTCGGCGCGGCGGGGCGACCCCATTTCCAAAATCGGTTACAAAAACGGCATTATCGCCGGTCTGCTTATTTCGGCGCTGGCCAGCGTGATGTTTTACCCGGCGGCGCATTTTAAGGTGTTCGGATTGTTTTTAACCGCCCTGTTTATCCTGGCGCTGGGATTTACCCTGCTGCAGATTGCCGCCAATCCCTACGTGGCTCTGCTCGGCCCATCGGAAACCGCATCCAGCCGGCTGAATATGTCGCAGGGATTTAACTCGCTGGGCACCACCCTGGCGCCGGTTTTCGGCGGCTATCTGATCTTCCATTATTTTGCCAAAATGGGGCAGCCTTTGTTCAACGGGCATGGCCGGCCCATTCTGACCGATTCGGGTGAACCGCTATCGGCGCTGGGCGTGCAACTGCCATATCTTATTTTTGCATTGATTTTCGTTTTACTGGCGGTGCTGATTAAATTCACCGCCCTGCCCAAATTTTCCGGTTCGGCCAGCATACAGAAGGGGGCAGGCGCCTTAAAACATCGCCATTTGGTTCTGGGTATGGTAGCCATATTTATGTATGTAGGGGCCGAGGTGAGCATCGGCAGCGCTTTTATCAATTACGTGGGCGAACTGCTGGGTTACCCGGAAATGGAAGCCAAAAGCTTTCTGGCTTTTTACTGGGGCGGGGCGATGATCGGCCGTTTTCTGGGCGCTATTTCTTTAAGCGGGTTGCCGAAACAAAAAAAATACGTCTATATGCTGCTGGCTTCAATGGCCACCTTTCTGCTCATTTACGGTATAGTTTATATGGAAAGCGGCGGCGCATTTGCCTTTGGCCGGGTGGCGCCGTTCATTCTCTTCCTGATACTCAACTATAGCGCTTTTTTACTGGGCAAATCGCTGCCCGGACGCACGCTGGCCGTTTTTGCTTCCATCGTTATTATCCTGCTCGCTCTGACGCTTATAGCGCAGGGGCAGGTCGCCTTATGGACGATTACCGGCATCGGTCTGTTCAATTCCATTATGTGGTCCAATATCTTTACGCTGGCCATTAAGGATTTAAAAGAAGATACGGCGCAGGGCTCGTCTTTGCTGGTGATGATGATTCTCGGCGGAGCGATTATTCCCATTATTCAGGGAGCCGTAGCCGACGCTTTAAACGGCTATCATTATTCCTTTTTTGTGCCGATTATCTGTTACGCCTATATTTTTTTTTACGGGTGGAAAGGCCACACGGTCAAGGAAGCGGCGGGAAAATAAGCTGTATGTGTAGACCTTCCAGGTCTTCGAGACCTGGAAGGTCTAAAGGGCCTGGTATTACTATGGATACTACACTATTCATAACAGAGACCTTCCATATCTTTTAAACCCGGAAGGTCTGAAAGAGATGCATAAATGAAAAACGCACTTGTACCGTTGGTATCCGGTCATTTTTATCATATTTACAATCGGGGTAACAACCGGGAAAACCTTTTTTACCGGAAGGAAAATTATATCTATTTCCTCGTTAAATATGACGCCTATTTAAATGACTATTTGGACACTTATGCGTTTTGTCTGCTACCAAACCATTTTCATTTGTTGGTGAAAGTAAAAGACCTTTCGGCCCTTGAAATCTCTAAAGGCGATTTCAGTTCAGATGGAGATGAAAACGACAATGTAAGAAAAAAAGACCTTCCAGGTCTCCGATACCCCGGTGAAAGCGATGCCATCCCTCCGAGGGATGGCATCGCTTTTACGGATTCCACTATATCCCAACAATTCCGTAAATTCTTTATATCGTATGCTCAGGCTATCAACAAACAACAAAACCGCATTGGAAGCTTGTTCCAAAAAAACTTTAAACGAATACGTGTGGATAACAAAAAATATCTGACTAATTTGATTTATTATATCCACGCTAATCCGCAAATCCACGGTTTAATCGATGATTTTCGTAATTGGCCATACAGTTCGTATCCGAAAATGCTTATAGCTAAAAAATCACATCTAAAAAAAGAAGAGGTTCTGGAATTGTTTGGCTCTTTGGAAGAATTTAAAATCTATCACGCCGCGGTGCAGGATTTGAAGCGCATCCGGGGGCTGTTGTTGGAAGAAGAATGAGTAGATATGTCAAGCAGGAAGCTCTTTGGTAGATGATAAGGTTTTTATGGTATAAGCACTCTTGCAGACCTTCCAGGTTTTGTAGACCGGAAGGTCTAAATACAGCAGTAAATAGATATGTAAAGTTTAGTAATGGTATGCGGAACTGTTAACCTGTAAAAATTTAGAATATTTTGGGCCTTTGCGAGTTATTACCAATTTATTTAGACATAGGTCTTATAGAAATAACTAAAGGGAACTAAATACTGAATCCGTCCTTTAAGATGATAATATATTTTTATAACCAATTCACAATAAAAAGGTCGTCTTATGCAAGAATATTCTCAATCCTCCTGGCGGCTACGCCTGCATACCATTATTTTCGAAGCCGACACCAGGGCGGGTAAGGTTTTTGATATAGCATTGATCCTCAGTATCATTCTCAGCGTTATTGTGGTTTTGCTGGACAGCATTGCTGCCGTGAATAGCAAGTACGGTGATACGCTTCTGGCCCTGGAATGGTTTTTCACCATTTTGTTTACAATTGAATATGTTTTAAGAATCATTTCGGTGGGCAGTCCTCTTCGCTACATCACAAGTTTCTTTGGTGTGATTGACCTTTTGGCTATTTTGCCTACTTATCTCAGCGTTATATTCCCCGGCAGTCAGGTGCTCATGGTGGTTCGCTTGTTGCGGGTGCTGCGCATTTTCCGCGTTTTGAAGTTAGCCAAGTTTCTTGGAGAATCTGTGCAGCTTATGCGGGCATTAAAGGCCAGCCGGCGCAAGATTACGGTGTTCCTGTTTTTCATTCTGACCATCGTATCCATAATGGGGTCTGTGATGTATCTGGTTGAAGGAGCGGAAAACGGCTTTACCAGTATTCCGCGCAGCATCTACTGGGCCATTGTTACCCTTACCACCGTCGGTTACGGCGACATTTCCCCTCAAACGCCGTTAGGCCAAACCATCGCCGCCATTATTATGATTCTTGGCTATGCCATCATTGCCGTTCCGACCGGTATTGTGACCACCGAGATGGGTAAATCCTTTAAAAGCGTCAGCACGCAAGCCTGTCCCAATTGCAGCGCCGAAGGACACGATGCGGACGCTGTACATTGTAAATACTGTGGGGCGAAGTTGTGATATTTGTTCAAGAACAGATTTTTAACGGTACCATTCCACTTCCGGGTGAGATGAGATTATATCATTTCCATCTGCCGGTAAGGGTAAAAGATATTTCGGCCCCTGAAATCTCTAAAGGCGATTTCAGTTCAGATGGAGATGGAAAAGACAATGCAAGAAAAAAAGACCTTCCAGGTCTACGAGACTCGGGTGAAAGCGATGCCATCCCTCTTAGGAAGGATGGCATCGCTAACACAGATTCCATTATATCCCAGCAATTCCGTAAATTCTTTATATCGTACGCTCAGGCTATCAACAAACAACAAAACCGCATTGGAAGCTTGTTTCAAAAAAACTTTAAACGAATACGTGTGGATAACAAGAAATATCTGACTAATTTGATTTATTATATCCACGCCAATCCGCAAATCCACGGTTTAATCGATGATTTTCGTAATTGGCCGTATAGTTCGTATCCGAAAATGCTTATAGCCAAAAAATCACATCTAAAAAAAGAAGAGGTTCTGGAATTGTTCGGCTCTTTGGAGGAATTTAAAATCTATCACGCCGTGGTGCAGGATTTGAAGCGCATCCGGGGGCTGTTGTTGGAAGAATGAAGTATGGAAAAATTTATTTATAGGCAAATACGATTGAAGCGATTCCATCCCGCCTGTTCGTATTGGAATCGCTCAGAAACAGATCGAAATAAAAGACCTTCCGGGGCTCAAAGACCCGGAAGGTCTTTTACCGCAATTATCTTACTCATTTTAACTTTCATATCTGCAGGAAACGGTCAACCCGCTCCGCAGCAAAAATCCGTCCTCTTCCAATCCCTCGATGCCGCCTGGCAGTTCCGGCAGGCGGGCAAGACTCACTGGTATCCGGCGCAGGTGCCCGGCACGGTGCACACCGATTTGCAAAACATCGGTTTAATCCCCGATCCTTTTTACGGGCTAAACGAACACGATCTGCAATGGATCGAAAATGAAAACTGGGTCTATCGCGCCCGTTTTAATGTGAATGACGAGGTGTTTAAACGAAAACACATCGATCTGGTTTTTAAGGGGCTGGATACGTATGCAGAGGTGTATTTGAACGATACGCTCATCTTAAAAGCCGATAATATGTTCCGTACCTGGCGGATCGATTGCAAAGATTTGTTAAAGAAAGAGGGCAATATCCTGCGCATCCTGTTTCGCTCGCCTCTGCAAGTTAACCGGGCCAGGCTGGACAGCCTGCCTTACCAGCTACCTGCCGGAAACGACCGCTCGGCATACAAGGTGAGCGTATTCACCCGCAAAGCGCCGTATCACTTCGGCTGGGACTGGGGGCCGCGTTTTGTAACCTGCGGAATCTGGCGGCCGATTGAAATAAACGCCTGGGATGCGGCCCGGATCAGCGATTTCCAGATTTACCAACAGCAGGTAAACAACAAAACCGCTATTCTGAAAGCCGTGGCGGAAATCGAGGCTGACCATCCGGCGGACATGACCATTCGGTTTTTTAACGGTGGAAAGTCAGCCGGCCGGCAAACCGTTGCCTTGAAAGCAGGGAAGAACCGCATCGAGCAATCGATTCGGATACATAAACCGAAATTGTGGTGGACCAACGGTTTGGGACAGCCGCATTTGTACACGTTCTCGGTTGAAATCAACTCGGAGAAGCAGATCCTTGATAGGCGTTCCGTCCGTTTCGGCATTCGTACGATCGAAGTGGTACAGCAGCCGGATTCGGTAGGGAAGAGCTTCTATTTTAAACTGAACGGCATTCCGGTTTTTATGAAGGGCTCCAACTACATTCCGCAGGATAGTTTTCTGCCCCGGGTAAGCGCCGGACGCTACCGGGAAATCATCCGTTCCGCCAAAGAGGTCGGCATGAACATGCTGCGGGTTTGGGGCGGCGGCGTTTACGAGGATGATTTGTTTTACGACCTGTGCGACGAAAACGGCATTCTGGTCTGGCAGGATTTTATGTTCGCCTGCAGCATGTATCCGGGCGATTCCGCCTTTATGGCCAATGTGCGGCAGGAAACGCTGGATAACGTACTGCGGCTGCGCAATCATCCTTCCCTTGCTCTGTGGTGCGGCAACAACGAAATGCAGATCGCCTGGGAACGCTGGGGCTATCAGAAAACCTTTGGCTACAGTCCGGCCGACTCAGCCAAAATTTACGGCGATTATCTGAAGCTGTTCCACGAGCTTCTGCCGCGGATGATACAAAAATACGATCCCGGTCGTTTTTACTGGCCCTCTTCGCCCAATTCCGCGCCGGGCGGCTGGGCAGAGGAAGCGGCCAGCGGCGATTTACACTACTGGGGCGTGTGGTGGGGCAAAGAACCGTTCTCTGCCTACGAAAAATATGTGGGGCGCTTTGTCAGCGAATACGGCTTTCAATCCCTGCCGGCCTATTCCACTATTGAACGTTTTACGCCGGACAGCGCCCGCTATCTGGTTTCCGCCGCGCTCAAATCGCACAATAAACACCCTGTCGGTTTTGAAACCATCGACGAATACATGCGCCGTGATTTCAAAGTTCCGCGAAATCTGAAGGATTATATGCTGGTCAGCCAGATTTTGCAGGCCGAAGGGATGAAGACCGCCATCGAGGCCCACCGCCGGGCCAAACCGTACTGCATGGGTACATTGTATTGGCAGCTTAACGACTGCTGGCCGGTGGTCTCCTGGTCGGGCATCGATTATTACGGCAACTGGAAGGCCTTCCATTATTATCTGCGCCGCCTTTATGCCCCGGTGCTGATCTCTCCGGTATATAAAAACGGACGGCTGGACGTCTATCTCGTATCCGATTTAAAGAGTGATAAACAAGTAAGGGTGAAATGGCAGTTGATGGATTTTTACGGCAAAATTTTGTGGAACAAACAAACGGAAATCGTCATGCCGGCCAATAGCAGCACCGTATCATTATCCAGCCCTTTCGATATCATATTAGCCGAGAGGGACAGCGCGCGTGTATTTTTGAATCTGGAAGTATATGCGGCCGACAGCCTCTTAGCGGAAAACAATCTTTTCTTTACCAAAATTAAAAATTTACGTCTTCCAAAGGCGCATATTTCTGTTGAAAAGAAAACCGTAAATAACCGTTCTGCGCTGGTCATACGCAGCGATGTACTGGTAAAAAATTTTTTTATTGACTATACCCCTGATTGCGGCGTATTTTCTGATAACTATTTTGATCTGCTTCCCGACAAATCCAAAACGATTTGGATAAACCTGCCCGATACAGGAAAAGTTTTTGAAAAAAACAAATTGAGGTTCTTACCTGAGTTTTTACGGTAATTAAAAAGAATTGTCACATCTGTTTTCTATCCGAAGGGAAAAATTTTTAACCGGGTTTCTTTAAAATAAGGAAACGCTGCAATGTCCATTGTAAAACAATTCTTATATTCATTGTTTTTTATGGTTAATGTAATACTTGCGCAATCTTTTTTTACACTACAAAATCATTCCTTTTACGGCACAACGAGTGTCGTCCGTTTCGACAGCACATTTAGCAGAGCATATTCGCTCGCCGGAAATACGTTTGTTTCCTATAACCTGTCGGACAGCATCTTCTCCGAGATTTTCCACTTTGATTTTACAAACCACTCTATTTTCACGATGTTAGCATACTCAGCCGCCGATTCTCAGTATATTTATGTCGTATCGGAGGATAAGCTGTTCACCTATCAAATAGGCGAACAGGAAATTGTTCTTTTAAACACGAGTACACTGCCGGACAAGATGGTTATCGATTGCGGTGGTAGGGATGTAATGTTGATCGACGATGGAAAACTTTTTGTTGCTTTGCGGGAACATATCGGCGTTTACGATATTACTTCCGCCGGCGAACCCGTTCCGGTTGATACGGTTGCCGTAAATGGCAGAATGGGGGCGCTTGCCGCTGATTCGCTATATTTATACGCCGGAGTTATGGAATCAACCGAACACAGCATTTATTTGTTCGATAAAGATAGACTGATTTTGACAACAAAAATAGATGTATCACAGGCGGATATGTATGACCATCCCATAGACAACATAATACCGGAAGGGCATCGAATTTTTATAACATTTTCCGCCCATATTTTCGAAATTGACGCTGAGAATCCGCATCAACCCGTCGTACGGGAAATGGATGTGGAATTTTCAGATTATAGTAGCAGCGAAATAAGTGTATATAACGATAGTTTGTATTTTTATGACGGCGTATCGCATGTTTTAAACATATACGACGTTGCCATTCCTTTTCAAAGTCGTTTTGTAACATCGGATTATATGTTGGACCCGCTCTGGCTAGTACGATCCTGCCCCGGCAAAGAAGGTAGTATGATTATTTCGACGGGGCATGGCGGAATTCAGGTTTTTTCGCTGGACAACCATAATAAATTACAAAAGATTGCAAGTTCAATCCCCACTTCCGGATACTTGAAGCATATTAGATATTATAATGGGAATTTATTTTTAACGGATGACAAATTAGGCCTTATTCTAACCCAGGTGGCGCCAAATGGAAAACCCTTGTATCGGTCTAATTTTGAGGCGATGGGCAGGGATTTTCATATTCATCCGGAGGATAGTAACATTGGCTATTTAACCACCGGTGCTTATAGCGTCGGAGGACTCTATGCTTTAAATATTAATAACGATTTTTCAATAGATTCCTTAAGTTTTTATGATACGGACGGTGGGGCTTTGAAGTTAACAATCCATTCCGGGGTTGCTTATTTATGCTCGACGCGGGAAAGCGCTCTTCTGATATTTGACTTGAAAAACCCTTCCCGGCCGGAATATAAAGGAATCTTTAAAACACCGTCTACCCCCAGGGCTTTAAAGATCAGGGATGATAATGTCGGTATCTTAGCTTTTAGCGGGATAAGTAAGAGTGGACTTTCATCTATTGACTTAAATGATCCACTTCATCCTGTTGCTTTGGATACGCTTTACTTAGAGACACACTCGGTAAGCGATGTGGATTTTTACCAGGACTATGCTGTTGCTCTGGGGTTTAGCGGCGGTCTTTTTATGATTGATATTTCGGATTATTCAAACCTGAACTTGGTAAGCACATCCGATATAGCAAGCGGAAGAAGTATTGAAGTGAACGGTAATTTTGCTTTTATTTCCGGGTGGGAAATAGTCGCGGTATATATTAAGAACATTCGGAATCCTAAAGAGGCCGGTAGATATAAACTTTTTAACACCGCCACATTTTATAATAATATTGGTGAGGACCTGGAAGTAAGAAACGACACGGTTTTTGTAACCAATGGGCCGACGGGTGTATATGTCCTGCACTATGATTCAACGTTGCTAGCTATAAATTCAGATAAGGAAATAAAAACAGAGCAATACAGACTTTACCCCAACTATCCTAACCCGTTTAACCCGAGCACCACGCTCTCTTTTTCTTTACCTCAAAATGAATTTGTTAGCATGAAGATCTATGATATAAGCGGGCGGGAAGTGCAAACGCTGATAGAGGGGTATGTGCAAAAAGGACTGCATAAATACAGTTTTAATGCGGAAAATCTTGCGAGCGGACTGTATATTGTTCGTTTAAAAGCAGGAACTTATTCTGCAAGCCGTAAAATTATTTATTTGAAATAAATATTAGGATAGGCCCGAATATGACTGTTAAAAAGAAGAAATGTCTAAAATCAGAATATTAGAACGTTTATTTTTACTATAATCGATTGTAAAGTCCGAGAAAATGAATATGGTTCGGAGCCCAAAAAAGCACCGTTGTATGAAAATCCTTAGAATATCGTGAGTAAGGATAACAACGAAAAATGAACTTTATTTAGTTGGTTTTTCTTCTTCTGCTTCCGGTTCGTGATCCAATCCCAGCTTCAGGCGTACCTTACCGATAATTTCTTCATACATATCCGGGTTTTCTTTAAGGAAGCGCTTCACGTTTTCCCGCCCTTGCCCCAAACGCGTTTCGTTGTAGGAAAACCAGGTGCCGGATTTCTGTATAATGTGATGATTCACCGCCTGATCAAGCACATCGCCTTCTTTGGAAATGCCCTGCGAATACATAATATCGAACTCGGCTTCGCGGAAGGGAGGCGCCAGTTTGTTTTTGACCACCTTCACCTTGGTGCGGTTACCCACGCTTTCGCCGGCTTCTTTAATGGTGGCGATACGCCGGATATCCAAGCGGATGGATGTGTAAAATTTGAGGGCCCGCCCGCCGGTGGTGGTTTCCGGATTGCCGAACATAACGCCGATTTTTTCCCGCACCTGATTGATAAAAATAACGCTGGTGTTGGATTTGCTCACGGTTCCGGTCAGTTTGCGCAGCGCCTGGGACATAAGCCGGGCCTGTAACCCCATGTGCGAATCGCCCATTTCGCCCTCGATTTCGGCTTTGGGAACCAGGGCGGCTACGGAATCCACCACAATCACATCCAGCGCTCCGCTGCGTACCAGCGTTTCCACGATTTCCAGAGCCTGCTCGCCATTGTCCGGCTGGCTGACCAGCAGATTCACCGTATCCACGCCTAATTTTTTGGCGTAGATCGGATCCAGGGCGTGTTCGGCATCCACAAAAGCGGCTAAGCCCCCGGTTTTTTGCGCTTCGGCCACAATGTGCAGGGCCAGTGTGGTTTTACCGGATGATTCCGGCCCGTAAATTTCGGTGATGCGCCCGCGGGGAATGCCGCCAACGCCAAGCGCCGCGTCCAACGAAATGGATCCCGTGGGAATCACATCCACGTCCACTTTAGCCCGGTCACCCAGACGCATGATGGCGCCTTTGCCGAAATTACGTTCAATTTGCGTTACCGCTACGTCAACCGCGCGGTTTTTATCCTGATTTTCCATAGTTATGTGTCTTTACTAAAGGTGATCGTTTTAATTTACTTTAGTGCGCATTGAAGTCGTCGGTTTGTCAATAACGCTGCCTCCAATCAATTTAACACAATATCAAATAGTGTGCAAAGGATATTTTTGCAGCAATTTGTATTCCGCCCCGGATGGTTTGAGGATGCTTTGCATCAGTACAAAGGATTCGACCTCGAATTGAAATGTCCGGAAGGGATTTTCCTCCGCCCAATTCCACAGCCGGTCAAAGTCCGCCGGCGTTTTTACCCGGCCCAATGTCAGGTGCGGTGAGAAGCGCCGGTTCTCTCTTTCGAAGCCGAGCGGTTCGAGCTGTTGTTCCAGTTGCTCAAAAAGCGAATAAAGCGGTGTGCGGGGCAGACTTTCCACTCCCAGCCAGAATACGCGTGGTCGGCGTTTATTGGGGAACGCGCCAAAGCCTTCCACTCGTATCCCGAAACCGTCCACAGAAAGGGGATTGCTCAACAAGGTCGTAACCAGTTTATCTACCCGTTCCGGCGGCTGATTACCCATAAATTTCAAAGTAATGTGCAATGCATCGCTTTTTACCCATTTGACTCCGGAAGCCTGCTTTTTTAACTCCGAAAGGAACGCTGCGATCCGTTCCTTTAGCTCAGGCGGCAATTCGATAGCGAAAAAACAACGTATGTTCCGGCTCATAAAACCTCGGCTCCCAATTCCACCGGTCCACGCTTCCGGTTAAATATTCAACAGTAACCGCCGTAACATTTCCAATCCGGCTACGGCGCCGCGTTTTTTGTTGATAATGCGGTCGGTGCCGAAATGAAATTTTCTCACGGCTGTTTTTTGTTTATACCTGGCAGCAATATAACACAGACCAACCGGTTTGCCGGGTGTGGCGCCTGTAGGGCCGGCGATTCCCGTGGTAGCAATGGCGCAATCACTCGCAAAATGTTCCTGAACGCCGCTTACCATTTCCAACACGGTCTCTTCGCTAACGGCGCCGTGGCTGGCCAGCGTTTTTTCCTGCACGTTCAACAGGCGCATTTTACTCTCATTGCTGTAGGTTACCGCTCCGCCCAAAAAATAACGCGAACTTCCCGGCACATCCGTGAGCATACTGCTCAACAGACCTCCGGTAAAACTTTCGGCTACCGCAAGCGTTAGGTTTTTTTCAACCAGAATTTCGCCGAGCCGTTCTTCCAGCTCTATTTGCCGGTCGGTGAAAATGTATTTGGCAGCCCGTTCCTCTACGGCTTTAACAAACTGTTCAAGCCTGTGGATATCTTTTTGCTCATTGCTGATCAAACGGAAGCGCAGATCCACGCCGATATGGCGGGGCAGGAACGCCACCTGGCAGTCCGGGTACAAATCGAGGATATCCTTTAACCGTTCGTACAATTTGGCCTCCGCGATTCCGGTGGTGCGCAGCAGTCGATTGTGCACTTCAGGCAGGCGAAGTTCTTTAGCCAGAAAGTCTGTGATAAAACTTGAGGTGATGTATTTCATTTCTGCGGGCACGCCGGGCATAAAAAAGAAATACACGCCATTCTTTTGCAGCAGTAAGCCGGGCGCGGTGCCCATCTTGTTACGGATGATACGGGCGGCCGCGGGCACCAGCGCCTGATCGCGGTTGGCCCGGTTTAAATCCACGCCCCGCGTACGTAAAAAGTTTTGCACGTCTTCGAACACTTCGGCATTAAATACCATTTCTGTTTGGAAAAATTCGCAGATAGTTTTCTTGGTAATGTCATCGGGCGTCGGTCCCAGCCCGCCGGTTACCAGTACGGCTTTGGCGCGCTTCAACGCCGTATCCAGAGCATGCATAATGGCGTCGTGTTCATCGCTGATTGTGGTAACCCAACCGACCGGCAAACCGATACGCATTAATTCCTGTGAGATATAGCTTGCGTTGGTATTAATCGTATATCCGGCCAGTATTTCATTGCCGATGGAAATAATTTCCGCTCTTATGGAATCCATGTAAATACACCGCTAAATATGATGAGTTGTATCGTTACATTAGCGTAAATCCCTGCCAGCGCGTCATCGCTCATCACGCCCCAGCCCCCCGCGAGGTTTTGTAGTTTATCTATGGGATACGGTTTAAAAATATCAAATAATCGGAAAAAAAGAAAGGCCGCCGCGAGCACGGGCATCGTTTTGGGCAAAAACAGACAGGCTATCCATTGACCCACCAGCTCATCAATAACGATGAGCTGAGCGTCCTTTCCTTTTTCTCTTTCAATAAAAGTAGCCGAAGCTGCGCCTGCAAAAAACAAAACAAAAGATAATACCAACAGAACCCAGCCGGAGGAAATAAAAAAATAGTAAAACAGTACGGCAAACAAGCTTCCGGCCGTTCCGGGGGCTTTGGGAAAATAGCCGCTGCCCAGTACGGTTCCGATGATGTAGGCCAGGGTTTTTTTTAAATGCATGTGATCCTGACGTTTATTTGGATTTGTGTATTTTGTTTCGTGCCCTGAGCTTTGCCTGTCCCGATTTATCGGGGTCGAAGGGAACATCGGCTTCGACAAGCTCAGCATTCGCTTGTACGTACCCTGAGCTTGCCAAAGAGAACTATCGGCTTCGACAGGCTCTGCCTCCGTTTATGCGTCCCCTGAGCGTATCGAAGGGTGACCCTGACGGTCGGATCTGTCGGGATCGAAGGGTGAACCTGCCTGCCCCGATGAAAGGGTAGCCAAAGGAAACGCCGGCCTCTGTTTTCCGAAAGCCTGAATACTCCGGTTACCTCAATCGTCCCTCTCCAGTTCCTTAAATAACCGCTGCCATAAAGCGACCAGATGCTCCCGGTTTACAATCAAATATTGAATGCCGCTTATTGTGGTAAGTAGTACCACCACGGAAAATAATAACGTTGTCCACAGCAGCCAGGGGTTTTCCGCATCCGCAAGGTGAATGGAAGGAAGCTGTGGAAAATTGATGTAAACCAGAATGGCAAAGGTGGCGAACATCTGCAAAAAAGTTTTCCATTTGGCAAGAACACTGGTGATAATCGGTTTTCCGATGGAAAGGGCAAAGCTGCGTAAAAAGGTGACAATGGCGTCACGAATAACTATAACGAGTATCATCCACCAGAAAACCAGATCCTGAATGGCAAAACAAACCAGAACGGTCGAAATAAGTATTTTATCCGCCAGGGGGTCCATAAACTGTCCCCAGCGGGTAATCAGGTTAAAACGCCGGGCAATGTACCCGTCGTACCAGTCGGTAAAAGAAGCGACAAAAAAGATGATGGTCGCAATGAGCGTACTTTCCGCTTTCCCCTGCAAGAAATAAAAGGCGAACAGCGGTGTGAGCGCAATGCGGATTAGAGTAAGTTGATTTGGTATCGTAAAATTCATACCGACCGGACTAGTGTCATTAATGTTTATTATAAATCTTTTAATTTAATGAAGGTTAGCATTTGTTGCCAATAAATTGTTGTCATTGGGCGGAATTGTTCTTATTATCGCATTATCCCGCGGAAAACTCTTGTTAAAAAAAGGCAGCATAAATATTTTGTAAATAATAATAACTTTTATTAAATTTTGTTCTTTGTGAAGTATGTTACATAGTCGTTTAATAAACCGACAACATTTATTTTCAGAAAAAGAAATTATAATCATATAAGTACAGGGATTCCCATGGCTGATTTCAATTTGAAGCGAGGATACGACATTCCTATTGAGGGACAGGCGGAAAAGAAATTGACCGTATTACCCGCACCTAAAAAGGCGGCTGTGCAACCGCTTGAATTTCGCGGTTTAAAGCTGCGGTTGCTTGTGGCGGAAGGCGATACCGTTAAAATAGGCACGCCTTTGCTGGCCGATAAAGCCAATGAAAATATTAAGCTGGTTGCGCCGGTTAGCGGTACGGTTGCGCAAATTATTCGGGGCGAACGTCGGCAATTGCAGGCCATTGTTGTGGAAAACGATGGAAAGGATGCCGCCGAGGTAGTGGGGAAATGGACTGCGGACGAAGTGAAAAAGTTATCTGCGGATGAAATCAAAACCCGGTTACTTAGCGGAGGTATGTGGCCGCATATTCGTCAACGGCCTTTCAATAAAGTAGCCAATCCGGCCGATACGCCGCGGGATATTTTCATATCCGCTTTTGATACCGCGCCGCTGGCAGCAGATCCGGCATTTTTATTGGAAGGGGAAGAAGAAGCCTTCCGGATCGGTTTGGACGCACTTGCCGGAATGACCGGCGGCAAAGTGCACCTTTCCCTCAACGGCGCTTTATCCGCACAGCCTTCCGTTTTTGCCAACGCCAGCGGTGTGGAAAAGCATTATTTTTCCGGGCCGCATCCGGCGGGTAACGTGGGCGTGCAGATCCATCACATTGCACCTTTGCAGAAGGATGATCTGGTCTGGTATATACAGCCTTATGCCGTGGCCTTGATCGGCAAATTCTTTTTAAACGGATTTTTTCAGAATGAGCGGATTGTGGCGTTGGCCGGTAGTTCGTTAAAGGAAAGAAGCTATGTTAAAACCATCGTCGGCGCGCCGATCAGTAGCCTGATTCCGGAAAAAAACATTGTGGATGAGCCGGTTCGCTTCATAAACGGCAACGTGCTGACCGGACGTAAAACCTCTTTCAGCGGATACCTTACTTTTTATGATTACCTTGTAACCGTAATACCGGAAGCAAAAAAAGAACGCAAGCTGCTGGGGTATTTTCGGCCCGGCTTCAACCTGCCCAGTTTTTCAAAAACCTTTCTTTCCGCGCTTATACCGGGCAAGAAATTTAAAATGGATACTTCGTTGTTCGGGGGACACCGCGCTTTCATCCAAAATGAAGAATATGAACGCGTTCTGCCAATGGACATTATGCCGGTGCAATTGATGAAAAGTATTCTGGCGGAAGATTTTGAAGAAATGGAGGCGCTGGGCATTCTGGAACTGGATGAGGAAGACGTAGCCCTGTGTTCATATATTGATCTTTCCAAGAATGATTTCGGCGCTATTTTGCGTAAAGGATTGGACCTGATCGAACGTGAAGGATAAGAAAAGGCTTGTAATTTAAAATAAACCCAAAGGTGGATAAATTGAGAGTACTGGAAAAATTGTTTGACAAATATCGACCACAGTTCGAACGCGGCGGAAAGTATCATAAATTATACCCCTTGTTCGAAATGATGGATACAATTTTGCTGTGGACCAACGCCCGCACCGAAAGCGGCCCGCATGTGCGTGACGCTCTGGATTTAAAAAGGTTTATGATGATGGTTGTGGTGGCCTTGTTACCGGCAACAATCTTTGGTATTTATAATATTGGTTACCAGCACTATCAGGCTGTTGGAGCCTCCGTAGGCAGCGGGGAAATGTTCGAATTCGGATTGATCAAGTTTCTGCCGATCGTTATTGTCTCTTATCTGGTTGGCGGTTTCTGGGAAGTGTTGTTTGCCGTGGTGCGCAAACACGAGGTGAATGAAGGCTTTCTGGTGACCGGATTGCTCTTTCCTCTGGTTCTGCCGCCAACTATTCCTTTATGGCAGGTGGCTGTGGCCATCAGTTTTGGAGTGGTGATCGGTAAAGAAGTTTTTGGCGGAACGGGAATGAATATTTTAAATCCGGCCTTAACAGCCCGCGCTTTTGTGTTTTTTGCTTATCCCGGAAAAATTTCCGGCGATAAAGTATGGACGGCGATTGACTCGGCCAAAGATAAACTGGTGGATACATTTACCGGCGCAACGCCTTTGCTGGTGGCCTCCAACACGGAAGCGGGCAGTACAGCGGTGCAAACGCTCAACCATGCTACGCAACAGTTTGCCAATGTACATTACGGTTTCTGGGATATGTTTTACGGGTTGATTCCCGGTAGCATCGGCGAAACCTCCACGCTGGCGATATTAGTCGGAGGGTTGCTGCTGATTATTACGGGAGTGGCCAGTTGGCGGATCATCGTGGCGGTGTTTGCCGGCGGATACGGTATGGCCTGGCTGATGAATATTCTGGCAGGGCCCGGTTCCGGTGGTATGTTTACGCTTCCGCCGCATTATCATCTGGTTATGGGGGGCTTTGCCCTGGGTGCGGTGTTTATGGCCACTGATCCTGTCTCCGCCTCGCAAACCCGGGCAGGCAAATGGATTTACGGTATATTGATCGGTGTGCTGGCCATTTTGGTGCGCACCGTTAATCCGGCTTATCCGGAGGGCATGATGTTAGCCATTCTGTTTATGAATATTTTTGCGCCTTTTATCGACTATTATGTGATAAAGGCTCATCTCAAAAGGAGGTTAAAACGTGCATAGTAACGCATATACATTTCGGTTTGCCGCTACGGTGACCATCGTATGCAGCGTCCTGTTGGCCGGCGCCGCTACATTGCTCAAACCCCGGCAAATCGAAAATGAAGAACTGGATAAAAAGAAAAATATTCTGGCCTCGGTCAATATCCGCCCCGCCGAAGGCGAATCTTTCAGTAGGCAAAAGATACAGGAATTATACAGCAAATATATTAAGGGCGTTGTCGTGGATGATCAGGGAAATATAGTAGAGGGAAAAACGCCGGATGATATCGATCCTAAGACGGACACGGGTTTATACCCCCTGTACGAATATATCAAGGATGGTCAACCGCAGGCGCATATTTTGCCTGTTTCCGGCAAGGGATTGTGGTCAACCATCTACGGTTATTTGGCTCTGGATACGGACTGTTCCACCATCAAGGGCATCACCTTTTACAAACACGGTGAAACTCCCGGTTTGGGAGGCGAAATTTCCAAAGACTGGTTTACGGCCAATTTTGTTGGGAAAAAGATCCGTGATGCTGAGGGCAATCTGGTATCGATTCAGGTAGTTAAAGGGAAAGTACGGGAAGGCGATCCGCAAGCCTACCATGAAGTGGACGGCATCAGCGGCGCCACACTCACCGGTCGCGGGGTAACCAATTTTCTCAGAAGCGAATTAAAAAAATATGAACCATTTTTGAAAAAAATGACAGAAGCGGAAGGGGGACATATCAATGGCTAACGATGTTCAAACCGCAGAGATCAAAAAACCCAGGGAAAAAATGTTTTCCAAAAAAAACCTGCGCGTTCTAAGAGAACCGTTGAGCGATAACAATCCTATTACCTTCCAGGTGTTGGGGATATGTTCGGCATTGGCCACCACGGTTCAGGTGAATACAGCGCTGGTTATGACCTTAGCGGTTACTTTTGTGCTGACACTATCCAATGTATTTATTTCACTGTTGCGTAATAAGATACCTTCAAAGATTCGTATCATTGTAGAACTGGCCGTTATCGCCACATTGGTAATTCTGGTCGATCAGATACTTAAGGCCTACCTGTTTGATATCAGCAAACAGTTAAGCGTGTTTGTCGGTTTAATTATTACCAACTGCATTATCATGGGGCGGGCGGAAGCTTTTGCCCTGCAGAACAAACCCTGGCCGTCATTTTTGGACGGATTGGGCAATGCGATGGGGTACGGTTGGATTCTGCTTGTGATCGCTACCGGGCGGGAGATTTTGGGCAGCGGCAGCTTTTTCGGATTTCAGATCATCCCCCAGGCGCTGTATCAGGCTGGTTACGAAAATATGGGGCTTATGGTGCTTTCGCCCGGCGCGTTTATCTTGCTCGGCCTGCTTGTTTGGGTGCAGAGAACCATTACCAAAACGGTTCATGAATAGGAAGGAGGCAGCGCATTATGTTAGAACATTATCTGAGTCTGTTTGTAAAAGCGGTTTTTGTAGAAAATATCTTGCTGGCCTTCTTTCTGGGTATGTGTTCTTTTCTGGCCGTATCCAAAAAAGTGGAAACGGCGGTCGGTTTGGGACTGGCGGTTACCTTTGTATTAACCATTACCGCGCCCACCAACTGGTTTATACACGAATACATTTTAAAGGAAGGCGCCCTGGCCTGGGCCGGCGAGCAATTTGGCAGCGTGGATTTAAGCTTCCTGAATTTTATTACTTTTATCGCTACCATTGCCGCTATGGTACAATTAGTGGAAATGGTTATTGATAAATATTCACCCAAACTGTACGCGGCTCTGGGCATTTTTCTGCCGCTTATCGCTGTAAACTGCGCTATTTTAGGCGCTTCGCTCTTTATGGTGGAACGGGAATATACATTAGGCGAATCGGTTGTATTCGGTTTCGGTTCCGGTATCGGGTGGTTCCTTGCCATTGTGGCCATGGCTTCCATCCGGACAAAAATACGTTATTCCAACGTACCAAGTGGATTAAAAGGTTTGGGCATTACCATGCTGATTACCGGCCTGATGTCCATGGCCTTTATGTTATTTTCGGGTATTCAACTTTAAATTGAGGGGATAAATTTTGGGTACATTAGGGATTATCGGGCTTAGCGCCGGTGTTTTTACAGGTACAATTCTCATCCTGGTAGCCATTCTTTCGTATGCGGAAACAAAATTGGTTACCAAGGGGAAGGTAAAGCTTCTGATCAATGACGACGAGGAAAAAAGTCCGGAAGTGGAAGCGGGTACCAATCTGCTGGCTACTCTCACAGAAAACAGTATTTTTCTGCCTTCGGCCTGTGGCGGACAGGGCACCTGCGGAATGTGTAAATGCAAGGTACTGGAAGGCGGCGGCGATGTGCTGCCCACGGAAGAATCGCATTTAACGCGCGCGGAAGTCAAAGAACATGTTCGTCTGGCCTGCCAGGTAAAAGTAAAAACCGATATGAAAATTGAAATTCCGGATGAGATTTTCAATATTCAGAAATTTGAGTGCACGGTACGCTCCAATAAAAACGTAGCCACTTTTATTAAGGAATTGATACTGGAACTGCCCGAAGGCCAGCATTTAAACTTCAAAGCGGGAGGCTACATCCAGATTTATATCCCGCCGTACAGCTTGTCCTTTAAAGAGTTTGATATTGAGGAACAGTACCGGCCGGACTGGGATAAGTACCATTTATGGGATTTGAAAGCCCAAAATGACGAGGAAATATTCCGGGCCTATTCCATGGCCAATCATCCGGCGGAAGGAGATATCGTAATGCTCAATGTGCGTATCGCCACACCGCCGCCGGGCACGGACTATCCACCGGGTATATCTTCATCGTATATCTTCAATTTAAAACCGGGCGATAAGGTGACCATCAGCGGGCCGTACGGTGAATTTTTTATCAATGAGAGCGATCGCGAAATGTGTTACATCGGCGGGGGAGCCGGCATGGCGCCCATGCGCAGTCATATTTTTCATTTATTCCATACGCTCAAAACCAAACGCAAGGTTACTTTCTGGTACGGCGCACGGTCCAAAAGAGAAATGTTCTATGATGAAGATTTTAAAAATATAGCGGCAAAATTTCCCAATTTCAGTTACAATGTTGCGCTTTCCGAACCGCTGCCGGAAGATAACTGGGACGGCCCGGTAGGCTTTATCCATCAGGTGGTTTACGAAAATTATCTGAAGAACCATCAGGCTCCGGAAGATATTGAATACTATATGTGCGGTCCCCCCATGATGATCAGCGCCGTAAACAATATGCTTTATAATCTGGGCGTGGAAAAAGAGATGATCTATTACGATGAATTTTAAAACAAAGCGGGTGCAAAGCCCGCTTTTTTTATATTTTTGGTTTTTTTAAAGCTGTCACCTTTCTGATTGATGGTTTCGGTAAGACGGTTAGCGAAAACCTGGCCGCAATCCACCTACATCCCCTACCTTCGGCGAAGGGAGGGGCGTAGCGTGGCGCCGGTGTGGTTTTAACGAATTGGGGTGGGTTGTCCGGTGGGATTCCGATCCCGCCCGGGCGGGACGGAATGACGTAACCAGTTATGCTGAACCCTGGCCTGACGCCAGGACAGGCTTGTTTCAGCATCCTATGTCTTAAGGTGGGATTCCGAATCAAGTTCGGAATGTCAGCGCGAGACCTTGATTTATATGAAGTGTGCCGGTTTACGACCACAACCCACCCCCGTCCCTTATCTCAGGCTGTTGCAGTTTCTATATAAAGGCGCTAAAGCGCCTAAAAAATAGGGAAATAATTTTTTGACCCCGACTTAAAAGTCGGGGCTATTTAATTATTTTTAATAAGCTTATAAATTTTTGAATAGCCCCGCGCTTTAGCGCGGGGGGGACAGTAATCCAACAAATCATGGGGCTTTAGCCCCAAATTCCCTATTCTGCAACAGCCTGATCTTCGCCGAAGGGAGGGGCATAACATGGCGCCGGTGTGGTTTTAACGAATTGGGGTGGGTTGTTCGTCGGGATGCCAGCTGCAGATCTTGACATTTACGCATATTTTGTAGCCGATTAAAGTGATCTGCTTAATAAACCTGCTTTTCCTTCCATTATATATTCCCATACTAATATACAAAATTGATTTGAAAACAAATTTAAGATATAGTAAACTCTGTATTTGTAATCTTGAAAAATTATATTTAGCTGAAACAACGCCGACAATTTACCGTATTAAGCTAAGCATTCATTTTAAAAATTAAACGACGGAGTCATCATGCGTAAAACTTTCTTTGTTTACTGGGTTATTTTTCTGTTAGCGACGGTCACCTTATGGCAATGCGGCGGAAGTCCGGAAGGGAAAAGAAAAGCTCCCGGGGCGGATAGTCTTAAAAGCGAAATGCGCCGGGATAGAATGAAAAAAGAAGAACAGGAAAAGGTCCCGGTAGAGGTGGCCACCGTAAAAAAAGGCGATATTTCCAATTTTATTTTACTCAGTTCCAACCTGGAAACGGAAATTATGGCCGACGTCTATTCACGTATTCAGGGCATTGTTGAAGCCATCCATAAAGAAGAAGGGGATTATGTAAAAAAAGGCGACCTGCTGCTCACCCTGGAAGCCAAAGAGTACGAATTAGCGGAAAAAAAGGCTAATGTGGAACTGCAGAGACAGCAGAACAATTATAACCGTTTAAAAGCAATGCATGATAAAAATCTGTTAAGCGATGAAGAATTTGAAACAGCCCGTTTTGCTCTGGAAACCGCCGAAATCCAATGGAAAGAAGCCCAGCTCAATCTGGATTATACGCTCATCAAGTCGCCCATTAGCGGGAGGATCGGCGAACGGCTGGCCAAAATAGGCCGGCGTATCCAGCCCACCGACAAACTCTTCTCCGTTGTTAATTATAACGAAATGATCGCTGTGGTTTACGTTCCGGAAAAGAACCTCGGCCAGTTAAAACTGGGACAGAAAGCCATTGTTTATTCCGACCATATTCCCGGAGAAACTTTTGAGGCATGGATCAAACGGCTCAGCCCGGTGGTTGACCCGTCAAGCGGTACGTTTAAAGTAACGGTTGGCGTTCGTAATAAAAATAGTAAACTTCGTCCGGGTATGTTTGTAAATGTGCAAATCATCGTGGATACACACAAAGACGTGGTGCTTATTCCCAAAACAGCGATTGTGTACGAAAACGAATACATGAACGTGTATATCGTACGTGACGGGATTGCCCATAAAATTCGTTTAACTCCCGGATTTGCCGATAACGAAAAAGTGGAATCGTTAAAAGATATCGTTCCGGGCGACAAAGTGATCGTTATCGGACAGGCCGGTATGAAAGACAAAACTCCCGTAACGGTTGTCGTTGAACGGCAAGAAGAACAGTAATCGTTTATTGACAGGAACGGATAAAGAAGAGAAAAACGGATTATGAAAGATAAACCACAGCTCAGGACGAATTTTTTCAATTTTACCACCGAGCGGCCGGTTGCCATCCTGATGGTGGTGATTGGCGTGTTTGTGTTCGGATTAATATCCTACCAGCAGCTTCCCCTCAACCTGATGCCGGATATGAGTTACCCCAGTTTAACCGTACGCACCGAATATCTCGGCACCGCTCCGGAAGAGATCGAAACCACCATATCACGGCCCATCGAACAGGCCTTGGGCGTGGTGGATAACCTGGTCTCCATCAGTTCCGTATCCAAGGCCGAGCAATCGGATGTGATCCTCGAATTTACCTGGGATACGGATATGAACAAAGCCACCGCCGATGTACGGGAAAAGCTGGATCAGGTGTTCTTACCGCAGGAAGTGCGCCGCCCGATCATTTTGCGTTACGATCCCACATTAGACCCGATTATCCGCATAGGTTTGTTCGGCGACGCCGGTTTGACCTATTTACGTTATCTGGCGGAAGAAGAGATTAAACGTGCCCTGGAAACCGTGGAAGGCGTGGCTGCCGTAAAAGTAAAAGGCGGGTTGGAAGAGGAAATTCGTGTGGAATTGAACGAGCAGAAAATGACGCTCATCGGCATCGATATACAAACTATTAAAGCGCGGCTGGCAGAGGAAAATGTTAACCTGGCCGGTGGAAATCTGAAGGAAGGCGAAACCGAGTATCTGGTACGAACCCTGAACGAATTCAAAACTATCGACGAAATACGTAATGTGGTTGTGGGGCGCTGGAACGGGGTGGATATTAAAGTTCGTGATATCGGTAAAGTGTATCGCACCAGTAAAGAACGCGAAATTATCACTCGAATCGACGGAAAAGAAAGTGTTGAGATAGAAATCTACAAAGAAGCGGACGCCAATATTGTAGCCGTGGCCAAACGAGTAAAAAATAAACTGTACGGTACGCCGCAACAAAGGGCTTTCGTCCGTAATCTGGAAAAACGTACTCAAAAGGAGAAGAAAGAAACGGCCAGGCGTGTATCGCCCAGAGAACGCCGGCGCGAGGCCATGCTTAAAAAAAGCATGACAAATTTTCTAACCTATGGTCTGCCCGAAGGGGTTCATATCGAAACACTTTCGGATCAATCCATCTTTATTGAAAACTCAATTAATGAAGTGAAAAGCACCGCCATTATGGGCGGTATTCTGGCAATTATCGTGCTGTTTGTATTTCTGCGTCGGCTTGGCCCAACCGTCATCATCGGTTTATCTATCCCTATTTCTATTGTGGCTACCTTTGCCCCGATGAAGATGTTCGGTGTGTCGCTTAATATTATGTCCCTCGGCGGATTGGCCCTGGGTATCGGTATGTTGGTGGATAATTCCATTGTTGTATTGGAGAGCATCACTCGTTGCCGTGAGGAAGGGGATGGCCTGATCCGGGCCACCTTACGCGGCGTTTCCGAGGTGGGCGGCGCGGTTATCGCTTCCACCTTAACCACTATTGCCGTTTTTTTCCCCATTGTGTTTGTGGAAGGCGTTGCCGGACAGGTTTTTGGCGATTTGGCCTTAACCGTTGTTTTCTCTTTGCTGGCTTCTTTGGCTATAGCGCTCTTCCTTATACCGATGCTCTCTTCGCGAACGAGCGAAGCCTTTATGAAAGGTGTGGATAGTAAATCATTGCCCGAAAAATACGTTTTACGATTTGATATCCAATCGGAAATTGACCGCTTCACAAAGGATAAAGCTCCGTCTGTTATCTCAAAAATAGTTCAATTATTCCGGTTGTTATTCAAAACAACCTTAAGCTGGCTGTGGAAATCCGCGCAAATTTTTCTATCCTTCTTTTTTGTCCTGTTTAAAATGCTGCTGCTGGTTGTTGGCGTTTTTATCCATCCGCTAATGGCGCTGGTGCAGGTGTTTTATAAAGAACTGGAATACGGAAAGCGGATTAAAGCATTTGCTCAAAAGGTGAATGTTCAATTTGTGGAAGAGCTGTGGCCCGGGTTTCAGGAATTCAAATCGGTGGAAGCGGTTTACAGCAGATTTGCCGGTTTACGCGATCAAATGAACGGTCGTTCGCGCATTGTGAATATTTTCTGGTTTATTGTCCCCTTATACGAAATCAAATCCGTCTATTTTGTGTTTGAATTTTTAATTTACGCGCTTCTGGAGTTCAGTTTTCGCTTGTTCCATGCTTTTGCTGTTTTCATCGGTACATTTATTATGTTTGTGGTCTTGATAAGTCGATTGTTATTTGCTTATCCGGCCAGGTGGCTGGTTTCTCTGTTCGATTTGGGTTATAATTGGGTGGAAAAATCCTATCCGAAGATGCTTACCAAATCTTTAGAGAAAAAATATACGGTCTTAGGGGCAGTTCTCATTGTTTTTTTGGTAACTTTATTCGGCATCGGACCGCGCTTAGGCAGTGAATTGATCCCCGAGGTGCATCAAGGCGAGTTTTACGTGAACCTGACTATGCCTGTCGGTACGCCGGTGGAACGTACCGATAAGCGTGTGCTGCCCATTCAGCAAAAAATTACCGCCTTGCCGGAAGTAGCCAAAGTAGCTTCTGTTTGCGGAACGGATAAAAATGCCACAACCGACAGCGAACAGGGCGAGCATACGGCTAAACTTACCGTGACCCTTAAACCTGTTTCCAATGTAGAACGGATGGAAGAACGGGTCATCGCCAAAATTCGCAATATCCTTAAAGAGTATTCCGGGTTGGTGGCCAATATCTCCCGGCCGGCTTTGTTCAGTTTTAAAACGCCGGTCGAGGTGCATCTGAAAGGCTATAACCTGCGCGAGCTGCAACGCCTGAGCCATGAATTAGAAGACCGCATGAGTGAGATTGACGGATTGGTGGATGTTAAATCGAACATCCAGCGTGGTAATCCCGAAGTGCAGATTTATTATGATCGGCAGCTTATTTCGCGTTACGGTTTAAATATTCTTAACGTGGCTTCCATTGTGCGTAATAAAGTGCGCGGCGATGTGGCAACAGAGTTCAAGGAGCAGGATCGGCGCATCGATATCCTGGTGCGGCTGCGCGATCAGGATAAGGAAAGTATAGACGCCTTAAAACGGATCATCATCAATCCGCAGGCGCCCATTCCCATCCCTCTGCAATCCGTCGCCGAAATACGTGTGCACGAAGGACCGTCGGAAATACGCCGCGTGGATCAGCAGCGAACCGCCGTAATAACCGGTAACTTATTGCCCGGAGCCAACCTGAACGAGGTAAACCAGGCTGTGTTCGAAGAAATACAAAAATTGGATTTACCCGACGGCTTCGGCTACGAGCTGGCCGGGCAAAACAAGGAAATGGAAACATCGTTGAACAGCTTGATGATGGCCCTGGCGCTGGCTATCTTTCTGGTCTATATCGTTATGGCTTCGCAGTTTGAATCGCTGATACATCCCTTTATTATTATCTTTACCATACCCCTGGCGATGATCGGCGTGATTATATTCCTCTATCTGCTCAATATTCCCCTGAGCATCGTAGTCTTTTTAGGTATGATCATGCTGGCCGGTATTGTGGTAAACAACGCTATTGTACTAGTGGATTATATCAATCACTTGCGCCGGCAGGGTATGGAAATAACCGAGGCCATAGTTCAGGCCGGTAAGGTACGGTTGCGCCCGATTTTGATGACAACCTCAACCACTGTGCTGGGCTTGTTGCCTATGGCCATTGGCCTGGGCGACGGCGCCGAAATTCGAACGCCGATGGCTATTACCGTGATTGTCGGTTTGCTCTCTTCCACCATTCTTACTCTGGTGGTTATTCCGACCATTTACTACATTGTCTCTCAAAAAAATCTTCCTCTTGAACAGACGGCAACAGCCGGGGGAGAAGACAAGTGACTGAAAAAAAAGTAAATCTTGTAGATAAAATAACGCCTTTGCCGAGTTTAGCCTTAAACAGGCCTATCACAGTATTGATGACGCTGTTGGCCATGCTGGTCGTCGGCTTTCTGGCTTATTCCCAAATCTCTATCGATCTTCTGCCGGCGGGCAACACCCGACCCTTCCTCGGTGTATGGGTGCCGTATCCCAATGCGAATCCCGAAGAGGTGGAACAGTTTATCGCCCGTCCCATCGAAGAAGTAGTGCGTACTATAAAAGGTGTGGAAACCGTTTCCACACGCAGTTTTACCAACGGTACCTGGGCTTTTATCCGTTTTAACCAGGGTACGGCAATGGATGTGGCCTACAGTCAGCTGCGCGATCGTATGGAACGGGTGAAGATCGACCTTCCGGATGATGTGGAACGCATCTTTATCCGTAAATGGAGTGATGATGACAGCCCGGTGATGTGGCTGGCGTTGATACCCAGCGAACCGGTGGAAGACCCGTATTATCTAACCGAACAACTGGTTAAGCGGCCTTTGGAACGGATTGACGGCGTCGCCAATGTGGAAATTTGGGGAGCCGATGAGAAATCCATTCAAATACTGGTTAACCAGGATGCGGTAAAAAGCTATAAAATCAATTTATATGATGTAATTGAAAACCTGCGCCGGGATAATTTTGCTATTTCTTCCGGGCATATCCGATCCGGAGGCCAAAAAATTTATGTACGTTCGGTGGGGAAGTTCAAAGCCCTGGAGCATATCCGCAACCTGCCCATCCGCGGCACCAACATCCTGCTTAAAGATATCGCGGAGGTTCGCTATGACGTTCCCGATCAAACCCAGCGCTGGATACAGCGTATTGACGGAAAAAAAGCCATTCAGATTGGCGTGTTCAAGGAGTCTATAGCCAATACGGTGGATATTTGCCGGATGGTGGATGAAAAAATCCACAACGAGATAATGAAAGACAGCCGGATGGCCAATTTTAAAACCGAGATTCTCTTCAATCAGGGCAAGTACATTGTGGAATCGGTGGATAATCTTAAAAAAGCCGGCATGTGGGGTGGATTTTTCGCCTTCCTGGTATTGTACTTTTTCCTGCGCCGCTTCCGTATGACGCTTTTATTAAACATTGCCATCCCTTTATCCATTGTGGCCAGCCTGACAACCATGTATTTTATAGGTTGGTCGTTAAACATTGTTACCATGATGGGATTAATGATTTCCATCGGTATGGTGGTGGATAATTCCATTGTGGTTCTGGAAAATATCTATAACAAAAGAGCGCAGGGTTATGATATCCGAGAGGCCGCCGGCTACGGCGCCAGCGAGGTCTCTTTGGCTGTTACCATGGCTACATTTACGACCATCGTTGTTTTCCTGCCGCTCATTCTGATGAACGACAATGTAAATTTCCAGTTTTACATGATGCGTATCGGGCTGCCGGTAATATTTTCCCTGCTGGCCTCGCTTTTTGTGGCCATGGTTTTCATCCCGTTAATGGCTACAAAGGTGATCAGTAAACGACAAGTAAAAGAACCAAAAGCAATTTATTATCTTAATGGAAAATATCAAAACACCTTGCGCTGGGTGTTGCAACACCGCCTGCAAACCATGCTCATCTTGGTGGCCATATTGGTTTCTACCGGGATGATTATGAACAAAATCGGCCGGACAGATAATATGGAAGGCAATATTAATGATTTTCGGTTAATGATCGATTTGCCCGATAATTATACATTGGAAGAAGCGGGGAAGGCTGTTAAAGCGATGGAGGACACCATCCGGGCGAAAGAAGATATCTACAAGATCAAAACAATTGACGTACGCTACCGTAAAGATTTTGCCCGGATTAATGTGTTTTTGCAGGAAGAAGAGCCGGAAAGCTGGTATGAAGTATTATACAAAGGTTTGGTAGGCTTATTCGGCATCAAAAGTGAAAAAAGAATGAGCCGGGACGAGGTGCTGGCCGATGTAAAAAAACGCCTGCCCAAATTTTCCGGAGTGAAGATTCGGACCTCATGGCGGCAAAGCGCCAGCGAAAGTGATGCTTCGCTGACCATTAATCTATTGGGCGATGATACCAACCGCTTAGCCGAGCTTTCCAAAGAAGTGGAACGCCGCTTACGCCGTATTCCGGAGATTATCAGTATCGAAACCGACCGGGAAACAGGCGTTGATGAAATCCGGCTGGTTATAAAAAGAGAACAGGTCCAGAAATACGGCATCAACCCGCGGGTTATTTCCGGAACGGTTATGTACGCATTACGGGGCATCCAGCTTCCCAAATACCAGACCGATGAAAAAGAAATCAATATGACAATCCAACTGCGGCCGGAAGACCGTAAAAACCTGCAGCAGTTAAAGAATATCACCTTTTTTACCCGCAACGGAAAAGAAGTGCCTTTGGCCGCTTTGGCAAACTTTACCGTGAAAAAAGGCTTCGGCGCTATTCACCGGGAAAACGGCAAAACCTTTTTAGCCATAAAAGTAAACACCACGGTGGATAATATGCAGGCCATTTATAAAAAAGTGGATCAGGTAATGGCCGGATTCAAAATGCCCTACGGTTATTCATGGAACAAGGGTCAACGGTTTATGCGCATGCAGCAAAGCGGGCAGAGCCAGATGTTTGCCATTATTCTGGCTATTACTTTTGTATTTCTGTTAATGGGTATTCTTTTCGAATCGTTTGTTCTGCCTCTGTCTGTGATCATGTCCATACCGTTTGCTTTTGTGGGCGCCTATTGGATATTGTTCATAACGGATACAACAATGGACATGATGAGTCAAATCGGTTTTGTCATATTAATTGGTATTGTGGTAAACAATGCCATTGTCCTTATCGATATGGTGAACCGGCTGCGCAAAGTGGGGTATAGCCGTTTTGAGGCCTTGATTGAAGCCGGGAAGAACCGTTTCCGGCCCATATTGATGACCGCTTTTACGACGATCGGCGGACTGATACCTATGGCGGTCGGCAACACAAAAATGATCGGTATTCCCTATTCGCCAATGGGGCGCACCATTATCGGCGGACTGGTCTTTTCAACCTTTGTTTCATTGATCGCCGTGCCCTGGGCTTATACGCTTTTTGATGATATGCGCAATTATTTTCGACGCCTGGTCAGCGGTGTTTTAGTCAAAAAAACCGCACCGGCTCCAGAGGCCGATACGGTTTAAAGAAACAGACAGCCGATTTAGCGTTGGTGGATGTATTCGATTGCGCTTAAGGCGGCGATGGTACCGTCGGCCACAGCGGTAGTGACCTGCCGATATTTTTTGGCGATTGCGTCACCGGCGGCAAAGACGCCCGCAACGTTGGTGGCGCGGTCTGCGTCCACTATAATTTCTTTGCGCTCGTTCAGTTCCACAATCCCCTCAAAAGCTTCCGTATTAGGCACATAGCCGATAAAAATAAAAGCGCCGTCAATGGACATCTCACTTAGCCTGCCGCTGGGTATATGTCGGATGACGGCTTTCTTCAAAGAAGCATCACCGCGGAATTCGGCGACCGTTGATTCCATAATGAAATCGATCTTTTCATTTTTCTGCGCCTCTTCCACTGCGGTGGGATAGGCCTGAAAGTGGTCAAACTCGTGTACGATGGTTACTTTGGAAGCGTAGGTTGTCAGCGACACGGCTTCCTCCAAAGCGGAATTACCACCGCCCACTACAATGATTTCTTTATCCTGAAAAAAATCGCCATCGCAGGTGGCGCAATAAGAAATACCATTACCCTGATAGGTATCTTCACCGGGAACGCCCAGTTTACGCGCCCGTCCGCCGCTGGCAATGATGACCGCTTTGGCCTTAAATATGCCTTTCCTGCGCACTTCAACACGTTTTTCTTTTCCGCTGATATCAAGTTTCTCAATACGGGCATTGGCGATAATCTCACATCCGAATGATTTAGCCTGATTGGCCATTGTGCGGGACAACATATAACCGTTGATATGTTCCACGCCCGGATAGTTGGCGATTTCGTGGGTCAGCACCATTTGGCCGCCTACGGTACCTTCGTTCAGAATCAGGGTGCGCATTTTGGCCCGGGCGGCGTAAATACCGGCGGTTAACCCGGCTGCGCCGCCGCCTAAAATGATAATGTCGTACGAGTTCTGTTCCATCTGTATTTCCTGATTAAAAAGTATTTGTAAAACCACAGGGGGCACAGAGGACACAGAGAATTATTTTGATTTAATAATCCGGTACTGTTATCCTGAGCCAGCCTTCAATGTAATCCTGAACGGAGCCTGCCCCGACTTGTCACGGTCGAAGGATGACGCGCCTTTTGATTTTCACCACCGCGTCATAGTTCGACGGGTGGTTCCTGAGCCTGTCGAAGGGCTCACCATGACGCTACATTGTCATCCTGAGCCCCGTCGAAGGATGACACGCTTGTGATGTTCACCACCGCGTCATAGTTCGACGTGGCTCACTATGACGCTATATTATCATCCTGAGAAATGTCGAAGGATGGCATGCCTTTGTGGTGCCCTCCGCGGTTTAAAATGTTATTTATTTTTATCGAAATGCTCATCCAGGATTTCGGTAATTTGATCCATGCTTTGCAGGCTGCTGGTGGCCTTAACCACTTTACCGTTTTTATAATACACCGTGAAAGGAAGCCCCATAAAACCCGCGCATTCCGGTAAATTGCGGATGACATGAGCGTCAGGGAGATCAAACTCCATATCGGCAAATTTAACATGCGGATATTCTTCTTCCAGCTCTTCCATGGCGGCGTAAACCGGCACGCACATCGGTCCCATGCGTCCACAGCAGATCATCACATTTTCATTTTCGGCTAAAATTTTATTGTAATCGTCTTCCGAAAGTACATGAGTAAGATTGGTTTGTAACATGGCAAATCCTTTTTGTTTGGTTAATATTGAAATTCGAACGGTATTATAGATGAAGGCAGGGCGGGAAAGTTACAATCGAATGAGAAAATAGAGGAATGTATGCAGAGGACTCAGGCCTTGAAGAGCCGTCGCAAAAAATGCGGCGTTAAACCGAGCTGAATCAGCAATCCAAATAAGACCACGCCGTATGTAATGGATTGGATGGTGAACCAATAGTCCAGAGAAAGCGGCAGCGAAAGCGCCAAAGCAACGGCAATGGCCCCTCGGTTACTACCCCAAAAGAGAATATGTTTATCCGCTTTGTTGAGCTTTTCCCGGACAGCAAAAAAGTTGAACAGCGGAAATACACCGTAAATACCGATGGCGCGGGCCGCCATAACGGCTATAATTCCGATGAGCATGGCTAACCAGCGTTCTGTAAACATGGCCGGAACAATGCTTATGCCCACCAATATCATAACCAGGGCATGCGCCAGATGCGCCAGAAACGACCATAAATGAAAGAGCGTGTCCTTCTCTGAGCTTTCGGCTTTGGAATCGTAAAGAAGATTTGAAATAATGCCCAATGTTAACAGCGTCATAACGCCGGAAACATTAAACACGGTTTCCGAAAGAATAAAACCGGCATATACGGTGATGAGTATCAGAAGCAATCGCTCCGACTGTCCCTTTACCAGACGAAAAAAGAGCCAGAGGATTAATCCGCCCGCCAGGCCCGTAAGGATCCCGCCGAAAAAAAGCAAAAGAAAATGAGACAGGGCGTCGCTCAAATGCCATGATGATTTCGACCCGAGAGCAAAATTCATTACCAGTCCGTAAATAAGGATGGACCCGGCATCATTGAACAGGCTTTCACCTTTGATCAGAAGAATCAAACGCTGCGGCGCTCCAAATTTTTCACAAAAATGCAGTATCTCCTCCGGGTCGGTGGCGGATAGAATGGTCGCAGTAAGGAAGGCGGCTGCCCAGGGAAAACCCTCGGAAGAGTCAATGCCGTCATAGAGCAGGGCAGCGCTAATGAGCAGCATAATCAGGAAAACCGGTATAGACAGAATCAGGATACTAATAAGATGGCGCATCAATGCGCGTACATCCAGCTCCAGAGCGGCGGTAAACACCAGGGCGGGTAATATCATATAAAAGGCAATGAAACGAAAATTGAACCAGCGCAGACCTAAATCGTAGCCGGAAGAAGAAATCCACAAAGCGGCGAGGAATCCGACAAGCAGATACCACAGGCTGGACGGAACGTGAAACCGTTGAAATACCGCGGCCAACACCAGCCCGCTGAATAAAAGCAAAGCAAAGAAAAGAATTTCATTGGGAACGGTCATGAAGATTCCTTCAACTGCGCCTGCACCCAGTTTTCCAATCCGGCAGCTTTGATAATTTCCTGGGCGGCCGTACCCACCGGAGCGAAAGGATAGCGTTCGTCCCCGACTTCAATAACGGCTTCTTTAAAAAGGATGCGCGCCGTAATCCCTGTCCGCACAGTCAGTTTCTCCGTGCCGAAACGTTTTTTCAGCATATCGATAAAAGGCGGGCAATCGATGGTCAGAAAACCGTTGTTGATGGCGTTGCGTTTGTAGGTTTCGCTGAACGACCCGGCGATAACCAGCG
Organism: Caldithrix abyssi; assembly: GCA_011369465.1. Taxonomy (GTDB): domain Bacteria; phylum Calditrichota; class Calditrichia; order Calditrichales; family Calditrichaceae; genus DRQG01. Next base: position 41,470 of record DRQG01000020.1, read on the forward strand.
GCAGGCCGCGATATTTAAGAGCTGTGGCCGCCTGTTCGCGCGAGCTGCCCGTGCCGAAATTGTACCCTCCGGCCAGAATATCGCCTTTTTTAACAATTTTGCCGAATTCCGGGTCGTAGTTTTCCATCACCACTTCGGCTTGTTTCTCGGGCGTAATGTCGTCCTGATAGGTGTATTTACCCGGATAGATGCCGTCGGTGTTCAGATTGTCCTGAGGGCAAAAAATAATCTCGCCCTTGATTTCCTGCGGGAAGCCCTCGATGATGGAAACCGCAGCGCCGCCCTGCGCCGCTCTGGAATTTTGGTGTACTTCACCCTGAGGCTCTATTTGTTCGACTTCAAAGGGCAGATCGATATAACCGGCTATGGCAGAAGCGGCCACCACGGCCGGAGAGGCCAGGTAGGCGTCCGCATTGGGCGAACCCATGCGTCCCTTAAAATTACGGTTGGTGGCTGAGATACCCACTTCGCCGTCTTCCAACAAACCGGCGCCCAAACCGATGCAGGGCCCGCAGCCGGGGGGCAGGGGGATGGCGCCGGCGTCCAGCAAATTCCGCCAGTAATCGGCTTCTTCGGCTTGTTTTTGCACTTCGCTGGAGGCGGCGGCAATATAAAATTCCACACCCGGCGCCACTTTTTTCCCTTTAACCACTTCGGCGGCAGCGGCAATATCTTCCAAACGGCTGTTTACACAGGATACCAGATAGGCCTTATTGATTTGTACCTTTTTCTTACGGATTTCATCAACGGGCGTCATTACCTTTACGGTATTAGGGCCGGATACATAGGGCCGCACCCGGCTCAGATCGAAAACGATTTCTTTGGCATAGAAGGCGTCGGGATCGGTGGCGGGGATGTTCTGTTTCAACCGCTCGATGCGCTGTTTGTCGAGACGTTTTTCCTCATCTTCATCGGACGGCACACCGGCGGGACCGCGTTTGGCCAAATAAGCGGCGCGGGCTTGCAGCCAGTCCAGCAGAACCCGGTCTACCGGAAACACACCGGCCAGCGCGCCCCATTCGGTGGTCATATTGGCGATGCTCAACCGCTGGTCAATGCTGAGCGCAGCTACGCCTTCGCCGCTGAATTCGATGGCGTGGTTCAGCACTTCGTCGTGATTAAAATAGCCGGCCAAAGCAAGAATAACGTCTTTCCCGCTGACGCCGGGCCTTAATTGACCTTTCAGAATCACTTTGGCAACCGGGGGAATCTGCCACCAGGTACGGCCGGTGGCCCAAATAGCCGCCGCATCGGTGCGCACAATGGGCGTACCCAGACAACCGACGCCGCCGTACATATTGGAATGGCTGTCGGATGCGACCACCATCGTTCCCGGAAAGGCGTATCCCTCTTCAATCATAATCTGATGGCCGATGCCGCGGCCGGCAGGGTAGAAATCCACGCCCATTTCTCTGGCAAAGGCTTCGATTTTGGCATATTTCTGCACGTTTTTTTCGCTTTTATCCTGAATGTTATGATCCAGAGTGAACACCGGCTGGCGGGGATTGGCCATTTTGCTGGCGCCGATGGAACGAAATTTGGGGATGACCGCTCCGGTATTGTCATGCGTCATTACGTAAGCCGGTTGAATGGTGATGTAATCGCCGCTGTGGACTTCCGTATTCTTCTCCAGGCCAACGGCAAATTGTTGCACTATTTTTTCAATCAGATTTTGCGCCACTATGTTCTCCTTCCTAAGATTTTTTTCTCAATTTAACAGCGGAAATCAATTGGATGCAAATAAAGCGTAACCCTAAAAATGTTAGAATGTGGTAAGAAGATTGATTATATTTATATGGTGGTAGTATAGAAAAGATTGGTGATAACTGTTCGGCCGCGAAAAAAACCGGAGCAGCTTTGCAAGGGAAAAGTACATTAGCGGATTTTCTGATTAAAGAGTGGTTGCTGCTTGCTTCTGCCGCGGGCTTTCTGCTTACCTCATTGTACGTGGCCCATCTGCCTTCCTATTCTCTTGATGAAATAGAAGTTCTGGCCATTTTATTTACCCTCTTTGTTGCTGTTAAAGGTCTTGAACGCTGCGGCTTTATCGAAAATATTTCAAACCGGCTGGAAAAGGGTAAATGGATACCGCTTAAACTGGTGCTGGCCACCTTCTTCCTTTCCATGCTGATTACCAACGATGCCGCTTTAATTGTTATCATACCGTTAACCCTGGCTTTAAATGTGGAAAGGAAGGATATACTTATCATCCTGGAAGCGCTGGCTGCTAACGCCGGTTCGGCTTTAACCCCATTCGGAAATCCGCAAAATCTCTATATTTATTGGTTTTATCGTTTGAAGCCGCTCACGTTTATTACTGAAATCGCACCGTATTCTCTTGTTTTCCTTATTTTATTAAGTATAGCATCACTTCTGGTTAAAAACGAAAATAATATTTCTTCGCAAAAAACAACGGTTAAAATAAATAAAAAGTCTGCTGTCTATGTTATTCTGATTATTCTTGTACTGTTGGCCGTGCTGCGTCTTCTGCCTGTGACGGTTATCGCAGTTGTACCGCTATATGTTCTTTTGTTTGACCGGAAAAGCCTGCAGGTTGATTACGCACTGTTGTTCAGTCTGTTCTTCTTTTTCGGGCTTGCAGACAATATGAAAGCGTTACTTGCTGTGGAAGTAAGCCATTCCGAACATGTCTTCATATTTTCGGCGCTGGCCAGCCAGTTTTTGAGTAATGTACCGGTAGCTTTATTGTTTGCCAACTTTACAACAAAGTGGCAGGCTCTGCTTTGGGGAACAAATGCCGGTGGATTCGGCAGCCTGTTCGGTTCTATTGCCAATTTAATTGCCTACAAGTTGTATGTGAACCATAAAAACATCAATAACAGCGCTGTGTTTACCATAAAATTTTTGGCATTGGGTTATATTTCGTTTTTTATCAGCATCGGGTTATATTTTCTTGTTAAAAATATAATTTAATCAAGTGGAAATTGCAGATAGAAGGGAAGAATAAGATGTACACGTCACGACAGCGCTTCGGATTATTCCTCGGCCCGGTTTTGTTTTTACTCATCTTAATGCTGCCGCTTCCGGCCGGTTTAAAACCGGAGGGGCTGAAAGTGGCTGCGGTTACCATACTGATGGCCACCTGGTGGATAACGGAAGCCATTCCCATCCCGGCCACGGCCTTGTTGCCCATCGGCTTATTTCCCGCTCTCAACGTGATGAAATCCGGGGCGGCCACCGCTCCCTACGCCAATCATCTTATCTTCCTCTTCCTGGGCGGATTTTTTATCGCCATTGCTATGGAAAAATGGAAACTGCACCGCCGTATCGCCCTGCATACCATACGTTTGGTCGGCACCAGTTCGTCGCGCATCATCCTGGGATTCATGATTGCCACGGCTTTTCTTTCCATGTGGATCAGCAATACTGCCACCACCATGATGATGATGCCCATCGGTCTGTCGGTGATAAATAAGACGGTGGAACACATAAAAAAACACAATGTAAAGGGTATCGATACCACACCCACGCAGTTCCGTTTCGGGTCGGCGCTGATGCTGGGGATTGCCTATGCCGCGTCCATCGGCGGCGTGGCCACGATCATCGGTACGCCGCCCAATACCATCCTGGTCGGTTTTATCGAAAAACTGTATCACCAGCAAGTCAGCTTCTCATTATGGATGGCCTTCGGTGTTCCGCTGGCTGTTATTATGCTGGCGATTAGCTGGTTTTACCTGGTGCGGTTCGCCCTGCCGCCCGAACTGAAAACCTTACCCGGCGGTAAAGAACATATTCTGCAGGAATTGAAGGAATTAGGTTCGATAACCAAAGCGGAACGGCGCGTTCTTATCGTTTTTGTACTGGTGGCCATGGCCTGGATTATCCGCGGTTTTATCAAACTGGAAAATTTGATGATTCACGACGCAACCATTGCCATGCTCGGCGCCTCTTTGTTATTTGTTATTCCGGCTGATTTCAAAAAAGGCCGGTTTCTGCTGGACTGGAAATCGGCGGTGCGGGCGCCCTGGGATGTCATTATTCTTTTTGGCGGTGGATTGTCACTGGCCAATGCCTTTAGCGTAACAGGGTTGGCGGACTGGATCGGCGGACGCCTCCATATTTTGCAAGGCATGCCGCTTATAATTATTATATTTGTGGTCATTATCGTAGCCATGCTACTCACCGAAGTAACCTCCAACACGGCTACCACCGCCATGCTGATCCCTGTTATGGCCGGTATTGCCGTTGGTATGGCCGTCCATCCCTTCGGACTGATGATTGCAGCCGCCGTGGCGTCGTCTTATGCTTTTATGCTGCCCGTGGCCACGCCGCCCAACGCCATTGTTTTCGGTAGCAAGCAGATTACCATCCCGCAAATGATGCGCGTAGGCATAGTGCTGGATATCATCGGCAGCGTGTTGATTACTTTCTTTTTAATGTACGTTATCCCCTTGTTGTGGGGCATAAACATGCATAGCATGCCCCAATGGTTGTCGATGCTGTTGCATCCCTGATGTCATCTATGACTTCAGCAGAGCATAGCGCGGTTTCTTTTTGAAAAAGATACAGAGGCGCTAAAACAATTTGCCGATAAGGAAAACGTAACAGGGCATAGTGTTGGAAGTTCATTATTTCACTTCCGTTTGCCCGGTTATAGAAAATAGAAAAATCATTGAAAAAGAAATAATAGTTTTCTATAATTAAGGTAAGTTTCGGTATAATTATAGTTGGGTGCTTTACAACAAAAGAAACAGTTGCCTTAATGCTCTGATTTTTCATAATTAAGAATTTATATCATCTTGTTATTTCTTTATCAATAATTATGTTTTCGTTTGGCAAAATATAATTTTTATATATGTGTA
>DRQG01000021.1 GCA_011369465.1 Caldithrix abyssi
ACAATATGCTATTGCGCAATATTATTCATAAAAATCGGAAATTATCGTGGTAAAAGATTATCCAAAGCTACCCTTCGCCAAATCCCCATCGAAGATAAAGTCGATTGATAAACAGAAAGAAATCAATAGGGTTTTTTATCTATATCATCTTAATTAATGGATGCCACCGCACCATAAGCACTACGCCTCTAAACTCTCCGCCCCGAAGCGTCGCGATGCAGCAGGCCCAGCTCGGTCACTTCCTTTAAATCATCCCGATTGAGCACCGGGCCTTCCACGCATAAGCGCAGGCCGGAATCATCCAGCACACACTGGCCGCAGATACCGATGCCGCATTTCATGTAGCGTTCCATGCAAAACTCGTAGGGCAGACCCAAGGGATCGATCAATTCTTTCGTTTTGACGAACATAATTTCCGGGCCCGCGGCGTAGATGTATTCGATCTTTTCTTTGGCAATGATATCAACCAGATCATCGGTCACCAGTCCCTTTTTTCCCATCGACCCGTCATCGGTGGTGAAATAGCAGACGGACTGTTTCTGAAAATCCCGGGCAAAAATGATTTCATACGCCGTGGCCGCGCCCAACAGGCTGACAAAACGCAGACCCCGCACGTTCAATTCCTGAGCCAACAGCCGCAAGGGTGCGATGCCGATACCGCCACCGATGAGCAAGGCGTTATTTTGCAGGGTGAAACCCCGGCCAAAAGGCCCGCGCAATCCAAGATAATCCCCCTCCCGGCATTCCATCAGAGCTGTGGTGAACGGCCCGTACCGTTTCACCGAAATTTCAATCCAATCGCCCATAACGGCGGAAACGGAAAAGGGTTTTTCATCCACGCCCGGCAGCCACAGGTTGACAAACTGCCCGGCACGCACATCAAAGGTTTTTGGGAAATAAAAACTTTTTACCCCCGGGCCGTGCTCGATGATTTTCTGTATGGGAAAGGTCTGCATTAAATCACTCATGAGCCAGCCCCCGTAATTCTTTTAGGGCGCTGAATCCGTTTTCCCGCATATAGCCTTCGATACCCTTATTAATTTTGCCGAATACCTCCATGCCCTCGTAATAAACAGCCGTACCCACGCCAATCAGCGTTGCGCCGGCCAGCAGCATCTGCACGGCATCCTGCCAATGGGTTACCCCGCCTGTGGCGATGATGGGGATGCGCACATTTTCGTACACTTCGTAAACCGATTTGACAGCGATGGGCAAAATGGCCGGCCCGGAAATGCCACCGGTTTTGTTGGACAGCACCGGCTTGCGTACCCGAATGTCGATGAGCATACCCGGCCCCGCCGTGTTGATAGCGGTAATGGCGTCGGCGCCGTTTTCCTCACAGACCCGCGCCATTAAACCAATTCCCGGCCCGTGCGGCCCCAGCTTGACGGATACCGGAATGTCGCCGGCTGCCTTCTTAACCAGCCGGGTGATCTGCGCCGTATCCTGCGGACTGTCACCAAAAGGCGTGCCGAATTCCGAACGCACATTGGGGCAGGAAACATTTACCTCGATCAGATGCGGCCGGGCCTCTGCCGCACGTTTGGCCACTTCCGCAAATTCTTCAATGGTTCGGCCGAAGATGGAAGCAAAGATCGGCGCCTCGCTTTTTTGGCGAAAGAGCCGTATCTCTTTCACCATTTCATCCACACCGGGATTGGACAGCCCCACGGCGTTGAGCAAGCCATGCTCAAAAGGGATGATGCTGGGATTCCTATGCCCTTTGCGCCATTCCAGATTAAAGGACTTGCTGGTAACCGCCCCGGCGCCAAAACGGATGACCCGGGCCATGGACGAAGCCGTCAGGCCTAATATCCCCGAGGCCAGCACCAGAGGCGAGTCCATTTTTAAATTCAAAAAATCGGGTTTGATTAAGTGGATTGTTTTCAAACAATAACTCCGCTTCTGCTTATTTTATCACACAAAGGATTACACACCCCGATACATCGGGCATTCGAAATGACGAAACATGATATTTTTTTCACATCCATCCTAAATAGACAGAAAAGGCTCCATAAAATATCAGTATTTACGATTTTCCCCTATTAAGGCCTGTACGCCGTGGCGTGGGGACTAAGGGGGTGTTTTGCGCAAAACATAAAGATAATCTATTAGACGATTTTACAACCCCCTAACCCCCTTTTTTAAGGGGGAATTTTACGTTTCAGACTAGTATATATCGTAATTTAAGTAGCTGCTGATCATTTAGGACAGCTATGATTTTTTTTTGTGTTTTTTGTGCCTTTTCGCGGCCTCCCCTACACCACAGTTTCCAGTTCGTGCAGATCGAAAATCCGTTCGCAGTAATTGCACTTCACTTTCTTCCCTTCCGCATCTGTCGTCCGGAACAGCGTAGGCACATGTTTTTCGGTGTTGGTGATGCAGTTGGGATTTTTACAAAGCAGCAAACTCTTGATTTCCTTTGGCGGCTGAACCACCACTTTGCTGTGCACCTTATAATTCTTGATCGCCTTTATGGTAACGCCGGGCACCATAATGGAAATATGCTGAATGATTTCCGGCGAGAGATATTCCATTTGCAGTTTGATCAGGTCTTTTTTGCCCAGTTTGGCGCTTTCATAGTTGAGACCGAGCGACACCACCACATCCTTCATTTCTTCATATTTGGAAATAATCTCCAGAATTTTGATACCCTGCCCGGCGGGGATGTGGTCGATTACAATGCCCAGATCAATTTTGGGGATATGCAGGATTTTTTCATTTTGTTTCATAGCGTCACTCCCAGATGTTTTAGCAGAATAGCCTGCCGCATGATCACCCCGTTGCGCGCCTGCGGGAAATAACCGGCAAATTTGGTGTTGTCCACGTCATAGGCAATTTCGTTCACCCGCGGCAGGGGATGCAGAACCCGCAGATGGTCTTTGGCCTCAGAGAGCATTTCCGCGGTGAGGACGTAACTGTCCTTTACCTTTTCATACTCCACCAGATCGGGAAAGCGTTCGCGCTGGATACGGGTCATATACAACACATCACATTCCTGTATGGCCACCTCGATGCGTTCGGTTTCATGGAAGCGGAAACGTCCGGGTTCGTCGCTGTGCATAAAATACTCGGGCAGGCGCAGCGTTTCCGGCGCCACCAGGGTAAAATCCGTCACATTGAATTTCATCAAAGCGCGGATCAATGAATGAACGGTGCGCGAGTATTTCAGGTCGCCCACAAACGCCACCTTCAGCCCTTCAATTTTGCCCAGGTCTTTCCGGATGGTGTACAAATCCAGCAGGGTTTGGGTGGGATGCTGATTGGCGCCGTCGCCGGCATTGATGACAGGCAGATAGCTCTCCTGCGCCGCCAGCCGCGCCGTGCCCTCGCCGGGATGGCGGATGACCAGAATATCGGAATAACTTTCCACCGTGTGAATGGTATCGGTGAACGACTCACCTTTGGCCACCGAGGTGGCGTCTTTGGCCGCAAAACCGATCACGCTGCCGCCCAGACGGTGCATAGCCGACTCAAAACTAAGCCGGGTGCGCGTACTGGGTTCAAAAAACATAGCCGCCATGATGCGTCCGGGCAATAATTTGACCCGTTCTTCCAGCGGCATTGCCTCCACTTTTTCGGCCATGGTCAGATATTCCTGAATCTCGTTTTTTTCGAGATCTTCCATGGAAATTAAATCTTTTCGCATATTAGCCTCTTTTTTGATGCAGAGTACATAGTACTTAGTACCGAGTATTTAGTACATAGTACAGAGTATATAGATTTTAGATTCAAAATTATTTCTTTATTGACTTTTTTAGTCCTCGTAACATTTTTTGGATCTCGTGTATATCGTCTAAGATTTTCTTTAGTTGTTCCATGTCAATATAACCTAAATCTTGGGCTATTATAAGTTGTGTTTCCAATTCAAAAGAAGAGGAATTGGCCATATCTAAAAAATGACAAAAATCATTCCCTGTGGTACGGCCTGCACCTTCAGCGATATTAGATGGTATGGAAACCGCCGCTCTTTGCATTTGTGATGATAATCCGAACTGTTCATGTTTTGGCAGCATCTCAGTTAACTTGTATACCGAACTGGTAAGGACTCTTGCTTTTTTCCAAACATCCAATTCCCTAAAATTGTGCATATTACTTCACCATCTTTTCTAAACTAAATACTATGTACTAAGTACTCTGTACTATTTACTCAATATTTTTCAAATACCCCACCGGATCCTCCGCTTGCAGTAATGAACGACCGATGATCCAGTAATGCGTTTTTAGATAATCAAATTGTTTGGGATCGCCGCCCTGCTTGCCGAACCCAGGTGAGTAAAAAATACATTCCTCATCCAAACCGGCCTCTTTATACAGTTGGCTCACCGCCTGCGGTTTGGTCAGCGGCACTACAAATCGACGCACTCCGGCCCGGAAAGCCCGGCGATAAATATCCGTCACCGCCTCGTCACGGATAAAGCCGCCTTCGGAAACCACAAATTTTGGATGGGTCATAATGCCGCCGACAATGACCTCCAGCCGCTGTTCCTGAAGGGCCTCCACCCAGGCCTGCAAGGTGGCCGGCCCGGCCTGCGGAAATAAAATCACTTCATCCATCCCGCTGTCCTTCATTGTTTTGGCAAACAGCTTACCCGTATCGGGAATATCCGTAGCCGCCTTTTGATGATCATAGATGATCGGTTTGGACGACACCCGGCGAATGGTTTCCGCAACTTTGGGCAGCCCGTAGGTCAATCCCAGGGAAAACCCTACTTTATAGCCGTAAATGATATCCAGCGTATCTATTTTAGCGAGTAAATCCGTAATCCTGCTTAAATCCGTAACATCCAGAGCAGGTATGACCTTGCGAATTCTATCCATTGTATTTCCCCTCGTAAAAATCGATCAGCAGACGGGCGTGCTCGTCGTTTTTGGCCTGCAGATAGGCGATCATATCGGGCAGGGTGATCACCGAGCTCAATGCATATTCGCCCAGCCCGCTGTCCGCTTCCCGGATGCGCCGGTCAACGGTAACGATAACGCCGGACACGCATACATCAAAGGTTTCTTCCAACAAGCGGATGGCCTCCACTTTGGTGCCGCCGGTGGTCAGTACGTCGTCCACCACCACGACACGGTCTTCCCTGCGCGGCAGGCGTCCCACAAACATACCTGCTTCCCCGTGCGTTTTGGCCTCCTTGCGGCTGTAACAGGTATATATTTTTTGATGGAAAAGCTGCTCGTAGGCGATGGCCGCGGCCGAGACAAGCGTTATGCCCTTATAAGGCGGGCCGTACAAAATATCCGCGCCGTCGAAATCTTCCTTTACTCTTTGGGCAATAGCCGAACCCACATAATGTAGCGCCGCGCCCGAACTAATATCGCCCAAATTGATAAAAAAGGGCGAAAACAGTCCGGACTTCAATTTAAAATTACCAAAGCGCAAAGCGCCCTCATCAATTAAAAACCGAATAAATTCTTCCTTGCTAATGTTTTGCATCAAATTTCCATCCCTTCGGGTTTTCCGTAAAACCGTTTTCCGTCAAATTTAATTTTCCCGTTTACCAGCACGGTTTCCACCCGCCAGTGCAGGGGCATATGGCTGTATACATTTTGTCCGCTTTTGGATTGAATTTTTTGCTGTCTTACCGGTTGATCATACCGTTTGACCAGAACCAGATCGGCATAATTTCCTTCTTTGATGCCGTCGCGTTTCTCAATGCGGTAACAACGGGCGGCATTGGCGCAGGTCAGCTCATAAAAACGCGGCCAGTCCAACAGACCTTCATCCAAAAGATGCAGCATCAACGGCATATACCACTCAATGGCGGCGATGCCCGACGGTGGCTGCGCGGATTCTTTCTCGAAACGGGCGTGCGGGGCGTGATCGGTGCCGATAAAGTCGATACCGCCTTCCCTTAAGGCCCGGCGCAGGGCCTGTCGGTCTTGTTCCGTTTTGATGGCCGGATTCACCTGCAGCGCCGTCCCCTGCCGCAGATAATCGTCCTGCGTAAAAAAGAAATAGTGCGGACTGCCTTCGCCCCAGACGTCAAAGCCCTCCCGGCGCATACGGCGTAACCAATCCGTTTCCAGTGCAGTATTCATGTGGCAGATAACCACCCGCGGCCGTTCCTCCGGCGCCAGAGCGCGCAGAGCCCGTTCGATTTTTTGCAACGCCGTCTTCACCGCGGTGTGGGGCCGTTTTTCGTGATGCGGCAGTTTGCCGGGCAGGAAGGCCGTTTCATCTTCGGCATGAAAGGACAGTAGAGGATAAAACCGGCATATATCGTTGATTACGTTTTGTTCGGTAACGGCCGGTAACGCCGAGGATTTGGCCATATACACTTTGGCCGATTTTATCTGCTTTTGCACCGGCTCCCGGTAACCCGCCGTTGCATGGAACATCAGTCCCCAGTTTACGTAGCTTTTTTGGGTAAAAATTTCTTTTTTTTGCCGCAATCGGGCGGCGGTGGAACAGGCCGGTTTGTTATTCGGCATATCGATTACGCTGGTTACTCCGCCGCGCAGCGCCGCCTTCGAGCCGTTGTTAACCCCCTCTTTGTAAAGCTGGCCGGGCTGGCGCAAATGCACATGCGGATCGATAGCGCCGGGAAGAATCAGATGTCCGGCGGCATCGATTATGTCATATCCGTCTGTGGCAGCGTCGGCGCCCGCCAGGCGGACGATATGCCCGTCTTCAATAAAAAGCGTTCCTTCCTCAAAGGTTCCGTCGGCGCTCAGCCAGCAGGCGTTGGTCAGGGCTATTCTATCGACCGCGTGAATCATTGCCCCCTCCAGCGCGTTTGAAGCCAGGGCACGGCCGTTTGTAAGGGCCCGCTAAAATCAGCCGTATCATAATGGGAAAGTCCTTCCACCTTTTTTAAGGTTACATCCTTGTCAAGTTTTTTTAATTCCTGAATAATGCGTTCCAAATCGTTTAAGGGAAACAGTTCGTCATCGGCGCTATGGATGGCATATAACGGCACGTTACTCTGTTTGAAACCATTCACAATGTTTTGATCCGGCAGTCCCGAAACCGCTATGGCGGCGCTGAACCGTTTCCCATAAAAAGCCGCAAAATACCAGGCGCCTATAGCGCCCAGACTGTAACCGGTAATTACAACCCGGCTGGTATCCACATGGTATTTTTGAATAAGACTGTCCGTTAAGGCCAGCACCATTTCCACATTTTCGGGATACTGCCACGAACCGGTTTTGGATATAACCGGCGCGGCCATAATGCCTTTCACCTGCCCCAGGCCGGGGACAATGAGCAATTCAAGAAAGTCTTTGCCATAGTCGGTCGTTGGCGTGCCGCCGTAGTGCAGGGCGATAATCAGCGGTACGGCTTCTCCGGAAGGATCATAATCCGGAGGCAGGCGCAGGCCATAGATCACCGACCGGTCGCCGATTTTCATCCACTGGTTTTTCACTGTTTCATCCGAAGGCATATCTGTTCCTGTAGCGCTTTGAAAGCAGGCCGTGAACAGGGCTGTCCCAAGCAGGATGAGTATCCATTTCAAATTATCAAACATAATGATTTTTGTGATTATATGAATTGATGAATATTGAATTGTTGGAGTGGTGGAGTAACGGGTTTGGAATTATTGAATTATTGAATTACTGAATTGTTGATAAAGCCAATAACTCAATAACTTAATAACTGATAACTTTTTGCAACACTCCACTACTCCAATACTCCATTAATCCCTTATTTCATCAATTCACCAATTCATCCCATTATTTTACACCCGATTCGACCCCAGCTTTTCCTGCTCGATTTCTTTCAATAATTCTTTGGTGATGCCCGTGGGATAATTGCCCGAAAAGCAGGCGTGGCAAATGGGCAGGTCTTTGTACATCTCTTTCAGATCATCCAAAGACTGATAGACCACGGCATCCGCGCCGATGTATTTGGCGATTTCATCAATTTCATAATGCGAGGCCAATATCTCTTTTTTCACCGACATGTCAATTCCGTAAATACAGGGATGCTTAATAGGCGGCGAAGCGGATACAAAATAGACCTCTTTGGCCCCGGCGTCACGCAATAATTTAACAATCCGTTTGGACGTGGTTCCGCGCACGATGGAATCATCCACCACAGCCACTTTTTTTCCTTTGACAATATCTCGGATGGGATTCAGTTTCTGCTTAACCATCAATTCACGCTGTTCCTGATTGGGCGTGATAAAACTGCGTCCCATGTGCGGATTTTTGGCCATGCCGCGCCGGTAGGGTACGCCCAGTTCTTCGGCCAGACCGGACGCAAAAAAATAGGCCGAATTGGGCACATCGATAATGATATCCGGCTGCAAGCCGCTTTTACGAAAGGTGGCGGCCAACTGTTTGCCCATACGCACCCGTTCGCTGGCCACCAGACGGTTGTGAATGACCGTGTCTTCGCGGGCAAAATAGATATACTCAAACACGCAAAAGGCCTGCTTTTTGGTTTTGCCGATACGCCGGTGCACCTGATGATTGGAATCGATAAATACCATTTCGCCGGGTCGTAAATCGTACATCAATTCGTAACCAAGATAATCAAAGCTGCTGCTCTCGGAGGCAAAAGCGTAAACGACTCCCTGATCGGTATATTTGCGGCCCATTACCAGCGGACGAATGCCGTAGGGATCGGTAAAGGCCAGAAACCCGCGATTGGCGATAATGGTTAAGGCCGAGTAGGCCCCTTTAACCAGCTTTTGCACCGCCTCTACCGTATCAAAGATGTCGTCCACGGTCAGGTTTTTCAGCTCTTTGCGTTCCAGCTCGGAAGCGAATGTATAGAGAATCAGCGCCACATCGTTGGAAGTATCCAGCAGGCGGTGGTGTTCTTCGTACAGGGTTTTGCGCAATTGGTTAAAATTGATCACATTGCCATTATGCACCATAGCCAGACCGTACGGGTAATTTACCACAATGGGCTGGGCGTCCACCGCTTCGGTGGAACCCATGGTGGAATAACGCACATGGCCTAATCCGCAATAACCGTCAATCCGTTTTAAATCTATATTTCGGAATACCTCGCGTACCTGCCCCATGCCTTTATGCAGGTGAAAATTTCCGTTAAACGTCACAATACCGGCGGAGTCCTGCCCGCGATGCTGCAAGGTAGTCATGCCGTTCATAATTTCCGCCGAAATATCCTTATATCCCACAACACCAATAATACCGCACATAATGAACGTCCTTCTCGATTAATAAAAGCTCTTTATGAATTGGTGAATTGTTGGATAAATGAAATAATAAATTTATGGAGTACCGGAGTAGTGGAGTGTTGGAGTAATGTAAAACGACATTCCTGTCGTTTCAGGTTTCTAATAACCGATATGTACTGCCAATCCCAATCCTCCATTACTCCGGTACTCCAACACTCCAATCATTCAATAATTCATCAATTCACCAATTCAATACTCCATTCACCCTAATTAAAACTTACTAATTTGTCACCCCATTACTCCAACACTCCACTACTCCATCACTCCCCCATTATAAACACCTTCCGCAAGGCCTTGCTGTACAATTCGTGTTCCACGGCCAGGCCGCGGCGTTCTATTTCTTGCAAAGAAGCGGCGCCGCGCAGATCCACTTCCTGTTGTGCAATCACCGGGCCGGTATCCACACCTTCATCCACATAGTGAACCGTAATGTAGGTTTTTTCCAGCCGGTTTTCCCAGGCCCATTCATAAGCGCCCACGCCCTGAAAGGCTTTGGTATCGGCCGGATGAATATTGATGATACGGTTGGGATAAGCCCGGATCAGCACCGGACTCAGAATGCGCATAAACCCGGCCAGAACGATGTAATCCACCCGGTACGGTTCCAGCAAACGCACCACCTCGGCGTCAAATTCCTCGCGCTTTTTCCCTTTGGATGGAATGCTTGCCGTGGACAGTCCCAACCCGGCGGCTATTTCCAGCCCTTTGGCCCGCGGTTTATTGGAAAATACCAGGGCGATCTCGCAGCAATCTTTAAGCAGACCCGTTTGCGTATTACGGACAATGGCTTCCATATTGCTGCCGCGGCCGGAAATAAAAATGGCGATACGTTTTTTCAAAACAGCAGCCCTTTTTTGCCGATATCTTTACGATAAAACATATCTTCAAAATCCACTTTGGCGCATTCGCTGTACGCTGTGTCGATGGCCGTGCCGAGGTCTTTGCCGTGAGCCACAATGTTGAGCACCCGGCCGCCGGAGGTTACCAGCCTGCCGTTATCCCGTTTCGTTCCGGCGTGAAAGGCCAGCGTCCCATCGCTCAAATTATCCAACCCGTGAATTTCTTTTCCTTTTTTATATGATCCCGGATAGCCGCCCGAAGCCAAAACCACATCCACGTAATAGCCGTCGTTGAATTCCATTTCCATTTGCTCCAGCCTGCCGTCCAGCGCGGCCAGAACCAGTTCCAGCAGATCGGTTTTCAAAGCCGGTAAGATCACCTCGGTTTCCGGGTCGCCAAAACGAACGTTGTATTCCAGCAGACGCGGGCCGTCTTCGGTGATCATCAATCCGAAATAGATACCCCCTTTGTAATTGTATTTTTCAGCCTGCAGGCCCGTTAGCGTTGGATTTACGATCTCTTCCTCAATTTTCCGTTTTAAAGCTTCATCAAAAAACGGCACCGGACAATAAGCGCCCATGCCGCCGGTATTGGGGCCCTTATCCCCGTCGTAAGCCGGTTTGTGATCCTGCGAGGGCAGCAGCATTTTAATTTTTCTTCCGTCCGTAAAAGCGATCACAGAGAGTTCCTGTCCGCTTATTTTACGCTCGATCAAATAAGGCGCCCCCTCGCCGTAACGCCGGTGAATTTCATCCACGGCCTCGTACACTTCCGTATTGGACGAACAGACGAACACGCCTTTGCCGGCGGCCAGTCCATCGTATTTAACCACCGCCTGCCCGTCCAGTTCCTGCGCGATCTGTCGAATCTCCTCGGCGTCGGCGGGCAGCCAGAAATCGGCCGTGGCCACACCGTATTTTTTCATAAACTGCTTGGCCTTTATTTTCGATCCTTCCAATTGAGCGGCCTGCTTATCCGGCCCGAATACGCGAATCGCGCTGCCGGCGAAATAATCCACAATGCCGTTGGCCAGCGGGTCTTCCGGCCCGACGAAAATTAATTCCACTTTATTCTCTTCACAAAACCGTTTAATACCGTCAAAATCGGTGGGCGCGACGGGAACGTTGTTTTCCGTACCGCCATTGCCGGGCAAAACGTAAACGGTTCCGGCCCGGGGCGACTGCCCCAGTTTCCAGCTAATGGCGTGTTCCCTTCCCCCCGAGCCGATCACTGCGATGTTCATAAAAATCCTCAAATTTAGTTATGATTATAAAAAAAGGATGAATGGAGTAAAGGAGTACTGGAGTATTGCAAAAAAAATGAATCAATTATGCGCAAACTCCATACCCCCAACACTCCACTACTCCATTACTCCAATTTAGCAACTTACATTTCAACCCTTCAACTCTTCCCTCGCCTCGCTTGCGGCCAGTTTACAAATCCTTGCCGCGTCGCCCAAATAATTTTTTACCTGCAGATTTTTCAAACGCGTTTTTGTTTCGGCCGGTATATCCAGTTGATCCACCAACTCAATCAACTCGTCTCTGGAAACCCGTTTACCGCGCGTGATCTCTTTGAGTAAATTGTAGGGATCCTCCACACCCTCTTTGCGCAGAATGGTCTGAATGGGCTCGGCCAGCAGTTCAGGATGGTCGTCCAGTTCCTGTTCGCAGCGGGCGGCGTTTACCTGTAGCTTTTTGAGACCCTTTACGGTTTCCTGAACGGCCAGATAGCTATGCGCCAGGGCGACCCCGATATTTCGCGAGGCCGTGCTGTCCGACAGATCGCGCTGCAGTCGGGAATTGCCCAGCTTATCTATCAAACCGCTCAGCAGGGCCGAGGAAACCTGCATATTGCCCTCGCTGTTTTCGAAATTGATGGGGTTCACCTTGTGCGGCATGGTGGAGGAACCCACCGCGCCTTTTTCGGCCTCGATGGTCAGGTAGCCCAAAGTCAAATACAGCCAAACATCGCGATCCAGATCGAGCACGATATTATTGATTTGCCGGGTGATGGAAAAATAACGCGCCCAGGTGTCGTGATCTTCGATTTGTGTGGTTACCAGATTGGCTTCCAGACCGTGTTTTTCCATGAACCGCCGTGAAAAATCCAGCCAGTCAAAGTCAGGAAAGGCGGCCAGCAACGCGGAATAGTTGCCCGTGGCGCCGTTCAGCTTGCCGCTAAAACGAAAGCGCTTCAACAAACGATATTGACGCAGCAGGCGGGAAATATACACGGCCATTTCCTTACCGGCTGTGCTGGGCGAGGCCATCTGACCGTGCGTGCGCGCCGGAAAAGGCTGTTCCGCCCAGTTTTCGGCATGTGCAAGCAGGGTTTGGATCAGCTCTTTCAACTGCGGCAGTTGCTCTTCTTCCACATATTCCTTCAGCAAAAAAGAATACGATAAATTATTTACGTCCTCCGAGGTCAGGCCGAAATGAATCATATTGGGTTCGCGTAAGCCCAGTTCCTCACGCAAAAAAACCTCGCAGGCTTTAACGTCGTGTTTGATGCCGGCCTCAATTTCTTTAATGCGTCCGTAGGCTTTTTCATCAAAGCTCGATTTCATGGTTTCGATACGGTCGCGTTCCTGCGGGGATAATTTGGGGAACAGACCGGTTTCGTCCAGCGCTTCCAGAAAACGCAGTTCCACCATTACGCGCATGCGCATCAAAGCGTATTCGGAAAAATAGGCGCTTAGATGCCGCAATCGCGCGCCGTAACGCCCGTCCAGCGGCGAGATAGCCATCCCGTTCATGCCCGCCCCCGAACTTCACTATCCGCCTGCCGAAGTTGTTCTTTCAATTCGGCGATTTCCCGGTCAAAACGGTGACGCAGCCGCGGCAGATTCAGACTGCGCAGAGCCAGCAAGGCGGCGTTTTTGGCGTCCACCACCGTAGCGGCCGGCGTACCCGAAGGCATCATCAATGAAGAATTTACGTTGAGCATAATATCCTCTTTGCCGCTGAAAGGCGGACAGCTTATGACCGGAATGGGCAGATTGGCCGCCAGAGCGCCGCCCAATCCGTTGGAACGACCAGCCACGGCAATCACCGCCCCGGGTTCGATCGAAGTATGATAATCGGCGGTTACCCGCGGAATATCCTCACCGTTTTTGTGGGCCGAGACCACGCGCAGCTCGCAATAGACGTCGTATTTTTCCACCACGGCTTTCATCTTGTTGCAATGTTCCAGATCGGATTTGGACCCCATAATAATGGCCACAAAACTGTCTTTGATAATGCCTTGCTGTACCAGATTGTGCCGGATGCGCGCCAGTACGTCGCCTTCGACGTCGGGCAGGGTTTTACCGGTAATCATCCGATAAATTTCCCGGTAGCGCCGGGTGGTTTCCTGCACAACATCGGGCGGCAGGGTATCGGGATACCGGCCGTCCTTTTTATTTTTGAGCAGATAGCCGCGCACGTATTCCTTATCCAACTGCTCGGCGTTTTCCGGGTCGGCTTCGTAGTTTTCCTTTGACCAGAAGCGCGACGAATCCGGCGTGTGGATTTCATCGATCAGCGCCAGCTTGCCGTCAATCAGGCCGAACTCGTACTTGGTATCCACCAGAATGATGCCCCGTTCAGCCAGCATTTTTGATCCACGTTCGAACAGTTTAAGCGCAGCCTCTTCCATCTGCCGGTACAATTCCGCCGACACCCAGCCCTCTTTGACCAGGTCTTCCGGACTGATTTCGCGGTCGTTTTTCTCTTTGGTGGTGGGCGTTACGATGGGTTTGGGGAAGGCTTGGTTTTTTGTCATACCTTCGGGGATGGGCGCGCCGGAAACGCTGCGTTTGCCGTTTTGATACCCGCGCCAGGCCGAACCCGTTAAATAACCGCGCACGATCATCTCCACGCGAATCGGTTCCGCCTCGCGCACCAGCGAAATACTGGGGTCGAGCAGTTTGATAAAATGATTATCGATAATATCGCGGGTATTTTCAAACCAGAAAGCCGCCAGACTGTTAAGCACCGCGCCCTTGCCCGGGACCGGCGTTTTCAGCACAAAGTCGAAGCTGGAAATGCGGTCGGTGGCGACAATCATCCGCGTTTTGGCGTCAATACGAAAGCTGTCGCGCACCTTGCCCTGATGTATTTTTTCCAGCTGGGGCGTGGTGAAGTTGGTTAGGATATTCATAGTACCTCCATATTGTATCTCAACATTTATGTTGAGAATAACTTCTTGTCTTATATTTATTCTTGAATAAACAGAGAATGCATTCCTCTGTATCTCAACTTTTGTGTTGAGAACAAAAAACTATTCAGAAAAAATCTTTTTTATAATAACTAAACTCCCAATCCGAGTAGTTATCTGTTAATCCTGCTTTAACCGGATTATTCAATATATATTTGATAATTCTCGCCAGTTCTTTTTCATCCCGCACATAATGGTCGTAGCTTTCATGATGCCAGAATTGTCCGCTCCGGTTTAATAATTTATTACATTGTCTTGCTGTGCTGCCTTTAATTAGCCGCAATACATCGGCAAGATAATAGAAAGTAGTTTTACTTCTTTGAGGCTGATCCGTATTGTGCTTGAAACCGGTTATATCAATTAACAAATGAACATGGTTTGACATAATGCAAAAGCATACCAATTTATATTTGTATGTATCAAACTCCATCATTTTGTCATACACAATCCGGGCAATTTGCGAATTCTTTAACCAGACAGGCCCACTATTGCATTCATCCAACCATTTATCATAAGAAGCGAAAAATCGCTTATCAGCCTTATACCTTTCATCTAAATATTGTTTTGTAAACCTTCTGTATTTTATCGTTTTTATTTGGTTCTCCCGTTCTTCTCGCAGTCTTTCCAAAACATATTTTGGAATCGTTCCACTCAAGCGAAATGTAATAAAGAAAAACCCCTCTTTGGGATGTATATGTGGCAAATTTCGTTTGTAAAATATTTCTTCCCCGTTCATATTGCAAAACCCAAAAACCGTACCGCAAGATTTATCTTGCGAATTTTCTGTATCTTATATCTTCATACTTTCACGACATAAATGTTGTGGTACGCGTATCGCAAGATTCATCTTGCGTATATTCCATATCTCAGATATTCACATTTTCACGACATGAATGTCGTGGTACGCTAGTGTTTAAAATGCCTTGTTCCTGTAAACATCATAGCTACGCCCAGCTCGTTGCATTTGGCGATGACCGATTTGTCGCGGATGGAACCGCCGGGTTGGACGATGACGCGAAGGCCGGCTGCTACGGCCAGCTCCACGTTATCGGGGAAGGGGAAAAAGGCGTCGGAAATGAGTGCGGCTCTGCCCATTTGCTGGGCGATATACTCTTCCAGTTCCTGCGGACTTCCTTCAAATTCGTTTTTCAGGTTTTCCCGGGCCCGGGCGATGGCCAACTGCGTGGAATTGACCCGGTTGGGTTGTCCGGCGCCCATACCCAGCAATTGATGATCCCCGTCAGGCAAACGGCGGACAATACAGATGGCGTTGGATTTCACCTGCCGGACGGCAATCAGGCCGAAATCCAGCAGAGCTTCGTCCAATTCGGCCCGACGCTCGGTAACCCATTCCGTTTTTTCTTTTAATTTCCGGTCGGTGGTTTGCACCAGCAGGGCGTTATGCAGAAAGCGGTAATCCAAATCCGGTGTCAGGCCGGCCGGATCGTATTCCACGACGCGCAAATTTTTATGCTGATACAGATATTCCAGCGCCGCGGCCTCGAATGCCGGCGCGGCGATGACCTCCACAAATTTGCGCAGCATCTTGTTTTCGGCGTCCAGATGGAGGAAGGTAACCGTTTCTTTGCCCACCGGCCGGTTGAAGGCGATCACCGAGCCGAAGGCCGAAACCGGGTCGCCGGCCCAAGCCTGTTCGAACACCCGCCGCTGCTCTGCGCCTTCGCTGAGTCCGCAGGGGTTATTGTGTTTGATCACCGCGCAGCCGCTCTGTTTGAGATCGCGCACCGAATCCAGGGCGCTGTACATATCCACCATATTATTAAAGGACAGTTCCTTGCCGTGCAGCACTTTGACGTCGAAATATGAATGGTTGGTTCCGTTGCGGCGCAGCAGCCAGGCGCTTTGATGGCTGTTCTCTCCGTAACGCAGCTCCTTTGCCCGGCCAAAAGCAAGACGCACGGAAAGTTTACCGGCGGTTTCGTCCATAGTTTCGGATATCATAGCGTCGTAATCGGCGGTGGCGTTAAAGGCCTTGCGCATCAACTTAAAACGGGTGTCGTAGCTGAGCGCGCCATTGTTTTGTTGAAGTTCCTGGGCTAATTCCTCGTAATCACCCGGGTCGGTTACGATGGCCACGTACTTAAAATTTTTTGCCGCGGCGCGCACCATAGTCGGCCCACCGATGTCGATGTTTTCAATCAGCGTATCGAAGTCGGCGCCCCGGTTTTTGACCTGCTCAAAGGGATACAAATTGCACACCACCATATCGATGGAGCGGATGCCCAACGCCGCAGCTTCCTGCTTATCTTTTTCTCGGTCAAACAGCAAAGCCGATTCGATCTGAAAGGATATGGTTTTCATCCGCCCGCCGAAGGCTTCGGGATTGCCGGTTACGGCGGAAATATCGGTGACCGGCAGGCCGTTTTCTTCCAACACTTTTTTTGTGCCGCCGGTGGAAATAATTTCGCAGCCCTGCGCGTGCAGAACCCGGGCAAATTCCGCCACGCCCGTTTTATCCGAAACGCTGACCAATGCGCGTTTGATGGGGATAGATAAATCGTTCATTGTTTTATGTACCATAGTTGTTCCATATAGTAATTTATTCAATAATAAGTTCAAAATGTCATTTTAGCTTAAAGTGCTATTTACATAAACGAAACCATTACTGTCCAAAATAATTTATTATGGTAAAAACAGGCATTGTTTTATATGGAGTTACAACAACAATTATCTTCATTGTCATATCTGCCTGTCCGCAAACTCTCCCCCTTGGTCCCCCTCTCTTTTCGAAAGAGAGGGGGAATTAAAGGGGGTGAGTTGCCATTTTTTGCAAGCAGGATTGTGTTAAAATTTCTATTTTGGACAAGTATGAAACGAAACACTATTTGAATCTCTGACTAATATTTGTTATAGTTATTCCCACAATCTTTTTTCCTCTAAGGCGAATAAAAGTCCCGTCATCCAGAATATCCGTATCGGTAGTTTTTTGCGGCCGTTCTAAACTTACGTAAAGGACATCCGCCTCATCATCAAAATCAAACCATATATGTTTGGCGCCTAATTTTTTAATATAGGGTAAGGCGCTAAAAATTTCGTTTATCAGCGCTTTCGCTGCCATATTTTTTTCCTGAGTAAAAAATAATTAACTAATTTTATTCACTTTGCAAAAATCCATCACTCCACCACTCCAATACTCCATTACTCCAACATTCCATTACTCCCTTATTCCACATACTTCTCCCCAATATACTCCACAATATTCCTAAAAATTTTCAGCCCTTCTCCCTCTTCACTTATCCCCGGATTTTGCCGTTTTCTGCGCGCCCAGTCGGGATGATTGTACAAGGATAAATAGGCCTCCGGATGGGGCATCAGACCGAATACCTGTCCGCCGGGATCGGTTAAACCGGCGCAGTTGAGCTCAGAACCGTTGGGATTAAACGGATATTCCGCGGTCGGATTCCCATCGGAATCGGCATAGCTGAGACAGTTGAGATTTTTTTCGATTACCTTACGACGCACCTCTTCATCGGCAAAGAGCAGCTTGCCCTCCCCATGGCGCACCGGCACATCGAAGGTTTGCAGCCCTTTTAAAAACGGCGTCGGGGAATTTTTGTTCACCCGCAATTTAACCCAGCGGTCTTCGAAACGGCCAGAATCGTTGTAGGTCAGGGTGACTTCCTGCTCAAAACGGCCGCCGATATTGGGCAGCAGACCCATCTTCACCAGCGCCTGAAAACCGTTGCAAACGCCGATGATATATTTTCCGTCGCTTAAAAACCGTTCCAGTTCGTTCAATAATTTTTTACCGCTCTCGGTTTGCCGGAACTTGATCTTATTGCCCAGCACTTTGGCCGACCCCAAATCATCCCCAAAAGAGAAGCCGCCGGGGAAATTGAGCAAATCGTATTCGTGGATGGAAACCCGCTCGTGCAGAATCTGATTCAGATGCACGATATCGGCCTGCGCCCCGGCCAGCGTACAGGCGGCGCCCATCTCTTCCTCGCAGTTAATCCCGAATCCGGTAATGACCAGTGAACGTACGGTTTTCAATGTGTGTCCTTTTCTCTCTGAATTGTTGAAACGTTAATTTATGGAGTAATGGAGTATTGGAGTGGTGGAGTGATGGAGTGATGAGTAAACTCGTTTTTTATCCATCACATAAAAACTCCGCTGTATTACTCCTCTTCTGCTATCGCAATGACGGTTGTTTTTTCAGTCTTTTATCTTTACCACTATCTCTTTCATAAAAGAAATACCACGCTATACGGCACAAACAAAGCCCAACGTATCTTTCGTCCGAACGAACGTTTTGTTATGTGTTTTTCGGTATACGCTTGGACAAAGGTACTCTTTCATATAATTTTGATACTTTATTTAATGATATTTGGTATTGGCCATTTTTCGGTAGCTTTTTGCCGGAGAATGTTTTCCAAATAATCTCGCCCGGTCCGTTAAAATACTCCACGAATGTGCCATCATTATTGATTTTTATAATTATTGTATGTTCTGGGCAGCTGCGAAATGCGACACGTTTTGATTGTGTAACTTTAATTTCTACTTTTTTTCCCTCTTTTGTAATTGCATCATATCCTTTAGTTGAAGGGGACATCAACGTTAAGTTGTAGGTATCAGCTACAAGGCATTCACCCAGGCTGCCAACCAAGTGTCCATCAGGCGTGAATGGACGCCCAGGAAACATTTTCTCAAGTTCATTAACCGCAGCGTAAATGCTTTTAACTATAGATTGAAATCGTTCGTGATTCATCTTTTATACATAACAAGTTAATATCCAGCATCAAACTTCCTGCATCCAGCAACCAGCATCCAGTATCAAGCATCAAGCATCCAGCATCCAGTACCCATCATCCAGCAACCCCAAACCACTTTTGTGCTTTTTCGCGGCAAACCCATTAACCCAATTTAAAACTCCAACCCGCTGCGCCACACATCCAAAAGCTCCGTTGTCTTTTGCCGGATGACCTCCTTACCGCTGCAGCGCACAGTCAGCAGACCGTTATTACGGACCTCGCCCAGGAACACGGCGTCCTCACCGAACAGACGCTCAAAAACTTCTCTATCCTGCGGGTCAATGCTGACTACAAAACGGGAATGCGACTCGGAAAACAGCCAGACGTGCGGCGGCAGGCTATCATCATTGATGTTAATATCTGCGCCCAGCGTACCGTCCCCGAACAACGCTTCGGTCAAAGCCACGGCCAGACCGCCTTCGGCCAAATCGTGCGCCGAAACCAGCAGGCTTTTCTCGTGCGCGGCATTCATTTTGCGGTAAATGCGTAAAGCGTCTTCTTTACGCACCCGCGGCACGTTGGCGCCCAACTCGCCCAGCAAATGATAAAATTCCGACGCGCCCAATTCATCGTATGTCTGCCCAACCAGATAAATGAGGTCGCCGGCCTGTTTGAAGTCGGCCGTAACCGCCCGGCGCACATCGGGCATTTTGGCCACCATCGAATAAAGGATGGTTGGCGGCACGGAAATCTTCACCCCTTCGCGGATAAAATCGTTTTTCATACTGTCCTTGCCCGACGTCATCGGGATATTGAAGAACACGGCCATATCGTACAGGGCTTCGTTCATACGCACTAACTGGGCCAGTTTGTACTTGCCGTCTGGATTGGTTTGGGGATGGTAAAGCGAATCGGGCACGCAAAAATTGTCGTTTACCGACCAGAAAATATTTTCCTCATTTTCGGGGTCGGGCAGACGGCCGCCCACGGCCACAATGCTGCGCACGGCTTCGTCAAAAGAACCGGCGGACATCTGGTAGGCGTCAATATCGCCATAACGGGGCATAATGCCATTGGCGATGGCCAGCCCGGCGTAGGAATCGAACCCCAGACGCATCACCGCGGCGTCCTGCGGCGCAGCGCCCTGCGCGCCCATCAACGGTTTGACTATGGATTTTCCTTTCACTTCGTGATCGTAGCGGCGCACCACCGTTTCGCGCGAGCAGATATTGAGACTGCCCATCAACCGCCGCAGCATATCGTTGTAATCGATCGCTTTGGGCAGAATCGGTTCACTGAGACGCGGCCTGCGCCACTCGGCCTGCATCTTCTTTTTGGGTACGCCGTCGTGTAAAAAATCCAGATGCAGATAGCCCATCTTTTGACCGGAATAGCGCACATCCAAAAAACCGCTGTCGGTAAACCAGCCGATGTCGCTCAATTCCACCTCAAAATCGGCGGCCAGGGCAAACAGGGCTTCCATTTTGTCTTCTTCCACCACAAAGGTCATCCGTTCCTGCGACTCGGAAACAAAAATTTCCCAGGGCTGCAAACCGGCGTATTTGAGGGGCACTTTGTCCAGCAGCACCACCGCGCCGTTGGGAATGGTCGCCAACTCGCCAATGGACGAGGACAGCCCGCCGGCGCCGTTATCGGTGGAAGCCTTTATCAACCCGGCGCGCACCGCCTTTTCCATAAAATCGGACAGGTTTTTCTGGGTGATGGGCGAACCGATCTGCACGGCCGAACGGGGCGAATGCTCGTCGATTTCCAGCGAAGAAAAAGTGGCGCCGTGGATACCGTCTTTACCCACGCGGCCGCCGGCCATCACAATGCGGTCGCCAGGGTCGATGCGCTTTTCCCACGAAGGCTTTCCATTGTACCGGGAAGGCATCACCGCGCCCGTTCCGCAAAAGACCAGCGGTTTGCCCCGGTAGCGGTCGTCAAAAATGATGGCCCCGTTTACGGTAGGAATACCCGATTTGTTGCCGCCGTCTTCGATACCCTTGACCACACCGCTCATAATACGGCGCGGATGCAACTGCCCCGGCAGCAGCTCGCCCTCATATTGCGGCGGGCCGAAACAGAGCACATCGGTATTAAACAGCAGTTTGCCGCCGCCCACGCCCGTACCCAGCGGATCGCGGTTGACGCCCACAATACCGGTCAGCGCACCGCCGTAGGGGTCCAGCGCCGAAGGACTGTTGTGCGTTTCCACCTTCCAGATGAATACCCGTTCCTTGTCAATGCGCACCACGCCGGCATTATCGGAAAAGACTTTGAGCAGCCAGTTATTGCCCTTCTCTTCCAGGCGTTTTTGCACCAGCCTGGTGGAGGCCTGAATATAGGTTTTAAAGAGGGAATCGATTTGCTTTTCCTCGCCCGTGTCCAAATCTTTGTAAGTAATCAAGGCGTTGAACTCTTTGTGTTTGCAATGTTCCGACCAGGTTTGGGCCAGCACTTCGATTTCCATTTCGGTGGGCAGTTCAGGCAGCCCGGCCTCGCGGCGCTGTGTACGTACCTTTTCGTCCCTGTAATACTTCTGAATGGCCTGCATTTCATTTAAATCCAGAGCCAGCAGCATATCTTTGGATAACCGCAGCAGCGCATCGTCATCCACAAAAATATCAACCGTTTTATTGCTGATTTCCGCTTCGATATGCACGGTGGGCAAATATGTAATCGTGCCCTCGAACCGGCCGTATTCAAAATGATGAATAAGCGGATTGCCCAGCAGTTCTTCGGCAATGGCCTGCAAATCGCCTGCGCTCAGGTCATTTTTGATATAGTACATTTCCTGAGCAAAAATCCATTGCCGACTGTAATCGAAAGGAACATTGAACAGATCGCACCAGGCTTTCTGCGCCGAAACGCCCTCGTCGTCGGTAACGCCGGGCAGTTTGGATATCAGGATATAGGAAGCGTAAGCCGGATTCGTGTACAGTTCGTTGATAAACACATCGTGAAGGATTTTGTCTTTGAGAGAAAGGTTGGCAAAGTCGTGCACCTGCTGTGGGGTAAGGTCATCGAGCAGGGCAAAGATTTTGGCGGATTTCACCCCGCCGGTTTCGATATGCAGATATTTGCGCGCATCTTCACGGACACGAACCCCGGCCACATCAAAAACACGATCCTTTAAAACAAGCTGAATGTGATGGATGTTTTGGGTTCGCAACGTCGTTTCCTCGCTAATAACGGGATTCCAGCCGGGCAGGCCGGTGTCCCCTGGTTTGTAGTCGGATAAGCGGTTCTTCAATGATCGAGCCGCAGATACGGGCCCGGTAATTTTTATTTTTGTTGATAAAAGCCAACGCCGCATCGGCCGCCTGCGCAGAGACGATGAGCAGCATACCGTTGCCCATATTCCATAGACGATAGGCCTGTTCTTCGCTGACGGCGCCCATTTCCTGCACTTTACGCATGACCGGCAGCGGTTCGAAGATATCGTTCAGTTCCGCGCCCAGCCGGTTCACCTTAAGCACGCGGGACAGATTGTCGGGGATGCCCCCTCCGGTGATATGGGCGATACCGCGCAGTTCGATGCCGGCCTTCAGCGCATCGGCAATAAGCGGCGTGTAAATCAACGACGGCGTCAGCAGAATCTCGCCCCAGGTCGAAGTTGCGTCGTACGATTCTGTGTGCCAGTTCTCGCCGAATTCCTTTTGCAGGATACGCCGCAGCAGCGAAAAACCGTTGCTGCGAAAGCCGCGGCTCTGCAAAGCCAGCACCGCGTCGCCCGCCTGTACCGCTCTTCCGTCAACAATATCCCGACCCTGCTCCAGCATACCGATGCCGGTGGCGCCCCAGTTAAAGTGCATCTTTTCCCCATACCCGCCGATGCGTCCGCCCAGCTCGGCAATCTCGCCGCCGGTTATGGTAATGCGGGCAAATTGTGCCGCATCGTGCAGTCCCCGCATCAGCTGATCAACGATCCCGGCGTCCAGATGATCCACATCGAGAATATTGGACAGGTTGACCGTTTCGATGCCGTTGGCCGCCAGGTCGTCGGCTACCATCGCCACCAGATCAAAGCCCAGCGTGTGGTAGATGCCCGTGCGCTCGGCCAGCTCTATTTTGGTGCCGATGCCGTCAGAAGAGATACCGATGCGCACGCCGTTAAAATCCATCACGCTGGAAAAACCGCCGTCGCTGCCGGGCAAAGGATTGCCGCTGCCGGCCGGCCGGTTGGCGAAGGTCTTTTTAGCCCAGCCGTAGGCGATTTGAGAGCAGCGGTTGCCCAGGTCGATGTCCAGCCCGCTGGGGAGTGATTTTGGTTTTGAGTTTCGGTGCATAGTTTTTCCGGGAACTCACCCCCTAAATCCCCCTCTCTTCTCTGGAGGCTGTTGCAGGGGTTGGTTGTTAGGGTGATAGAACAGCGTATATTGACTTATTTTGTTTTTTGAAAAATTGGGTCATAAAAATAGCCCAAACGGTCTTTGACATTGCGATATATTGATTCCATCTTGATATTGATGCATTA
>DRQG01000022.1 GCA_011369465.1 Caldithrix abyssi
GCTTACTCCGGCAATCTCATATACATTGTTATGCAAATAATCTATATATTGGAACAACCCCCATAGCAATTGATGCTTCCCGGATATCGTTTTTTGTTTACCGTTAACAATGCCGTGAATACGAAATTGTCCTAATACAGGTTGATTTTTCAGATTAATTGCCACGTAAAGATTAAAATAATCAAGCGGCTTGTAGGTACGTTTTAAAAACGGCTGGCCATATCTATAATTTAAGGTAACCATTGGATTTTTCTTACCTTCACGAAAACCTGTTCCCTCAGCAACATTATTTAGACCAAAACCCAGTTCGCCGATATTAGGCTCTTTCTCATAGAGGCTAACATCGATATGACGGTTAACACGTCCGTAAATAAGGCGGTTGATAAGTCGGCCAGGATTATAAATACCCGCTGCAAGCTCTTTCCAGAATCTTTTTGTTCCTTTCGTACTTTCAGAAATAATTAAACTGGAAAGCCGGTAAAAGGCTTCTCCATACAACGCCCCGCCCAAAGAAGTCATAACAAAATCGTTAATCGCCGGAGGTTCAACTTCCATAAATAGTTCCCATTGCCAACTTCCAAATGCGGTAACTCCTAAGGATGTCCAATACCCATAGCCGCTGGAACGAGCCAGATTATAATATATAGCTCCCTGGAAAGGATGCCCCCACATATTTGTGATAAGATTATCTGCGTCCCAATCCCAACGATGCCTAAAATTATTCTTCACCGATTCAAAGCTAATCCGTGCATGAGGCGCGCCAACTATGTAGTTATTAAATAGATTCAGGGTCACATTGGAAGCCAGTGTTTCCAGAAAGGGAATCCAAATAGGTTTTATTGGGTTATGTTTTTGAACGGTTTTTGAATCCGGAATATACGTGGAATCTCTCCATTGAAGAAAACTCATATATATCTGTTTTGAAACAGCAAAATTTTGTTGAGCGGACAGGCAATTTATATTTATTTGTAAAAAAATAATACCAATAAGAATGTTTTTTTTCATTAAAAACCTGTCTTATCGAATTAAAAATGATTATGAATGATATTACTAAAAATATACAAAAAAGACAAAGTCTAACTTTTAGTTTATATTTCTTAACCGGGGTTTATCCTGTTAATTACGAAAAGAAATTGGAAACCAGAAATAAACTTGAAATGAGGATGTTTATACCCTATTTTACAAAAAATATAACAATGGTTCACGCAAGGAATGTTAACGTCATTCAATGCTTGAACCATCTGAAGAAATAAATATTCTGGTTGACAGGATAGAGGGTTTCCGAAGCAAACCAGCTATATGTAAGCCAGCGCAAACGCCTTTAATAAGGTATGCGCTGGCTTTTTTTATGCCTGAAAACCAGTCATTAAATGTATTACAAAATTGAGGGGTGTTATTATGGAAAACCAAAACGTAAGTAAAAAGCCCGGTAAAGAGATCAAAGGAATATGGGTACTGTTATTCTTCCTCTTTGCCCTGATAGGCGTAATTGTACTTCATAAACTAACGTCACTGTAAAAAAATAAGGTCGAATCGTATCAGGAGTTCAATAATCAATCTGATGAGGTCAATCCAATGTCTTTAAAATTACATCACCCCGGAGAGGCATTTGTTGCTATTACCATTCTGATTATGCATGCTGACGGTGAGGCTTCGGTTAAAGAATTGAATTATATTTTAAAAAACTACAGCAGCCAGCCGCTTAAAATTTTAGACGGTATCGATGATTCGGATAAATTCAATTTCTTTCTGGAAACCAAGAACAAAATTTATAAGACTTTTCTGAAAAATCCCAACACGGATGACAAACGACCGTTTGATAAAGAAGAGACCGAAACGATTATACTGGCTGCAAAGGATGTGCTCAGGCCGGATTTGCGTGAAACCGCTTTTTTGCTGGCCGCCGAATTAGCCCATACGGACGGTTTAACCGAAAATGAAAAGAATATATTAGTGCGCATCCGCGAGGCCTTTGAATTAAACCACGAACTTGCCAATACCATTATGGAAGTAGCGGCCATAAAATACAGAGATGCGGATGAACTGGCAGAAAAGGAAATGCCCTCTTCATCCATTGAATTAAAAGATGTGGCCGAGGCCTTAATCGCCTTAGAGCTGGCCGTTGTTTTTGCCGATGAGGACGTAAACCGAATACAGCAGGTTAACATGTTTTGGAACTTAACCCTGTTAAATATTTTCAAAGATAAGTCCCCGGAATATTACTATCAGGTTAAATATCGTATTCTTACTATGTTTAACAAACATTTGGACGAGCCGGCTGCTTTTACAAAGCAGGAGCTGGCCGATTTATTTGAGGCCTGCAAGCGCGTAATGAGCCCCGCAGTACGTGAATTAGCTTTATGGGTCGCTTACGAACTGGCCTATGCTACCGGATTCAATCCCCAGGAACAAGCATTTATAGAAGACCTTACTAACGAACTGAACATAGACCGGGAACTGGCTGAAAAAATACGTACGGTTGTGGAAATAAAATTCCGTTCCTGAGTCGCCGCACTCATTGTCTAAAAACCATATTTTATTGAAACTCAAAAGTAATAATAAACAATATGAATGTAACCGATACGTCCAAATTACTAAAAAAAGAGCTGTCTCTTTTTAACCTGTACGCCATTGCCGTTGGTGCGACAATTGCTTCGGGATTTTTCCTTTTACCCGGCTTAGCCTTTGCACAGGCGGGGCCGGCTATGGTGCTTAGCTATATTGTTGCCGCCATTCCGGTCATTCCTGCTATTTTAAGTAAAACCGAATTAGCCACAGCCATGCCGCGGGCCGGCGGTGTTTACTTTTATCTCGACCGGAGTATGGGGCCGTTGATGGGCACCATTGGCGGTTTGGGTACCTGGTTGGCGCTCATTTTAAAAACTGCCTTTGCATTGGTCGGCATCGGCGCGTACGTCAGTCTTTTCTTTCCGGATATTCCTTTGCTTACTCTGGCGATTGGCTTCTGTGTTTTATTCGGTATCCTTAATCTGTTCGGCGCAAAAAAAACGAGCTTTTTCCAAAGTATTCTCGTATCGGGTCTGCTTTTGCTTTTCCTGTGGTTTAGCGGATATGGTCTTACTTTTGTCGATCCCGGACGTTTTCAATCCTTTTTTGACACTGATATGAATTCCGTATTCAGTACGGCCGGGTTGGTTTATGTAAGTTACGTCGGTTTATCTAAAATTGCCAGCATCTCGGAAGAGGCCAATAAACCGGATAAGAATATACCGTTGGCCATGTTTTTGGCTCTGGGAACGGCGATTCTGGTTTATGCCATCGGCACCATCGTGATGATTGGCGTTGTTCCGGCTGAAATATTGCGCAACAACTTAACGCCTGTTGCTGCGGCTGCCGAAATTTTTGCGGGGCATCTGGGCGCTGTTCTAATGACACTGGCTGCCATATTTGCCTTTTTTTCCGTAACTAATGCCGGTATTTTAAGCAGTTCACGCTACCCGCTGGCCATGAGCCGCGACCATTTAATGCCGCCGTTTTTTCGTCAACTGACCAAACGTAAAACACCTCGTAATTCCATTATTTTAACGGTTAGTCTGGTCATTCTGGTCTTGATTTTCTTCGACGCCACCAAAATCGCCAAACTGGCCGGCGCCTTTCAATTAACCTTATTCAGTCTCAACTCCGTAGCGGTCATCGTCATGCGCGAAAGCAAAATTGCTTCATACGACCCCGGCTTTAAATCTCCTTGGTATCCCTGGATGCAGATATTCGGAATCATCGCGCCAATATGGCTCATCATTTTAATGGGCTGGATTCCTGTGCTAGTTACATTAGGCCTGATATTGTTGGGCATATTATGGTACGTTTACTACGGCAAAAGCAGGGTTTCCAGAGAAGGGGCCATTTATCATATTTTTGCCCGACTCGGTAAAAATCGCTACGATGATCTGGATATTGAACTCAGGACTATTTTAAAAGAAAAAGGCGTGCGCGAACACGACCCGTTTGATACCGTTATAGCCCGGGCCGGGTTTCTTGATTTCAATACCCATCCAACTTTTATAGAAATTGTTGAAAATGCTTCCGCTCACTTTTCCCGAACACTCCAGGTGGATAAAGATCGAATGGTATTTCTTTTTTTGGAAGGTACGCGAATCGGTGCCACCCCGGTCGCCCAGGGAGCTGCGCTTCCCCATGTCCGGCTACCGGACATCAAACATTCGCACTTGTTCATTGCCCGGGTAAAAAAGGGACTGGAGATAGACGGTTTGCCGGCAACGCAGGAAAAGGACGGCAAAATATACGCCTTATTCTTTTTGGTAAGTCCCGATAACAACGCGGGTCAGCATTTGCGTATTTTAGCGCAAATAGCAACGCAGGTTGATGACGATGCTTTCATATCCAAATGGCTTCGGGCAGAGAATGAACAGGAAATAAAGGAAGTTCTGCTGCGTGACGAACGTTATATTTCTTTGCATCTGCAACCCGGTACGGAAACGGCCCGGTTTATTGGCAAGCAGATTCGCGAGCTCTCTTTTCCGCAGGGCACCCTGGTGGCTTTAATACATCGGAATGGAGAAATCGTTGTTCCCCGCGGAAAAACCCGGTTGCTCGAAAATGATCGTATAACGGTTATTGGCTCTCCAAAGGAAATTAATCGGATTTATAAACAATACGTAAACGCATAATATCCTTTGTCCATGATAATCGCGCCTGTCACTCAGACGTTAAACGAAAATAATGGGGCAGTCGGATACGTAAAGTACCTCCCTCTGCATATACAACCCCCAGGGCTTCGCCGCGCCATACCAGCGCGTAATACCCCTTTTCCAAACGGGGCGACGGTATTGTTCCATTAGCAAAAAGACGCATAAAATTATCCCGGGACAGCTCCAACCGTCTCTTGCTGAGATAGCCGCTGAACATTTGGACACTTTGGTTGGTAGGCCGCCATCCGCTCAGGCGTTTTTCTGCCAAAAGCAAACCGGCGCTGACAAATTCGTTTTGCGGTATTTGTACCACCTCGTTGTTTACCAGCCAAAGCCGTGTTGCGGTACGGATAAACCGATAGGCAGACCAGACGGTTTGATCGATACCCCATTGTTTGGAAAAGGCCTTTAAATCCTCTTTCACTACCGGGCTGTCAGATGGAAAAGTGGGTATAAAAGGCATTCGTTTATCCGGGGGGCTTTCAAAACTGCGTGCCGATTTTTTAAGCTTAATCACAAAGAAACCTTCCAATCCATGAACAAGGGGATCGGTGCGCAAAGCACGGCGCATTTCCGGGTGATAGGTTTCGTTGCCAAACCCAACCCAACCCGGATTAAATGAGGAGACCGGAAGCGTATCGATGGTCATAATTTCCAGCGGATAGTTGGCTAATATTTGATGTATGACGGCCTCATTTTCAAGCGGCGAAATGGAACAGGTCGAATAGACCAGTTCACCGCCTACTTTAAGCGCTTTTACTGCGGAAATTAACAATCGATGCTGTAGCGCCGAGAGCTTTTCCAGTTTTTGCCGATTCCACCAGCCGGCCACTTCGGGATGACCGGGCAGAGTGCCCAGCGCCGTACAGGGCGCGTCCAGCAAAACTTTATCGAAAAAGGCCGGAAACAGATTGCCCAACCGCTCGCCGGGCAAACGGGTGATAATCTGATTGATCGCACCCGCGCGTTGGATGTTGGCGTTAAGCGCTTGCAGGCGGCCGCGATTAATATCGTTTAAAAACAATTGGCCTTTGTTTTTCATCAGGGCGGCCATTTGGGTGGATTTGGAACCGGGCGCCGCGGCCATATCCAACACCCGCTCACCCGGCTGCGGATTCAGGACGAGGGCGGGTATTTGTGATGCGATGCCCTGCATCTGGAAAAAACCGCGAAAAAATTCCAATGTGTGGCTCAAGGGAAACGGCGCTTTTTTTATGGCAAAACCGGACGGATTGAAGAACAGCGGTTCATATTCAACCTGCCACGTATCCAGTTTTTTTTTGCAAAGCAACAGGGTCGCATTTTAATGTATTTACCCGAATGGCCGGTTTTTCCGGCGGACAGCTTAAAAAAGTCTCGGTTCTTCTCCCCAGAATGGAACGTAAGTGGTTGATTAATTCTCTATTATCGGAAGGATTTATGGGCATAATTAAAACAACTCTGATTTTTTTGCAAAGGTATATTAAATATGTTGTCAGAGCGTAAATTACAGAATTTTCTTATCCGATTAAAATAAAGATTGCTGTTTTTCCGCTATTCCAAATGAGTCCGGTTTTTAAGTTTATTAACCCGTTCATTCTATTTTATAAATTCGATCAGTTCCACCGGCGCCCCGTTCTCAATAATCATAGCCACCTTTACACCAGGGGACGGCTTAGAGACTGCGCTGATAATCTCTTTGCCCTTGAGCGCCTGCTCTATATCATCCACTTCAAAAGCCACATGCGGCACTTTTTGTATAATTTCCGCTACAGGGCTGTCATCTTCAAAGCGCATCCACTCAATGCCATAAAGACTGGTTTCAAATCCCGATACATACATTTTTAAATGAGTGATGTATTTTTCGCCGGGCATTTGTTCTGTGGTTGGAATGCCTACATGATGGTATCGCCAGCCTGAATGCTCTGTAACAAATGGTAATTGGCTATCCCGACGTTTATAGGGCGTATTCCTTCCTTCCATTTTGTTTCCTTTTATTAAGATTTTTTAGCCTCCTGCTGACAATGATGGCAATGATTCCAAGAGGCAGTATACACATCCCGCTTAATACAGTAAGACTATTCAGCTCTTTGCTGTTTAAGACCAGACCGATAAAGGCCGTAATGGATAAAAACGATGACACATACAGCAGCCAGCCAAATATTTTCATAGGCCCTTTATCAAATAAAAACCGATAACCTATGCAAAAACCACTTATCGCGAAAAATGTATAACCAAGTTGATTGAAGAAATATGCGATGGAATGGAAATTACCAAAATACCACCGAATGGCATCTGCGGGTTTTTCGCTGAACAGGCTATTCGTAACTAAGGTAAACTGAGATGTATAGGCAATAGAAACGAAAACGACGTAAGGCAGTAAAAAGAATATTCCGGTACTGTTCAATATAGGTGTTTTTTTTCGCGAATTTAAAAACAGTCCAACCGTTATCATCAAATAGGACAAAGACGGCCCGATGAGGGAAGCTAAAACAAAATTAAGCCGAAACGGAACCGGATTATTGCGGATCTGCTCCAATTGCATTTCTATACTTCCATTCAGGGAAGAAATCGCCATGAAAACAGGCCAAAGAAAAATAACTAACGTGAATATTATTCCAGATACGCTAAGATTTTTCACGATAGATTTATCAGATAATTCCATTATAATTATCCCTTTCTGGGAAATCAGATTAACAGCATTTATTCATTCTTAAAGTTTTGTTTATTTTTCGTATTGAAAAGGCAGCAATTCCGCAATCTTAATTCTTTGCGGTTTATTATCTTTCAGTATAATAACATCCGCCTGCGGGGAATAATCGGCGATCATCTCCCGGCACATACCGCAGGGCGAAACAATGCGCCCGGTTTCATCCACAGCTACAATGGATTCGATGTCTGTATCGCCAGCCGTAGCGGCGGCGCCTATGGCCACAGCCTCGCCGCAAACGGTTATGCGTCCCACATAAACTTCCACATGCACACCGCTGAATATTTGGCCAGATCTTGTTCTGAGCGCGGCAGCAATGTGATGCCGGCCTTCAATAAATCGTTTTTTTATCAACTCCCGGGCGATTTCAATCAGTTCCGCATCCTTTTTATTCATTTTATTCTCCTTGCTGTAACCATACCATCGGGTTGTCTTAAAAGAAGCGCATCTACTTTTCCATTTTGATCAAATTTAAAGCGAATACTCACCGTGGAGTACTCTTTGAGATTAAACTCCTCACCCAACTGCGGTACTAAAGTATATTGCGGTTGTCCGGGGACGATAAGTTTCAGGCTGTTCCCCGCCAGTTCGATACGAATCTCGCGTCCGGCGAGATCATACGCGCCCACAAACTGCTGCAGATATTGGGCCTCAAACAGTTTTGCCGATGGTTTTTTAACAAATATAATATTATCCACCGCCGGTTCAAAGGGCGCTTCCAGCGCGGCCACATGTCCTTTTAAATCAGTTCTGAATTGCAGTTTCATATTCTCAAAGGCGTCATCCGGCCCTTTCAAGGCGTTAAAAACCTCATAATGCCAGTGTTCCAGCGGCGTGGTGATATCGTTAAAGGTAAATTCCAGGCGGCCATTCTTCAGACGCACGGTAAGCGTACCGTATCCGGGATGTTCATAATCACCCGTATATTCTTTCAGATCGTGTGCCGGACTGGTGCCTTTTATGCGTTCTGCTTTTTTGGTTTCCTTCGCCTCCTGATCCGCTTCTTTCCCTTTGGCCCTTCTTTCCAGTCCTTCTTTGTTCCAATCGATAAACTTAAGATTGAAAATACGGTCTGCTGCGTGCCGCGTTACGATTTCCGGCAGATCGGACTGTGATTTATTTACCAATACAACCATACCTACGCCGTCGTTGGGAAAGAGCATAACCATGGCCGTGAAACCGTCAATATTGCCGCCGTGGTGCAAACGCCGGTGCCCGCGATAGGTATCGGCAAACCAGCCCAGCGCGTAATCGGCCGGAGAAATCTCAGGATGTTTTACCGTAGCGCCGGTGGTCATATACGGCGTATGTATATCGTTTAGCGTGGCGTTGTTGATAATCGTTTTGTTCTTGAATCTGCCATTGTTTAGATGCACCATCAGCCAGTGGCTTAAATCTTCCGCATTGGAATTGATGGAACCCGCCGGACCGATCAGGTCGATTTGACGGAAAGGGATTTGTTTTAATTGATTATTTTCTTCCGTATAAGGCAGAGCAAAATCCGCTGTTTTTTGCGATTGCAGAACGGAAAAATTACTGGAAACCATTTCCAGCGGTTCAAAAATCCGCTCTTTTACCGCTTCTTCCCAGGTTCGGTTGGTTAAACGTCCGGCCAGATATCCTGCGGTTAAAAACATCAGGTTGTTGTACTGGAATTTTGCTCTTAAATCCGCGTTGGCTTGCAGATAGCGCATACGCCGGACAACTTCCTGACGGCTTATTCGATGATTGTTATACCAGAGCCTGTCGTGCCGCGGCAGCCCGGAACGATGCGTAACCAAATCGCGCGCTGTAATATGCTGTGAAATAAACGGGTCTTGCAGTTCGAAATCCGGTAAATAGGTACGCAGCGGTTGGTCCCATTCCAGCTTGCCTTCATCCACCAACGTACCGAGAACAAACGTTGTAAAAGCTTTGGTGCTGGAACCGATGGCAAACACTGTTTTGGGCGTAATCGGCAGTTTTTTGTCCACATCACGGTAACCGAATCCCTGTTGAAATACCACCTCATTATCACAGACCACCGCCATGGCCAGACCGGGCACCTGCCAATCCTTGATGGCCTGAGCGATGAAGGCGTCAAAACCACGCAGGGCATTTTTTGCCCGGGCAGCCCTGGTTGCGGCACGGGACAGTGTGAAAACAAATGTTTGTCCCGATTGCTTAAACTCACCCGAAATCTTACTGCCATCGTCGGATATTTGTCCCGCAAAAGAAGCGTTACCGGGCACATCCGGCAGCTTAAAACGGATTTTATTACCCTCAATGCTTATCTCACTAAGCGGTAAATCTTTTGCCCCCTGCAAC
This sequence comes from Caldithrix abyssi, assembly GCA_011369465.1. GTDB lineage: Bacteria > Calditrichota > Calditrichia > Calditrichales > Calditrichaceae > DRQG01. The sequence goes on from DRQG01000022.1 coordinate 9,667, forward strand.
GGGATGGAAATATCTCCGTTTATGATGTTGTCATCGTTTATCAGAAAATCGATATCGATTCCCAAAGGCTGGCCGGGCAGCTCTATTTGGCCTTCCCAATGGCCGATAATTCCCTCAGCTTTTTCCTGTGCAGACAGAGCGGCGTTGTTCAGCCATAATAGTATAAGTCCAATCGCAAAAAGTGCTGTTCTCAAACGGAAAAAATGTAACATTTTGTTCTCCTGTGATTTTTACGGTTCGAAGGTAGCGATAAAAAATACGATTTATTTTAAGATTTCTTTTACTCCTTTGATAAAACCTGTGGGATTAACGACGGCGCCGGCAGAAGTGAGTACAGCCGTTTTTAAGAGTAATGCTTTAATCTGCTGCGGACGAATCTGCGGATTCACCTGCAAAGCCAGCGCCGCTAATCCGGCCAGATAGGGCGCGGCCCAGCTTCGGCCCCCTTCCCGGTCGTAAAAATAGACGCCCGGCCCGCTGTGACCGGCCAGGGTTTTATTGCCGGCCGGAATTCTTATCACATCATCGGGCAAGCTGTATTTTCCGATTTGATAGCTTTCTGCCAAATCAGGATCGGCGCCCTCGATCCGGGATAATGTACCGAAGCGCCACGTGCTGGTATCGCAGGTGACAACAAAAATTCCTCTTTCTTCCGCTTCCTTAAGAACGGTTCGCCATTGGGAAAAGTGTTTTTTAACAGCGAAACGTCCGTCGGAGATGCTTACCACCCGTATCATCTCATCCAGCGGCAGCAATTCGTTTAAGGCAAAGATCATGCGCAGAGCTCGGATATAACCGGCATTATCCTTTTCCCACATGGGAACGGCAAACCAGGAAAGCGCAGCATCCGGCGCCACGCCAAGGTCTTTCCCAACAGCCACAGCCGCTATCGGCGAACCGTGCATTTGCGGCGGAATTCCGGCCATTCCCGTAGCATCATAGCGAACCAGACGTTCGGCGTATTCCTCATTGTCTAAAAGCAAAGGCTGGTCGATGACGGCTAACCCGACGCCGCGACCGGTGATACCTTGTGCATGCAACGAACGGATACCCAATCCGGGATTTTTTCCTGCCTCTAACAGACGGTGCGGATCAAACCCGGCGGGCAGGCTGTCGGCTGCAGGCCACTCGGTGCGGGAATCGAAGGGCATGGTGGCTAACCAGGCCGATTCATGACTCAAATCCACTTTTCTTAAAGATACGTTTTGCAGGCCTTCTATAGGATTCAATTTTTTCAAATCGTCGTTATTTCTCAGCACCAATTTTTCGTTTTGTCCGATATCGATCTCTTTTTTATTCATGGAGATATGTAACAGAGTAAAAACGCCCTTTTTATCATTGCGATATTTTCCGAATAGGAATTCCAGGTGCGGATAGATCATTTCCAGCACATCCATTCCGCCGTCTTTTCGTTTGATTTCCTTCTGCGGCTGTCCAAATATTTGCTCGACTTCCTGCGGTTCGGTCAGCTTGTAAGCAATGGCACGCGTTTGCAGCGCTTTGCGGAGTATATCGGTTTGATCAGAGATTTTTTCCGGTAAGTTTTGCTGTGAAAAAAGACCATGAACGAGCGCAAAGAAAACCAAAGGGCCGAAAAGAAATAGTTGTTTTTTGATGAACATCTTTGTGTCCTTTCCTGTCATATATGCAGTTCGATTTGCATTGAAATCCATTTAGCGCACCTTAATTGCATTTTTTAAATCCGAAAGCTGTGTTCAGACGTTTATTTTCCCAGACGAATAATTTTCTCATAAGATTCATTTAAAAAATTGATTCTCTTTACTAGTTATGTGGGTAATTATATTACATCTGCGCTTACAAATGTTGAAAAGTCTTTTAAACCGATTTTAAATTTCATTATCAAATTTATAAGATAATTTTATATCCTTTAAATCTGCACAGTTTCAAATTATACTGTTAAATATCCCGTAGGGATCGTTCACTATAGCCCACCGATTCATCGGTGGGAAAACCAAATCCGAGCCTATTAAATGTCCCGAAGGGGACATTTGATTTACAATTTTTTGAGGCATCAATCGTCCCTATCGGGACGAAAACTGTTGTAGGATATCTTTTCCCCACCGATGAATCGGTGGGCTATATTCAGATTCCCCTTTGGGGAAAATAAAAGCCTGTTTTGATTTTAGTTGACTCATAGTATATCCTATGTTTTACTTACAGTAAATAATTACTACAAAGTACCCGAAGGACGCAAAGGTTTTAATTTTTTTCGTGTTCTTATGGGATCGTGGTTTACTATTCAGCGCTGTACTACGATCCCAACTTTCAGATAACTCTGCCCTCCCATGCCTTCGGCCGTATGATAACGGTCTTCGTAAATGCGGCTGCCGCGGTAAATATCCATATATAAACCGGCACGATAACCGGAAGCGGAACGCCAGGGATAAAAAGCCAACCCCAGGGTCGGCCCTGCATCCCATGTGCTGAATCTGTAATCAGGCACATTCCCATAATCCGTTATGGACTTCGAAAATGTATACCCCAGGGAAACTCCTACCTTTAGTTCCAGCGCCACCTGATTGCGTTCATTTCTGAAAAATAAAAAATTATAACTCAACGGCAGCCGTATTTGCTGAAAATTGATATCCCTTTGTCCGTAATCGCCCGCCGGATAAGTATATCGAACAGACTGGTCAAAAGCGATATAGTCAAGGCCGCTTTCCAGGCGATGGCCGTTTATGTTGATTCCGGCATGTAAACCGGCGGTAAAGGTTTTGTTGGTTGCTCCGGTGATCGCATCTATGCCGGATTCATCTTCCAACCCGGTCATTGTATTGTTTTCCACCAACCCGCCTCTTGCGGCTCCGGCTAATAGTGCAATATTTACTCTGCTCTGCCCAACTCCGTCGTCTTTAAGCGCTTCCGGTCCGACACAGCTCAAAAGAAGCAAAGCGATGACAGCAAAAACAAAAAAGAATTGACATATACCGGCCGCTAAATTCATGCGTAATTTTGTTATTCTCACAGTGCTGTCCTCTATTCATATACAGCGGCAATATTGTATTCAATTGTATAAATTTCCGGTTTATACCAGCAAAAGTCGCCATCATCCAGTTTCCAGACCACTTCGCTCTTTCTGGGAATGAAAACATCGTTAAAAGAGCTGTATTCGACAATGCGTATTTCCCAGTCTTCCAATTCGAACCTGCCGTCCTTTTCCATATAGCGTTTGGTCGTTATTTTTTCCACCTGGTTCTTTTTGTTAAAATGGAAGGTAGCCGAAACGGAAAAATCACCGAGCGTTATGGTCGCTTTGGCCGACCGTTCATCCAACGCCTGCCAGCGGATGTAGTCGTTTAAAAATACGGATGGGAACCAGACGCCCTCTGCTAAAAAGCGTACGACTTCCCCTTGATTCACTTCGGGGCCTTCGGCGGAAGCAATTTTAATGAATCCCAGTAATTTTACGGTCATATCACCTTTACCATTCAGAAAACGATCCGTAGCGGTGATGACGCTGACCTTACCCTGCCAAATAAATTCCATGGCCTCCAGGTTAAAATATTGCACCGCTTTCAGGGTTTTAAATTCATCTTCCGGTTTTAAACGGAAGCCGCCACCCTGTTTCAGGCGTACGGTTTTAATTTTTTCTTTGCCGATAATATTGGTGAAGCGCAAGTAATTTTGCACAACCTGCGGCAACGGCTTCAAATCTTCTTCGGATATTTTGTCTGCGGCTACCACATCAACCTTATCAAACATTTTGTTTACTGTTTTATTCATAGTTGTACACCCCATCGTTAAAATGACTAAAAAAAGCAAATGCGTTGTTTTTTTAAATCCTGCCATTTTTTCCTCCCTTTTTTATTTCTTGAAATTTTGAGATAGTTTTTTTTCCCGTTTCCTGTTCTACCCACACAGTATGATTAACCAATCCGAAATCTTTTAAATCTGAGGCCAGCCTTTCTCCCAGGATACAGACATCCGCGTCCTGTGTTTTCGAATCGTATTGCACATGGATGCTAAAATCGGTTTCCAGCTCGGCCTGCCTGTATATTTTGACCAGCAGCGCTTTCCTCTCCGCCAGCACCTGCGTCTGCCAGCGCCATAAAAACGCTTCCACGGCTTCTCTGTTTTTTCGCACGGTTCGTAATTCAATGATATCCAGTCGCGTCATAATTTCGCTTATCCCAGTTGATTTCTTTTTCTGTTATAATACCGATTTACTTCCCTGTAAGGGAATACCGCCGATAGCAACAAAAGCACGGCTAAAACAAGAACAGACCACCCCAGCCAACCCGAGACTACGGGAAACAGAGAGGAGATGAACAGGTAGTCCTGATTTGCAGACCAGATCAGAGCCGCCAATGCAACCGCCGACGTTGCGTACTGCATGATTTGCACAAAACCAGATTTTTTTGATAAGGGAGTAAAACGGCGCAAGCCGGAGAGAATTCCTGTCCCCAGGCGTATGGCCTGCCCCAATACCGCAAGCATAATCAAAGCGATCAGTCCCCATAAAATTTTACGGCCCCGGATGATTTGATACATTCCGGGCATGGGTAATCCACACCAGTTTGTCCAGTCGTTTAAAATAAGGGCGATGAACGGCCAACTACGCTGGCTATTGGTCAAAATGACAATGCCGTCGCCTGTTTGCGGAACAGAGTGAAAATGGGTCATCCAACCCGAACCCTGCCCGCCGTGTGCAACCGCCGTTATCCCGTCCGCTAAGTATTCAATAAAATGCCCCAATCCGTAGGCGTCAAAAGCAAAGCCGAAAAGCCCGGGAATCGGCACTGTTTCCGTATAAAACGCCTTGATGCTTTGTGGGCTGAGTACCCCCCAGCCCTTTCGTGAATAGCGGGTCATACCGGCGGATACAAACAGAGCAATATCTTCAACCGTGGCAAAAAGACCGCCCGAGGCCTTATCGGGGTATACATATACCGGGATCGCCCGGCCGCTTAAATCGTAACCGTTGGGGACGGGTGGATTCCATTTCGCACTCCAGGTAAACGAAGAATGATTCATGCCAAGCGGGTGCAATACTTCTGCGGCCATATATTCCGAAAAATCTCGGCCCGTCACCTCTTCTATTAACAGTTCGAGCAGATTAAACCCGGTGTTGGAATAGGAAAAGGCGGCACCGGGTTCCTGTTGTAGTACGGCTTCGTCATTCAGATACTCCGCCAACGAAGGTATGTCCTGCCCGGGAGCGTAGCGTACACCGATGGTCCCCAATGGCAGGCCGGCGTTATGGCTGAGCAGCCGCCGTACGGTTATTTTTTCCGTAGAAAATTCAGAACGGGGAAACTGCCAGTTCTTTAAATATCTTTGTACCGGCATATCCAATTCTATTTTGCCCTGTTCAACCAATTTCATCACGCCCCAGGCGGTAACGGATTTGGAAATGGATTCTACCCGGCAGCGTGTATCGGTTGTCATCTTGCGGCCCTTTTCGACGTCAGCCAATCCGTAAGCGCTTGTCCAGACGATTTCGCCGTTTTGAATAAGCGCCATACTCACACCGGGAATGCCGTAGGTATTCATCAACAACGGTATCCGCTCATTAAGATAAAAAGTGAATTGCTGTAAGGGAATCCGCTCTCTGTTTCCTTCAGCGGCAGCGCCTTGCCTGGCAAATATCAGCAGCATTGAGACCAGCATGGCCATAAAAAATTTCTTCATCCGCCGTTGGCAAATATTATAGATTGCACCCATGAATGTATCGATATTTTTTTTCACCGTTCGTCCCGTCAGCATCTTTAAAATTGTAGATTATTATTGTATTTTGATTTTGGAATGCCTTCTGGTTCTCCACCCAAAATATGATTCCGTAATAATTTGAAATCCAAAGCGCCGGAGATGTGTCCTTTTTCAACAGCCGTTATGCGATGCGCATCATAGCAGCGCTTTTGCCTGTCATAACGGATAATTTGATCGTACAAGCCTAATAGGGGATATACATTGTGTTTATCTTTCCCTGCAAATTGATCATCAAAGTTCAGAATCCTGCGCAGCTGTGCGGGATTCTCTTTAGCCAGAGGAGCGGTGAGTATTTGATAAGCCGAATCCAGAAAGACCTCGGCCAGACCGGCGCCTGCCATCAACGGCTTGTATTTATCGGCGCTGTTGTAAAAGGCGTGGTGCAAATTGGCGACCCAACCGCCCAGACTGATACCCGAGACGATCACTCCGGCGTTTGTTCTTTCCCGGCTGAACAACACCAACTGCTCAATGACCTGCACCGAAACCGACAGCATAGCCGTGAAATTTGCCAGATCTTTTATGCTGTTCATATACTCCCGTGAGGTATGGTTAAAGGGCGCACGTACCACGATTAGATTGGCCGGTGTGTTCCCTTTTTTCAGTCGGAATATATGGTTGAAGCTCCGGTCATAAGGATTTTCACCGCTGCCGTGATGATAAATTACCGTCGGATAATCCCTACCCTTCCACTGAGCGATTCTGAAAGCGGCGTCTAATCCGCCAAGCAGTGTATCGGCCCGAAGCTCATACTGTTTTTCCCATTTGATTTCAGGCAGCCGCAGACGGATGTTCTGCAAATGTTCGCTAAACGAGGGGCTTTCTATGCCGCTTCCAAAGAATTTGAACTGCAGGAAAAGAAGCGCCGACAGATTGACGGAGAGCCTGTCCAGAATGGTGTGTATGTTCATGGTTTGAAATCTTCCTTTTTTTATTGGTAATCCGTTCATAATACGGATGATGTTTATAGCGCTTCACCGATGGTGATGTACATACCGTTTGATTGATTCCCGTAAGCAAGATCAAAACGGATATTCAGCCTTTCTTCCGGTACTATCAGGAAACGAATACCTGCGCCTACGGAGTATTTAACATTCTGCCACTCAAAATTATCTATTTTGTCGGCTACATCACCCCAGCCTGCAAAAACCACCGCGCCAAAACGACCCCACAAGGGCATCAACCGGTATTCCATCCGAAAAACAAACATGTTCTTATCCCGGTAACGGCCCTCATAATAACCGCGCATTAAGTTTTGCCCGTCTATCCTGCCGGCGAGCTGAGACAGTTTTTGAAAGGGCGGCCGGCCGCTGGTGATATTCATATATCCTTGCAGAGCCAAAACCGACGAGGAAAACAAAGAAAAATAGCGTCTCAGGTCCAGTGTATAGCGTTGGTAATCATAATCGCTGCCTATGGCCCCGCTGAAGAAACCGACATAAAGCTGATAATATTTTCCCGACGTCGGATAGAATATATTCTGTCGCGTATCCCACCTCAGCATGAAACCAATACCGTAAAGATACCCTCCTGCGCTGCCGGGAATATTCCCTGCGGCCAGCAATCCGTCGTTTTCCTTTTGGATAATTCCATTGCGTTCAAATTCATATTGAATTCCGGCATGGAATCCGTTGGATATTTTCCGCTGCAGACTGAAGGCCAGTCTGAATATCTGCGGTGTGTAGCTCTCTTCCGCAGATACGGATGTATTGTTACCGATGCCGTAAAACTTATCGGGAAACTTTTTGTAACCCAGATAACCCGACAGATAATACCTGTCCTCTTTCCAGTACAACGCCGTGTAAATATCGCAGATGATCTGCTTTTCCTGTGTATAAATAAAGGACGGCATAATGAGAGATGGCCGGCCTGTCCGGTCCTTTTGCCTGGCACGAAAATAATAGCTTAGCGCGACGCCGGCGCCTATTCGGGTTTCCGGCGAATACATGAGAATCGGCAGAGGGATGAACCCGCTTCTTTTCCGGTTGAGTGAATCCCGTTCTTTCCCGCTTACCAATGGCGGCCAAAGAATCAGACTCATTATTAGGATCAGAAAAAACTTTTGCATTCTTTTGAAACCCCTCTCAGAATTTTGTTGTCCCGGCATTTATATCGTGCTACGTATTATATGGCGAAAACCGTGCCGTTTTTTATAATTCTTTATAAAACAATAAGATAGAAATTTGACAACAACGACGATTACCAAATACGGTAATTTTAAATTGACATATATGGTAATTCCATGCATATTTACCATATTTGATAACCATCCCATGACAGGACTCCCCATGGATAAAAACCTGTTTTTCCGTCAGGCTACGCTGCGTATCTGCGGCAATCTGGAAATTGAACAAGCCCTGTATTCCGTTTTCCGCTTCTTGCAAGAGGAAATGCCGCTTAGCCGGATGACGCTCCAGTTATATGAAAAAGAGCTAAAAGCTGTACGCACCATAGCCGTGGCGACACCCGAAGGCGCCAGGGAAGTGGACTTTCTCACCCCGCTTTCCAATGAAGCCCGCCGGCAGATTGAGCAAAAGATTCGGCTCAAAGAAGCGCAGCCGCATCTTCATCTGGTCAACGAAGATACCCCTCGTATTTATCTGGAGATGTTTCGCTTTCATGGCGTCAGGGGCAGTTCGTTTATCATTATGCCGCTTAATGTGGGCGCACGGTATATCGGTTCATTAACGCTCATAAGCGAAGGCAAAGAGGTGTTTACCCAGGCGCATGTGGATCGGATTGCGTTGCTTAAAGAACCTTTTGTCATCGCTCTTTCCAACACAATCCGCTATCATGAAGTGGTTAAGCTGAAAAATCTGCTCAAAGACGACAACCGTTACCTGTTTCAGGAAATCCGCCATCTTACCGGAGACGAAATCATCGGTACGAATTTCGGTTTAAAAGAGGTGATGAATCAGGTGCAGAGGGTGGCCGCCCTGGATAGTCCGGTGCTTCTGTTAGGTGAAACAGGCGTTGGTAAGGATGTGATCGCCAACGCCATTCACTATTCCTCATCCCGCAAAGACGGTCCTTTTGTAAAGGTTAATTGCGGGGCCATTCCGGATTCTTTGATCGACAGCGAACTGTTCGGCCATGAAAAGGGCGCCTTCACCGGCGCGTTGAGCCAGAAACGGGGACGGTTTGAACGGGCCGACAAGGGTACCATTTTCCTGGATGAGATCGGCGAGCTGCCTTTACAGGCCCAGTCGCGCTTGTTGCGGGTTTTACAACATAAGGAAATCGAACGGGTGGGCGGTAACAAAACCATACGGCTGGACATTCGTTTTATCGCCGCTACCAATCGGAATCTGGAGGATATGGTACGGAAAAATCAATTTCGCGAAGACCTTTTTTTTCGTCTGAACGTTTTTCCCATCCGAGTTCCGCCGTTACGGGAACGCGCAGCCGATATTCCGGCGCTGACGCAGTTTTTTGTCAGCAAAAAAGCTAAGGAACTCAAACTACCGGGTGTTCCTCATCTTGCTGCCGGCGCGGTGGATATTTTAACCGCTTATCAATGGCCGGGCAATGTGCGTGAGCTGGAAAACGTGGTAGAAAGAGCCTTAATCCTAAATCCCGAAGGCCCGCTGACCTTCAATGATTTATCCGGCGGCAGGCCAACTTCAGCACAGACGGATATTATTGATGAAGGACAATGGGAAACGCTGGACAGCCTGACTGCGCGTTATATTCAGCGGGTTCTGTCCAAAACCAACGGCCGGATAAACGGCAAGGACGGCGCAGCGGAAATATTGGGCATCAATCCCAACACTTTAAGAAACCGGATGAGAAAACTGGGAATTGGGTTCGGCCGACAAGAGTCATACAATTAGATATTTTATGAAGAACAAATTTCGGGAATTTATTCATATCACAGCATCTATGCCTCGGCCGCGGCGCTGAGCCGGGGATAAAAAGATTTGCGGATATTATGATAATGCCAGCGGGTAAGACGGTTGGAATTCATATTGATGAAAGCCAGAAAATATTCCTTACGGATCAGACCGCGCGATATTTTAATCTTTTCCGATCCTAAAAGCGCCAGCGTATTTTGTTGAATTTTTTCCAGCGTGCGCATGGCCCAAAACAGGGGCAGCATACAAAACAGCCGAATGCGCGTTTCCTCTTTGGGAATCAGCAAAATATAATCCAGCGCATGATCCAGATGCTTTACGGCGTTTTCGATCAGTTCGTTAAACATCATTTCAGCCCGGGCGGCATTTTCCTTTTCAAAAATAGAGCTGCGGGTCAACTCGTATTTTTTCAACAGTTCATCGGGGATATACGATTGCCCGCGGCGCAGGTCCGTGGTCATATCGCGAATAATGTTAACCAACTGCAAACCCTTACCGAACGACTCGGCCAGTTGTTCCAGGCGCTGTTTGATGCGCGGCGTGATTTTGGTGGAATAAAAGGAGAATATCTCCGTCAACAAGTATCCTACCGTACCGGCCACATAATAGGTGTATTCATCCAGTTCCTGCATGGATTTCAGAAACGAAAAGCGCTGTTTGACGGCCGATTGAGCATACTGTTGCATTCCGCGCGACATTTCCACCACCCATTTACCGATATGTTTTTGCAAGGTGGGTGAAAATGACCGGAAGACATTGAAAACCCGCTGCGACTGTCGCACCAGCTCATCGTCCGCGGTATCTCCTTCCAAGCGGGCCACGGCGTTCAGAAATACGGTTTCCACGGCTTCCCGTTCCGAAAACATTCGGCTGAACAGAGAGAGCAGGGTGTCTTTGTCCTGTATGGAAAGACGCGGGTTATCTTCGATGGTATCGGCAATGCGGCAAAGCAGGTAAGCCGCGGTTACAGGGATTTCCAATCCTTTGGGTAAGAGTCGGATGGTTGGGGCAAAGGTACGCGACACCCTGGGTAAGGATGCGAGGCAGAACTGTATGTCCTGTTGCAATGTATCGTCAACTGTTTTCATAATAATCCTGTAAGTATTGTGTTGCCCTGTATCGTGATCCGGTCTTTTTCGCCAGCATATCTTCTGACTGATTTTGTAATCGGCATTGGTAGGCAGACTCCAATATAACAAAAATCAGCCGCTTATGAAAGCGGGCCCAAATAGGTCTGCAAAAACTCCACCGCCGTATCGAGCATGGCCTGAATAACCGCTTCGGCAAATTCTTTATCGGCCCGGGACGGAATGCCCTGATATCCCAGCGAGCCGATCTGCTCGCTTTTATGTAATGTTTTATAATTATCTTGCACCAGAGATTCGTGTTCCAACAGCATAGCCGAGGTTTCCCACCAGCCGGCATGACTGTCTATACGAAAATCAGCCAAATCGGTTGCGGATAGCGGCTTGGACAAATAGCTGTTTATTTTCTCAATCAGCCGCCCGTTGAAAAAGGCCTCGATGACATGGTTACTGACCGGAATCATGTTGAATTTTCGCTTGTTTTGCAGCGTGTCACAGGCATCCTGCAAAGCTTGCAGGTGCGCACTGCCGGCGTGACCGCTGGAAAGCAAACAGTATTTGAAGCCGTAAGCCGCCAGACTGTTCCCATAATCGATAACCACCTGCTTTACAGTTTGCGGATCGGATTCGATGGTGCCCGCCATAGGGATTCCACCGGCGCCTAAAGGAACCCCGCGCATCAGCACAATGTGTTTCATACCGAATAATCCGTCTATACGTTCGGCCAACCGGCGGGCCAGAGCCTCGGCCAGCAAAAGGTCTGTTCCTAACGGCAGGTGCGGGCCGTGCTCTTCCAGAAGACTTACCGGAAGGACAAATAAGGTACGTTCGCGGTCGTAATCGTCCAAATCAAATGTAGTAATATGTTCGTATTTTACAATTTTTGACATACGATATTTATTTCGTTTTTTATTCTACTTCAACGGTTTCGGCAACCACTTTCCGCAACAAGGCATAGTCCCCGGGCGCCTGAGGCAGTTCCAGGCGGATATTCTTTCCGCCTCCGTGGGCTGTTTGTACCGGCGTTCCGTCCAGATCATGCATATTCGCAGCGAGAAAAGAAACTGTTTTTTCCGGTGTAATCATTTCCAGGCGATCGCCCTCTTCCAAACGGTTGCGCACCCGTATAGTGGCCTGGCCGGTGCCTTCATCCCAGCCTTCCACAATCCCCACAAACAAACGGGATTGGTTATCGGAATGACCCTGCTCGTAGTTTTGTCCGTTATCCAGCGGATTCCGTTCCAGAAAGCCGGTTACATAACCGCGGTTAGCCACGGCATAAACTTCCTCCTGCAGCTCCCGCGGAACCGGCCGGCCGGCAGCCAGCATATCCATAGCGCTGCGATAGGCGCGGGTGACCACGCTCAGATAATAAACCGATTTGGTGCGTCCTTCTATTTTTAAACTGTCGATGCCGGTATCCATTAAACGGTTTAAAATACCGATGGTACTCAGATCTTTGGCATTCATAATATAGGTGCCGTGTTCGTCTTCATCAACAGGCATCAGCGAGCCGGGACGTTCCGTCTCTTCGATCATATAATGACCCGGTAAGACCGTATCGCCCGAATCTTCCATTTTGTACACATTGTATTCCCAACGGCAGGCATTGGTGCAGGTGCCCTGATTGGCGTCTCTGTGGTTAAAATAATTGGATAGCAGGCAGCGTCCCGAATAGGCGATGCAAATAGCGCCATGGATAAAGGTTTCCAGCTCCATCTCCGGAATACGCTGTTTTATTTCAGCTATCTCTTCGATACTGAGCTCGCGGCTCAAAATAATGCGCCGCACCCCCGCTTTTTGCCAGAATCGCACGCTTTCATAATTGATGGTATTGGCCTGGGTAGAAAGATGAATTGGAATATCCGGATATCGGTCACGTGTAAATCCGATCATTCCGGGATCGGCCATAATCAGGCCGTCCATGTCCAACCGGGCCACACGGGAAAGCATTTCTTTAAAAGAGTCCACCTTGCGGTTATGGGGGAAAATATTCATCGTCAGGTAAATTTTTTTACCCAGCTTATGAGCAAACCGCACGGCTTGTTCCAGCTTTTGCTCGGTAAAATCGTTTTCCCTTGCCCGCAGCGAAAAACGCGGGATACCGGCATACACCGCATCCGCACCGTATGCAAAGGCGTAGGTCATTTTTTCAAAAGTCCCCGCAGGGGAAAGCAGTTCGGGTAGATGCATTTTTTAGTTTTTAGTTATCAGTTATCAGTTGTCAGTTATCAGTTATTAAGTTATTGAAATAGCTGTCAGCTATCGGCCATCGGCTTTGGGCTATTGGCTATCAGCTATCGGCTGTCAGCTATCAGCTTTTTATTCATAATTCTTAATTTCTATCTTTTTTCAGCATCCAGCATCCAGTTTCCAGTTTCTAATTTCTAATTTCTATTTTCTCGTCACGCGTCACCTGTCACTCAATACTCTGTACTAAGTACTAAATACTATGTACTTCTCACAAGATAAATCTTGCGCTACTTTGTGCCTTTGTGCCTTCTGCCTTTGTCCCTTCTACCTCGCCGTCAGGGCGCAAGATAAATCTTGCGTTACTTTGTTGTGCCTTTGTCTCTTTGCCCCTGTGTGCCTGTCAATTCGTAATTCGTAATTGACTAATTCGTAATTATTTTGTACTCAATTTATATCGTCTTTTTTCTTATTCCAAATAAACCGAAACGGATATTTATTTTTCCTTCTTGCGTTCTTCAAAATCCAGCGAGAGAGAATTGACACAGTAGCGCAAGCCCGTGGGCGGCGGTCCGTCTTCAAACACATGTCCCAAATGCGATCCGCAGTTTCCGCAGACGATTTCCGTACGTACCATGCCGTAACTTGTATCAGGGCGGGTCAGCACGGCGTTTTCCTCCAGCGCATCCCAAAAACTGGGCCAGCCGGTACCGGAATCATACTTTTCCGTAGAGGAAAATAACGCATTACCGCAGGCAGCGCATTTATATATGCCTTCTTTTTTAAAATTGTAATACTTACCGGTAAAGGCCCGTTCCGTCCCTTTTTCCCGCAGCACTTTATACTGCTCCGGGGTCAGGCACATCTGCCATTCTTGTTCGCTTTTCTTCACCCTGGTCTTTATTGATTCTTCTTTTTTCGCATCGTTCATACGAATCTCCTCTTTAGGTGTGTTTTGCGCGCAGGCTGCGGCTGCAAAAACCAAAGATATAATTATATACCTGAACATCGATCCGACTCCTTATCTATTTATTAATTCCAGCGTAGGGCTTCCTAATCTATCTGTAACCAAATAATGTACTGCCTCATTCCTTCCATCCATCCCTTTTTTATGAATGAATTAATTCGTATCTTATCGGGTAATCTTTTCTTTAAATGAAAATAACGACCGGAGGTTCATTTATGGCCATTGTCCTCGACGGATCGAGTTTAACCATCGAAAAACTGGTGCGTATCGCCCGTTTTAATGAAAAAGTAGAACTGCATCCCGACGCCTTAACCCGCATAAAAAAATGCCGTGCAATGCTGGAAGAAAAAATAAAAGCGCGGGAAATTATGTATGGTATCAACACTGGGATCGGTGAGTTCTCGGAAGTGGTTTTAAGCGACGAGCAGGTTAAACAGTTTCAGAAATATCTCATCTATAACCATGCCGCCGGCATTGGCGATCCTGCGCCGATTGAATATATCCGTGGCGCTATGGCCGGCCGGATTAACGTACATGCCAAAGGCCACTCCGGTTGCCGCCCGGAAATTACGCTAACCCTGGTGGAGATGCTCAACAAAGGCGTAACGCCGGTTGTCTGCCAGAAAGGATCGGTCGGCGCTTCCGGTGACCTGGCGCCTATGTCGCAAATCGCGCTTTTATTAATGGGTGAAGGTGAGGCTTATTACAAAGGCGAACGCCTTCCCGGCAAGACCGCCCTGGAACGGGCAGGCATTCCCATTCCCGGCCTGGAAGCCCGTGACGGTCTGGCCACGATTAACGGTTCCAATGTACTTACTGCCATGAGTGCCATCCATTTATACGATATCAATCGCTGGCTCAAACAGGCTGAAATCGCTGCCGCCATGTCTCTGGAAGCCCTGCACGCCAATATGAAGCCCTACGACGAACGTCTGCATAAAGCGCGCGGATTCAGCGGCCCCATCCGCAGCGCTCGGGCCATAAAAAAATGTATTGACGGCAGCGATCTGCTTTCCGGTAAAATTAAGCAAAAAGTGCAGGACGCCTATTCCATGCGCTCCACGCCGCAGGTTATCGGCGCGGCCCACGACGCTGTGGCCTATGCCCGCAGTCAGGTGGAAACCGAACTCAACGGCGTGGGCGATAACCCGGTCTTTTTTACCGACGAAAAGCTCACCCTCACCGGCGCCAATTTTCAGGGTACGCCGGTTGCTTTGCCTATGGATATGGTCGGTGCGGCGGTAACTATGGTCAGCGTGATGTCCGAACGTCGTCTGAACCGTTTGAACAATCCCGCTTTAAGCGTGGGCCTGCCGCCCTTTCTGACCAAAGGGGCCGGTATGTTTTCCGGTATGATGCTCAGCCAATACACGGCAGATACGCTCATCGTAGAACAACGTATCCTTTCCGCGCCGGCCTCCGTACAGTCCATTCCGGCTGCCGCCGATCAGGAAGATTTTGTTTCCATGGGTATGAATACCGCCCTAAAAAATGCCCAGATTTTGGAAAACGCCTACGGTGTATTGGGAATCGAATTTATGGCTGCCGCGCAGGCATTGGACTTGCGTAATTTTAAAAACGGCCGGGGTGTTACGACGGCTAAAGCGGTCATCCGCAAATACGTGGATTTTTTAGACGAAGATCGGCCTCTGCATGCCGATCATACGCGTATGCAAAAGCTGGTTAAATCGGCCGAAATACTGGAAGCGGTTGAAGCGGAAGTGGGCAGTTTAGGATAGGATTGTCGCCCTGAAAAATATGATATTTCAATTTCATTTACGAAAAGTTGCCGCGCTTAATAAACCAACAAAATATTGTAGAGCAGAGTAAAACCGGCCCACCAGGCAACGCCGAAAGCAAAAAAATAAATGAGGATGTTTTTTATATTTAGTGGCACCTCCCAATCTACAAAAGCCAGACCCAGGATAAATACGATTACCATAATCTGTTTAAAGAAATGCCAGCCGTCCCAAAAAATAGGGTGGAGCTTAATGCCATGCCATTCTTTAAACTTGTCGGAGGCCTCGGATTTGAACCACTTGCGGATATCTTCGTTTTGGATATCTTTGAAAACGGATCGATCCCACTGAAAATCGATCGTGTCCATGGTACCGTTTAAACTTCCGGCCAGAAACATCAAACCAAGCAACCACCAGAACTTTCTGTTAATCATCGGATTGCCACTCCTTTTTAAGGTAGGATTTATACAACGGTAAGGTGCGGATATTTAAATATTTATTTTCCTTTGCATACGAAATATACTAAATTGCATGGAACTTTTAAATATTTACTAAATGAGGTTTTTTTATGAAGATTGCCAACAAAAGTGTGGTCGGTATAGATTACACTCTAAAAAATGAAGCCGGTCAGGTTCTGGATAGCTCTCAGGGAGGTGATCCGCTTTATTACCTTCACGGATACGGAAATATCATTCCCGGGCTGGAAGAAGCTCTGACCGATAAAAGTACCGGCGACAGCATTCAGGTAACTATTCCACCGGAAAAAGCCTACGGCCTGCGTAACGAAGAAGCCATTGTTCAGGTTCATCGTAATCAATTTGAAGGCGTGGCGGAAATTAAAGAAGGGATGGAAGTGCAGGCGCAGAGCGAACAAGGCGTACAGATTTTTACGGTAACCAAGATTATGGGTGATACAATCGTTCTGGACGGCAACCATCCGTTGGCCGGACAGACGCTTTATTTTGATGTGGAAGTGAAAGAAGTGCGTGAAGCGACTGAAGAAGAACTGGCCCATGGCCATGTGCATACACCGGGGCATCACCACCACTAAGCTCTGAAGTAAACTCGGTAAATTATCAACGGACTGTATTTGCGAATGCAGTCCGTTTCTTATTTAAAAATGCTTGTATAAAAATTTCTACCGTGCGGTTAATTTTTCCACCTAAAATTCTACACATTTATAACAAGAAAGTGGGATTTATTTAATTTATTTAATTTAAAAGGATTTCCAATGGATGCGCTGGAAACGATTTTCACGCGGCGTAGTATCCGCAGATTTAAAAAAGAACCCGTTTCAGAAGAAGTGATAGAGCAATTATTGAGGGCCGGTATGCAGGCGCCCTCCGCTCGCAACACACAGGCCTGGCAATTTATTGTGCTCAATGAACGATCGTTGCTGCACGCTATTGCCGACTTTCATCCTTTTGCTTCTATGCTGAATGAAGCGCCCTCGGCGATTGCAATTTGCGGGGATAAACGGGATGAACCACATGAGGGGTATTTGGCGGTAAACTGCGCCGCCGCCACGCAAAATATTTTATTGGCCGCCCATGCATTGGGCCTGGGAGCGGTATGGATTGGCATTTATCCGCGTGAAAACAGGATACAAAAATTGAGCGCATTGCTGCATTTGCCCGATTTTATCCTGCCGATTTCTTTGGTTGCCTTTGGTCACCCTGCCGAACAGAAATCCCCTGCCGATCGTTTTGATGTATCCAAAGTCCATTATAACACATGGGGTGGTTGATAAATTATTATTAAAAGCACAAAGTACCACAAAAAGTGACAAGTAACGGGTGATGCGTAACGCAAGATTTATCTTGCGAGAAGTACATAGTATTTAGTACTTAGTACAGAGTAGTTATTAACAAATGACAGGTGACGCGTGACAAGAGAATAGAAATTGGAAATTGGAAATTTGGAACTTTCGTAGCGTAGCGAAGAACCCGCCGTGGCGGGGAAACTGGTACCGAATTACGAATATTTCAATTACGAATTACGAATTAAAAACCAACCCTTCGACTGCGCTCAGGACAAGTAGCCTAAAGACCAGAATTTCGAATATCGATTAACGATTTAAGATTTAAGAACCAATAACTCAATAACTTATTAACTGAAAACTAATAACTGATAACTGATAACTAATAACTAATAACTAACATCCGAGCACTGACGACTCAAATTCAGGCCCTTTCCAGGGTAATTATCGGCGCTTCGGGAGGGCAGCCCAGACGGAAGGGCATCCAATGCCCCACACCGGAAGAAGTGTATAATTGTGTTTTTCCTTTGGAATACCTGCCCCACAAATAGCGGTTTTTCAAATAATCCTCAAAAACGCTGCGGCCCTGATAACCTAACTGGCCGCCATGTGTATGCCCGGCAAGAATCAAATCAATATCGGCCGGGCCGGCCACATCCAATGCCCGCGGGCGATGACTGAGCAAGAGTTTAAAGGCCTCGCCGTCGGCGTCTGCCATCGCTTTGTTTACGGTTTCCGTCATAAAATCGCTGATATCCGTATGCATACGAACGGGATCATCCGCCCCGCCGATAAATATTTGGGTCTCTCCGACCTGCAGCGGATACCCGCTGTTTCTGAGCAGATGCACCGGACTTGCCTCCATTTTACGAAGAACTTCTTTAATACCGCGGAAATATTCATGATTACCCAATGAAACAAATTTTGGCAAAGGCGTTTTTATCTGGTCAATCAGTTTTAAGGCCTCTTCCAGTTGGGTTAAATCATCGGCCACATCGCCGGTAATCAGGACAAGATCAAGATATTCGGAGGAGAGCTTGCTCAATAATTCGTCCAAATCGGATAATTGAAAATAGTAGCCGAGATGCAAATCACTTAAATGCAAAATACGAAAACCCTGCAAATCATCAGGTAAGTTTTTAAAACGCATGGTCAGCTCGGGGATACGCACCGCCTGAAAACCACCGGCAAAACCCTTGCCCACACCGCCCAGCACCAAAGCCGGCATGGCTGCCGTGGCCGCTTTTAAAAATTTCCGCCGACCCTGTCCGGAAACCGGAGTAAATGATTCACGTTCTTTTTTTCTAAATACGCTAATGAGCCGACCGATCCATTCCACCGTGAGAGAAAAAGGCAAGGTAAGGACAAGCAACAGGCTTGTAAGAACTAAAAAATATACCGTAATGCTGGCTACAGGCGTGAGCACGGGAATTTTAAAGTGCCAACCCAAAGCAAACAAACCAAGAAATACAAAGGCGGTATAGGGCAACGCAACAGCGCTTATTTCTATGACCCGGCATTCCCAAATACGGTTGTTAATGCGGCGTAACAGCCAGCGGGCGGTAAATGTGAGTGAGCCAATCAATAACAGAGCAACAGCTATAAACAATACAGGCATGATGATCCGATTTGTTAATTTGTTTTCATTTTATAACTTTTTTATTCTCTCATTTAATTCCAAAAAACTCTTTTAGTTCCCTTTCAAATAAAAAAGGCTGCCCGATACGGGCAGCCCTTTTGGACAATAATAAGCCTAATTGAGCCAACCACAGAGAGCACAGGGAACACAGAGATTTTTATTCTTACTTTAACTCTCTGTCACGCGTCACGCGTTACTTTGTGCCTGTGTGCCTGTTGGGTTAACCACGGAGCATGCTGAGAACACAGAGGATTTTTTATTCTTAATTCTTAATTCTTCATTCTTAATTCATCTTGTGTCTTTTGCCTTTGCCTTTCGGGCGCAAGATGAATCTTGCGTTACTTTGTGCCTCTGTGCCTTTGCCCCTTTGTGCCTGTCCAACCACAGAGGGCACGGGGAACACAGAGGTTTTATTTTTAATTCTTCATTCTTAATTCTTAATTAATTCCGGGTTTCCTTTTATTTTAAACCCATTTCCTTCAGTAGGTAATCGGCGCCGGCAAATTTTTCGGTAATAAACAGAACATAGCGAATATCCACGGCAATGGTGCGCTGCATATCATAATCGTATTGCCAGTCGCTGGTCATGGCTTCATAGTTGCCGTCAAAAGCCAGACCGATAAGCTGCCCTTTGCCGTTCATTACCGCGCTGCCGCTGTTGCCGCCGGTAATATCGCAGCGATTAAGAAAAGCTACCGGAACATCTTTCAATACGGGATCTTCCCATTGCCCAAAATCTTTGGCATCATGCAATTCCTGCAGTTTTAAAGGCATATCAAACGGTTTTTCACCGGTATTTTTCTCAATAACGCCTTTCAGGGTTGTAAACGGTTTGTACCATACGGCGTCCCGCGGCGTATAACCGGCCACATGCCCATAGGTAAAGCGAATGGTGCCGTTGGCGTCCGGATACAGTCCGCTGCCCTTCCAGGCTAACAGAGCGTTGATATATTGTTTGCGCAGTTCGGTTATTTTAGCGCTGAATTCTTTATCCCGTTCCTTTTTCTCTTCATTTTGACTATATAGTCTGGCCGCCAGTTGAATAAAGGGATCATCCGATTTGTCCAGCTCTTCAGCCGTTTTCTCATACAACGATTTGGCATATTCGGGATCGCCCAATTTGCTGTTTTTGTAGGCCTGATCCACAAACTCCTCAACCGTTTTGCCCCCTAACAATTCTTCCAACCCGTCTATACGGTTTTCGTCTTTGAGTTCCAGTGCTTTGGTTAAAGCCCGGCGGAAGAGTTCTTTGTCCAACGGTTCATAAAAACTGAGATAGCGATATTTTAAACGCTCCAGGCCTTGTTTGATGCGGCGTTCGGAAAAGCCGGGTTCGCGTTCCTCCTCCGGTTTGGCCCGTTCCCGCGCAATGGCATAAGCCTGACCGGCGATGGAAGAATACAGGCCGGAAAGCCAGCCAAAACCGGACAAGACCTCATCTTTTTTCCGCGTTTTTTCGAGACCGGCATAAAGCTGTCCGATCTGATCCAGAATGTGTCCGTATTTTTCCTTTAATTGCTCGTTGCCGTTGATGAACTTCATCAATTCGGCTTCGAAATCCTTTTTCTTCTGCACGAAATCGGTTTTGAGCATACCGTCCACATTGCCCTGGTAATTTTTCATGGCATTGGCCAATCCCGAACGGAAACCGGCCATTTTAATTGCCGCCTGCGGATTGTCTTTGCCCAACTCATCCATCAGGTCGATAATCTCGCCAAATTGTTTAATGCGCGGTTTATAACTGTGTTCCAGCGTCCATTGCACCGAATAAGACGTTCTCCAACGCGTGGTACGACCGGGAAAGCCAAGGATGAAACTGAAATCGCCGTCTTTCAAAGGTTGATCCGCGATGCGCAGATAGTTTTTGGGTTTTACGGGAATGTTTTCCGGGCTGTATTTGGCGCCCGAGCCATCCGGCGCCATATAAACCCGCAAATAGGTAAAATCGCCCGTATGCCGCGGCCACATCCAGTTATCGATATCGCCGCCGTATTTACCGATCGATTCGGGCGGCGCGTAAACGATACGGACGTCCTGGTATTTCTTATACACATATTTTATATATTGCTTGCCGTCGTACATGGAAGAAATACGCGCCGAGATATCCTCACGATCGCCTTCAATCTCATCCACCATTTGCGCCGTTACGGCTTTGATTTTTTCAGCCCGCTCCACCGGGTCTTCAATGTCTTTGACCGCGTTAAGCACTTCTTCGGTCACATCGGTCATCTCCTGCAAAACATAGGCGTTGCTGCCAATTGCCTGCAGTTCTTCGGAGCGATTTTTGGCCAGAAAACCGTCTTTAATGTAATCGTTGCCCGATTTGGATGAAGCCCTTTGCAAAGCGCCGTAAGCGCAATGATGATTGGTGAGCACCAAACCGTCGGGTGAAACAAATGAAGCCGAGCAGCCGCCCAGCCACACAATGGCGTCCGTGATGGATGTGCCGTCCGGATTGTAGATATCTTCTGGGCTGATTTCCAAACCTTTTTCCTGCATGTTAAGGTCTTTTATCTGCGTCAGCAGCCACATCCCTTCATCAGCCGTTAGTTGAGCGATGCCCAGGAACATCAGCAAAACACTAAAAAGAAAATTACGCACAATGCCTCCTTTAAAAATTAAATGAAAATACTATTGAGAAATTGAACAACAATAGAACTACGTGGTCTCGATGAAAATGTTTCTTTAACATCCGTGTAAGTTTAATCTTTAACCGCTCGAGGGACTATGTTACTTTGCCTTTCTGTATGAGTCGGGATTACTTGTATCAGGTACTGTCCTTCTCTCGACGGGCTTATGCTTCGACAGGCTCAGCTAACGTTCCCTGAGCTCTGCCTGCCCCGATTTGTCGGGGTCGAAGGGAACGGAGATCGGCTTCGATCCCGATAAATCGGGGCAGGCCAGGCTCATGCTTCGATCCCGACAAGTCGGGACAGGCCAGGCTCAGCATTCGCTTATACGTTCACTGAGATGGTGGCAAAGCGGAGCAAAGAATACGGATTATTTTTCATCCGTTTTAAATTTCGCCAAAACATCTTTCACCGCATCCTTGTGTACACAAAAACCCAGCATCTTTAGTTTTATGAAGTCATCACGGAAAAAGTAATACCCTTTGTACTTTCCGTAATGAGCGGAAGAACCGGAATCTTTGATCAGATACCAATCATGATCACCGTGGCTTGTGTAACCGACCAGATGAATCCCGTGATCATCGGTTGTAGTTTTGTTATAAATGCGAAATTCACGGGAATACTGATTAATATCTTTTTGGGCAATATCCCAGGGTACTATTATGGCAATATCTTCCCAGCCGTATTTTCCGGCTTCGCTCACGTCCCCGCCTATCACAACCGAATATCCCTCCTTGATAACGCGCTTAATGGTATCATAAAAAAGCGGCAGGGGGATATTATAGTAATTTTCACTGTGATTCCAGTTGTCGGGCACGTCAAATTCGCATTTGGTAAAAAAGTCGTATTTAATCGTCGATAAGAACTCCACATAGTCGTCCGGGTTAATCCGGCATGCCTGATCCCGAAAGGTTTCCGGTGTATATGTTTTACCCTCATACTCAAACGAAACCGGCGGCTGCCCTATATGTTTATTCATAATGCTTTTGATGGTTGTGAGCGCCACATCTTCGTCCCAATAGCCGTTTTCTTTGATAAACATCAGATAATTTTTCATTTCCCGAAACATGGGGTCGTGGTTGTGTTTGGCTTTTCCGTTAATCAATCCTGTGTAGGCGCTTAAGGGAACGATGCCGTATTGTTTAATCCGCTGCAAAGCCAAATCGGATTCTGAGCCCTGAGCAAAAGCCGAATTGCCTTTTTCCCGGATGAAGCGCCGGGCTTTTTCCACATATTCCCAATAGGCTACATACATTTCCGAGAGTTTGATTTTCTTTTTATGCAAGCGGTATATCTCGGATTCGAGGAAAGATATGGTGGAATAGGACCAGCAGGTCCCCGTAGTATCCTGGCGTACGGGCGGAAAATGAAAAACCCGGGTTGTAAATTCATCCATGGTCGGCTTGTCCACCGAAGCAAAATCACCGCTCAGGATTTCGCGCTCTTTATCCCAGATGAATTTCTTTTCGTAAAAGGCTTTATCCTGAGCGAAAAGTGCCGTTAAATAAAATAGCGTTAAAGTGAGCAATACAACAGGTTTCATCGTGTCTACTCCTTATTTTATATTTTTAGGATGAAGTGGAAATTTAACACATTCTCATGTTATGTCAAAAATCTGTTAAAACGTTCACAGGAATTTCCCCGCCGGAAAAAACATATTTGTAAAAAATCCGGCTAAGGTTGCCTATGATATACAGCTTACATATATTAACCCATTATACATCAACAGCGATTACCATACACAGGAGGATCGATGCAGGAAGACACGGTATGGAGTAATATTTTTAAAAAGAAAGAAGTTAAACAGGAAGGCATTTTCCACGTGTTGAAACGGGTTCCCATCTTTCGGAATTTAAACAACCGGGAACTGCGGATGATCGAACGTATTCTCCACAAGCGCACCTACGTAAAGGATGAAATTATTTTTAACGAGGGCGAACCGGGCGTTGGTATGTATATCATAGAATCCGGCCGGGTGCACATCACCTTGGGAAAAGAGAAAAAACTGTTGGCTGTTTTATCCGACGGGGACTTTTTCGGCGAAATGGCTCTACTTCTGGAAACACCGCGAACAGCCACAGCCGTGGCCCAGACTCCTTTGCGCATGCTGGGCTTTTTTCAGCCTGATCTTTTTAATCTGCTGGAAACGCATCCACGCATTGGCAATAAAGTTATTTTGCATCTGGCTCAGATGATTGCCGAACGCCTGCGACACACTTCGCTGGAAAATTCCGAGCTTAAGAAGAAATTAAATCAACTGGAAGAACAATTAGCAGCCAAAAAGGTTTGACATGGATTACACCATTGGCAGATTCATTAAATTTATTATCGCTCTTATCTTTCTGGCCGCCGTTGTCTGGCTGGTGATGGCGCTTAGTTCCACTATTACGATTATTATCATTGCCGCCCTAATCGCCTATATTCTTGATCCGCTGGCCACGTTTTTGGAATACAAGGGATTGTCGCGTACCATGGCCACAACGGTTTTATTTCTGGCAATCGCAGCTATAATAGCCGCCATATTTTCTTTTCTTATCCCACCGCTCATTTACGAAATTCAGCTCATCGAACGTTCCATAAGTTCGGGAGAGGCGGTACGGTTATTTACAAAAATCGAAGCGGTAATAACAGAAAAAATTCCCTTTGTCGATGTGAGCTCAATGAATTTACAGGATACCTTTACAAATGCTCTCTCCAGCATATCCAGTTCCTTTTTTTCCATTATTGGCAGCGTGGTTTCGGTCATTACAACGTTGGTTATCATTCCCTTTGCCGTTTTCTTTCTGCTTAAGGACGGACAGGAGTTAAAAAAAGCCTTTATAAGCCTGGTGCCTAACCGCTATTTTGAAATGGTGCTGAGCATGCTGCACAAAATCGATGAACAACTGGGAGGCTACCTGCGCGGGCAATTCTTCGACGCTTTGATCATCGGTATCCTGTCCACATTTGCCTTGTGGTTGTTGGATGTGCCTTACTTTCTGCTTATCGGTATATTTGCCGGGCTGGCTAACATGATCCCTTACGTGGGACCCCTGGCCGGCGCTGTAACCGCACTTGTTGTCGTGCTTGTGAATGACGGCAGCAATCAACAGCTTATTTTTGTTTTACTGGCTTTTGTGATTATTCAGTTGATCGACAATGTGCTCGTTCAGCCTTTGGTTGTGGCCCGAACCGTCAATCTGCATCCGCTTGTCGTTATTTTTGCGGTAATTATCGGCGGACAGTTTTTCGGGATTCTCGGCATGCTGCTGGCCGTGCCCAGCGCGGGAATTATAAAAGTGCTCGGCAGCCAGTTGTATCAAGGCTTTCGTAAATATCAGCGTTTCGTTTGATATTTTGTTCCCTTAATTAAAGGATAATATATGCATTGGACCGAAGAGTTTTTTGACGAATACTATCTTAAGTCCAGCCATTATCTGACCAGCGCCGATCATACGGAAAAAGAAGTGGATTTCTTGCTGGATCATGTGGAAATAACCAAAGAAAGCGCTATTCTTGATCTGGCCTGCGGACAGGGACGGCACGCCATCGCTCTGGCCAAACGAGGCTATCAAAATATCACCGGTTTGGATTTGACCGAACCGTATATCAAGATGGCGCGGGAGAGGTCTCAGGGGCTGGAATTCCCGCCTGCCTTTGTTCAGGGCAATATGAGCGATTTTTCCGAACAGAATAAATACGATCTGATTTATAGTCTGTTTTCATCCATGTTTTATTTTGATGATACACACAATCTGGATATTTTACAGCGCATTTACAACGGCCTGAAGCGGGACGGTTATTTTGTAATCGATTATTTTAATCCGCTCCATTTTCTGAAAATAAACAAAA
This sequence comes from Caldithrix abyssi, assembly GCA_011369465.1. Classification (GTDB taxonomy): domain Bacteria; phylum Calditrichota; class Calditrichia; order Calditrichales; family Calditrichaceae; genus DRQG01. Next base: position 35,091 of record DRQG01000022.1, read on the forward strand.
AGAAAGATTGGTATATTACCGATGACGATTATTTGATATTGGAAAAATTTTCGCACAATCCCATTTCGGGAATGATCACCACCGAACGGTTGATTATTACTCCCGAAGGCAAACGTATTAAACGTATGTTTCATGTGCGGGATTACACCCCGGCGGAACTGCGTTATCATTTTGAACATATCGGTTTTGAAATCGTCCGTGTCTTCGGTAATTTTGATGGCGACGAATACACGCTAGATGCGCCGCGGCAGATTTTTATCACCCGTAAACCGGAATAGGAATAATGGAACAACAACAAAAACAAAAACTCATTGAAATGGCGCCCATTCTTGTTTTTATTGCCGTTTTTTTTATTACCAATTTTTTCGACTGGATGGATGTATCCAAATTTATCTGGGCGATGCTGGCCGGTACGGCAACCTTTTTTGTTATGGCAGCCGATTTTAAAGAAGGACTCAAAGAAAAGAAAAATCTAAAAGATTTGGATGTGTACGTGGCTGTACTTACCGGCCTGTTCATTTTGTTTTTTTTACATGGGTTTTTGCACTGGTACCGTGTCCTTTCCATTTTTTTGCGCAACGGACTCATGTTTGTTCTCCTGTTAATCTATTTTATAGTCATGTTCCGGGCTATCCGTGTGTTGGCTCAATACAAATCCATATTTAACCATTCGGGGCGGTAGTTTAATGATAAAAAAACTGATTCTGTTGCTTTTTTCACTTTCCCTGGCTTCTGCTCAAACGACCCTTAACGATCAGATACTGCGTGCCCGTGAGAAGGTTTTTCCGGCCCTGGTGCATATTCAGCCGATTAAAGAAATATTTACCTCCGGAGAAAAACGCAAAATGCAAATCACCGGCAGCGGCGTTATTATCAGTCCGGATGGTTTTGTGGTCACCAATAACCATGTAGCCGAAAAAGCCAACTCGGTACGCTGCACCCTCTCTTCACGGCACGAACTGGAAGCGGAAGTGGTTGGGCTTGACCCCTGGACCGACTTGGCCGTGCTCAAACTCGATCTGGAAAAAGCCGGATTGAAGGAAGTTCCGTATGCGGATTTTGGTAACAGCGACAACTTGCAGGTCGGTCAGGTTGTTCTTGCTCTGGGCTCTCCGCTGGGCTTATCCCGTTCCCTTTCTATGGGCGTAGTCAGCTCGGTGGATCGTTATTTTGAAGACACCGGTGATATGATTTCCCCCTTTAATTTATGGATCCAGACCGACGCCGCCATCAATCCCGGCAACAGCGGCGGCCCGCTGGTGGATTTGCAGGGTCACATTATCGGAATAAACGCCCGGGCGGTGGTCTTCGGGGAAAATCTGGGATTCGCCATTCCCAGTAATACGGTCAAATTCGTTATCGATCAAATTATCAATAAAGGCGAGGTACAACGTTCCTGGATCGGGATCAGCTGGCAGGAGATAAAGGAATACCGCAAATACAAAAACAGGTCTGAGCTTAAAGGCGTGTTGATTGCCAGCGTGGAAAAGAACTCGCCGGCGGAAAGAGCAGGTTTACAGCCCGGCGATATGGTTACGGCGATTAACGGACAGCCCGTTTCCGCTGTGTACCGGGAAGAGCTGCCTAAAATACGTTTATTGATCGCCAATATGCCCATCGGCAGTCCGCTTCGTTTTTCGCTGCTTTCCGGTGATGAACCCAAAACCGTTACCCTGCTGACCGAAAAACAGGGCAAATTTTCCGGCACGGAATTCCAATGCGATGAATGGGGGCTTTCGGTAAAGGAAATTACGCCCCGCATCGCTAAAAATTTCCAGCTCGATTCAAGCCGGGGGGTGTTAATTTCCGGCGTACGGCGGGGCAGTAAAGCGGATGAAGCCGATATCGGCCGGGGCTACATTTTGTTAAAAATTGACGGCGCACCGGTTAAAAATCTGGATGATTTTAAACAGCGTTATCAGCAGTATATCAAAAATCCCCGGGAGGATCATTTATTGTTTTTAAAATTTTTCCGCAATAATCGTTTTGCCTTAATTAAAGGAGACCGCGGCGAATGAAACGACTGACCCGTATCGCTCTGATCAGCATTGGTTTTGTGTATGCGCTAACGGCTCAAAGTACGGATTGGTCCAAAGCCATCGAGACAAACCGCGCAAAAGTGGTGCTTATCGAATACTATGAACAACTAAATTCAGTAGAAGCCATTGTGGATAAGGGGCGGGTAAAACGTTTCTTAACCGGTGTTCTGGTTTCGGAAGACGGCCTGATAATGACCTCTTCATCCATTTTCAAACCCAGCCTGGAATTCTCTTCGCCGCAGGCATACTACAATTCGTACCAGCTGCCGGGAGACATCCGGGTGAAGATGGAAAACGGCCAATACATTCCCGCAAAATTTATCGGAAAAGATGACGACAAACGGCTGGCCTTTATCCGGCTTAAATCCGATGCAAAATACGCGCCGGTTCATTTCCAAACGCAGCATACTTTACAGCTGGGCAGCCCGGTTTTGATCATGCAGCATCTGCCTAAACGGTTTAATTCCGAATTAATGGTGAGCAAGCGAATGATCAATGCGGTGGTCTCCCAGCCGCAGCCGCGCTTCTTATGCGAAAACAACATCCGCGCCCTGTCTCATTTCGGCCTGGTGCTGGATGAAACAGGCCGCGCCGTAGGTGTGCTCCGATCGGCGGAATCCCCTCAGATGAATAGTTTCGGCTACGATGACAGCGATTCCTACACGCCGATGGAGATTATCCCTTATGTTCAATTTAAAGGCCTGATCGAAAATCCGCCTGTTTTTAAGAAGAAAAAGACCCGGCGTAAAAAATGGCTGGGCATTTATATGCAGCCTTTTACGCACGATATGGCGCGGTATTTTCAACGGGACAGTCTGAGCGGTGTTCTGGTAAATACCATTATTGACGAATCGCCTGCGGGCAAAGCCGGCCTGCAGGTTGGCGACGTTCTGACGCAAATGGATGGTCAGCCCCTAAAAGCGGAAAAAGACAGCGATCTGGAAGATTTCCGCAGTAAAATACGCGAAAGCGACTCCGACCGTGTGGTGTTCAGGGTTTTTCGCAAGGATCATTTTTTGGACATTCCGGTAGAACTTGGCGAAGCGCCGATCAGTTCATTTTTGGCCGATGAATTATCCAACACATTGCTCGGCTTCAGCGTAAAAGAACTCACTCAGGACATCATCATTGCCAAACAACTGGATTATGACACCGAAGGGGTGTGGGTTTCGCGAGTGGAACGGGCCGGCTGGGCCGATGTGGCCGGTTTGCAGGTGGGCGATTTGCTGCTTAAAATAAACGAACAACCGATCTCTTCCCTGGACGACCTAAAAAAATATTTTTCAAAAATAGAGCAGGAAAAACCGGAATACATCAGCCTGTTTATCAAACGCGGGCCGGATACCCGGTTTCTGTTCGTAAAAACCGAATTCGATAAAAATTAGAAGAACAATCGGACATCATACAAAGCCCATATTTTTAAATGGAAAGGCGACAGGCTATGGATCTTTTGCAAACCATTTTCGAAAAGCAATACGAACTGAACAAACGCATCCTCAAAGAACGCCACGGGCAGGACTATGACCGGCTGTGCGACCAGAGAACACAGGATGAAGAAACCGTACGCCGACGGGTGGAATGGATTCTGAATTACAATCGCGCTCAAATCCACGAATCGATTGAGCTGGAAGACTCGCTGCCCTGGAAGTGGTGGAAGGATATGAAAGAAATCGACTGGGACAACATCCGCATCGAGCTGATTGACGAGCTGCATTTTTGGGTAAGCAAATGTCAGTTGGTGGGTCTCGATCCGCAAAGCCTGGCCGAGTTGTATATAAAAAAGAATAAATTGAATCAGGTTCGGCAGGATAAGGGGTACGGCAGCACCTATTCCAAATACGACGAAAACGGGGTAGAGGACAACAAACGCATCGACGAAATCATTGACGAGTGATCTATGAGCGACGATCTGCTTCTGGCCGTCGATTGCGGCACCCAAAGCGTACGTGCCCTGCTGTTCGATCCTCGCGGAACGCTGATTGACCGGGAACAAATCCCCATCGAACCCTATTTTTCCACCGCGCCCGGCCTGGCCGAGCAAGACGTGCAGGTGTTCTGGAAAGCGCTGTGTCAGGCCACACGAAAAATACTGGCTCGAGAGGCTTCTTATAAAACCCGAACCAGAGCCCTTGCGCTTACCACCCAACGCTCCACCGTTGTCAATCTGGATAAACAGGGGACCCCGCTCCGTCCGGCTATCGTCTGGCTGGATCAACGCCGCACGGAGAACTTGCCGCCAATGGGTGGTTTGTGGAATGCTATTTTCAAAATAAGCGGCCTCAGCGATACCATTGAATATTTGCGCGCCGAAGCGGAAGCCAACTGGATTCGTACGCATCAACCGGAAATCTGGGACAAAACGTATAAGTATCTTTTTTTATCCGGCTATCTCAATTACCGTCTCACCGGCGAATATATTGATTCCACCGGCAGTCAGGTGGGATACATGCCCTTTAATTATAAAAAACACAAATGGTCCGGCCGCTTCGATTGGAAATGGCAGGCTATTCCCATGCGCAAAGAGCTTTTGCCGCGGTTGGCAGCTCCCGGAGAGGTTATGGGAAAAATAAGTTCATCCGTAGCGGAAGAGACCGGTTTACCGGCCGGGCTGCCCGTCATAGCCGCGGCGGCCGATAAAGCCTGCGAAGTGATCGGTTCGGGCTGTCTGGAACCGCATGTCGGCTGTCTGAGTTACGGAACCACGGCCACCATCAACACGGTGCGCAAAAAATATATCGAAGTGATACCGCTTATTCCGCCTTACCCCGCCGCTATCCCCAAAGCCTATAATCTGGAAATCCAGATATACCGTGGATTCTGGATGGTTAGTTGGTTCAAGGAACAGTTTGCTTTTTACGAGCAAAACATCGCCAAAGAAAAAGGTATTGCTGTGGAGGAACTGTTTGACGATCTTGTCAACCAGGTTGCGCCCGGTTCGGACGGCCTCATTCTGCAACCTTACTGGTCGCCCGGTCTGCGCCATCCCGGGCCGGAAGCGCGGGGCGCCATCATCGGTTTTGGCGATGTGCATACCCGCGCTCATCTCTATCGGGCAATTTTGGAAGGCATTGCTTACGGCCTGCGCGAAGGCGCCGAACGTATCGGTAAACGCAGCGGAGTGCCTGTGACGGAATTACGGGTGGCCGGCGGCGGCAGCCAAAGCGATGCTGCCATGCAGATTACCGCCGATATATTCAATCTGCCGGCGCAGCGTCCGCATGTGTACGAGGCTTCCGGCCTGGGCGCGGCTATCGACGCTGCGGTGGGCAGCGGTTTGCACAGCGATTTTGATTCGGCCATCAAGGCCATGACGCATCCCGGCGACCGCTTTGAACCCAATCCGGCCAATGTGGAAATCTACGATCAAATTTACCGCCGGGTGTACCAGAAAATGTACGGACGGCTGAAAGATTTTTATAAGGAGATAAAAAGGATAATTAGTAGTTAACGCCTTTCATAGCAACATCCACTCTAATCGAAATAGAACCTAAATATTTTTACCTGTTCGAAAAGGATTCATAGATGAAATATATTATTGTTACCGCCTTTATACTCTCTTCTTTTGGCCTTAGTCTTGCGCAAACAAACCATAACAACAATAGCGATTTATTAAACAAACTCACCGGCCCCTGGCAAATGACCGGTCATGTTATGAAAAAGCCGGTTGAATATAAGGCGGAAGGCAAATGGATTTTAAATGATCAATTTTTTCGTTTCACAATGGCAGATGTGAATATGCCGCCTCAATACGAAGCTCAAATTTTTTTCGGATATGACAGCGCAAAAACCGGGTATGTTGTCCATTGGCTGGATGTATTCGGCGGCGAGTATTCCAAAATACTGGGATTCGGAAAAGTCGCTGCGGATACCATTAAAATTTTGTTCAAATTTGGGGACAGGCCCTTTCGCGATATAATCAGTTTAAATAAAAAACAAAATACCGGGCAATTTCTGATTGAGTACAAAAATGCTGAGGGGAATTGGAAAGAGTTTGCCCGATATAAAATGGTACGGCTGGAGAAATAATCCGAACTTTCCGGCGGTCGATTAGGGCTGGAGGAAACCGATCTGAGATAGAGTTAACCGGGTGTTTTCAGACCTTCCGGGTTTTGAAAATCTGGAAGGTCTTTTAACAGCCGATCTGCCTCTCAAGGCCGGGGAAGACCGATGCCATCGCTTGGAGCGATGGCATCGGTGAAACAGGCAACAAACCCAATACGGAACAGCTAACGAGACACCAGAGGGGATAGCCGCGCTTCGCTCGCCATGACGACACGACGCCCACAACCCTCCATGGCCCTTCCTTCGCCGAAGGGAGGGAATGATGTTAAACCCTGGTCTGACGCCAGGACAGGCTTGTTTCAGCATCCCATGTTTTAGAAGAGGGGATTCCGATCCCGCCCGGGCGGGACGGAATGACGAAATGAGTCATGCTGAGCTTGTCTCAGCATCCACAAAACCAACATCGGATTCCGAATCAAGTTCGGAATGACATCGGGCTTTCCTACGCTATCATTCGTTCATTTTCAATATTATTTCCAATTATATCATTTCCAAATTAAATTAGAAGTATTCATTTGCAAAAAAAGTACAACCCCTGATAAGGAGACGCCATGGGAGCGCCTGTTGTTCATTTTGAGATAATTGGAAAAAACCAGCCCAAACTGCAAAAATTTTTTTCCGAGGTGTTTGATTGGAAAATCAATACGGATAATACAATTGGTTACGGTTTGGTCGAAGCGCAAGGCGAAGGTAGCATCGGTGGCGGGATAGGTTCGGCCGGGCAAAGCAAGGGGCATGCTACATTTTACATCGAGGTGGAAAATCTGGAAAAGACTTTGGAAAAGATCGAACGCCACGGCGGGAAAATTGTTGTTCCCGTTACCACTGTGCCCGGCATGGTTACCTACGCTATGTTCGTCGATCCGGAAGGACATTTGATCGGGCTGGTTAAAAAGGAATCATAAATTTAAGCGGCATTTTGCAGACGGCTTACTTTGATAATACCTGCAAATAAAATAAATACACCCAGCCATTGTACGGGTCCGAGCATATTTCCACGCAGAAGGTATTCCAGTAAAACAGCGGTTAAGGGGAAGGCCAGCTCACAGATGGTAGCCACAGAGGCGGTTATCCTGCGTAAGCCGTAATAATAGAGAAAGATGGCTGGCCCGCCGGTGGAAAAGGCTATTAACAAAAAAATTAACATCTGTTTATTACTCACATCGCTTATCTGTGAAATATCACCCGCACTTAATACGATTATTAACATTACCCCGGAAGAGATTAAAAAGCGCAGATAAGTGCCTAGTTTAAATTCCACATGCTTCAGAGCGCGTTTGCTCAGCACGGTGGAAGAACCAAAGCTGAAAGCAGCCAGAAGAGAAAGCAGCGCCGCCGCCGTGGTTTTATCGCCTTGCGTCCACTGGGGCAGCGAAAGGCCGAAGGTCATCAAATAAGCGCCCGCCAGCGCCATCCCGGCCCAAATAAAAAAGGTTTTGGGCAGCCGTTCTTTCAAAAAAACAGCGGCTAAAAAGATGGCGAACACCGGCTGAAGTTTCTGAATGAGTACAACCACGGAAAGATTTACATAGTTCACATAGAACAGCGCCTTGGTAATGGCCATAACGCCTATGGCGCCGCCGGATAGCGCCACGCCCAAAAAGGCCAGCCAATCCAGATAAGTAAGTTTCTTTAATTCGCTGTAACGTTTTATAAAAAAGGGCGTTAGCAAGATCGCCACAATGGAACTTTCAATAAAAACCACCAGAGGTACCGGCAGGGTAAACAAGGCCGGCCGCAACACAATGCCGTCCACACCCCACAGGCTGGAGGCGAGGATAATAAAAAGCGGTGCAAATCTACTAAGGGATGATTTTTGTTCCGACAAGGCCCGGCCTTTTTGTTTAGCATAACTGGTTAACAAAAGAGCGCAATTTACTAAAATTGGCCATAAAGAAAAATAAAACTTTGGTAATTATTGGTATTTTTTTACCGGATAATGCATAACCGAAAGCGCCGCATAAAAATATTGCAATCAATCGTCCCTGCGTTTAATTTCGCTCATATATTTTAAGCCAATATCTTACGCCGGCTATCAATAAGGACTGTGAGTATGATCCGCACCAAATCGGATAAAAAAAATGCAAAAACGAATAATTCGGATTCATATCCGCGTTTTGAATTTCATATTTCGCGTGACGCGCGGGATCGGTACAAATTCGATGAGAGTCTGTTTTCTTCCGAGGGCGAGGTTATTTTCGGTAATTTTGCCGACAGCCAGCATCTGGCCGCTTTATTAAATGCCGATAAAGCCGGCGAGGAATATCTTTCTGCCGCGGAATTGTATGCTATGGGGCTGTTGGACGAAATTGCCCATTTTATTATCGAAGCTTACCGCAGGCAGATCAATCCCAGGCTGTTGCGGCAGATCGAAAATGAGCTCGCTAAAAAATACGGCGCCGATAAAGTAGACCTCTTGCTAAAATCCTTTTTAAATAACTTTCCGCCGCAGACCGTGTACAACGGTGAACAAAGCGAAGAGGACTATTTGAAGGGAAAAAGCGGCGATCTTACCGCGCGGGAAATATCGCTGGAAGAGGTCATTGTGTTATGGCTGGACAACCGCAACCCGGCCTATCAACCGATCAAGGAAATGATTTCCGAAGAAACCCTGCAAAAAGAGACCATTTATGCGCAGATATTTGACGACCTGGAGGCCTTTTTCCGTCGTCTTCCCGGATTTGGTCCGGACAACCTTCCATTGCTGGAGATGCTTCAGATGCCGGCCCGGCTGTATCCGCATTCGCTTACGGCTCAGTTGCAGTTTATCCGCGAACACTGGCAGGATCTGATCGAACCCCTGCTGACGCGTATCTTAATCAGAATGGATTTTATCCGCGAAGAAGAAAAAGCCCGGCTGGCGGCGGCGTTCGGCGGCCCCGGGCCCACACAGGTTATCGCATTTGATGAAGACGAATTTGAAGAAGAACGCTTTAGCGCCGATTTGGACTGGATGCCCCGTCTGGTGCTGATCGCCAAAAGCACTTATGTCTGGCTGGATCAGCTCAGCAAAAAATATGAGCGGCCGATTACCCGTCTGGATCAGGTGCCGGATGAGGAACTGGATCGGCTGGCCCGGGCCGGGTTCAGCGGCTTGTGGCTGATCGGCATTTGGGAACGCAGCCGCGCTTCGCAACGCATCAAACAGATGACCGGCAACCCGGAAGCCATGGCCTCGGCCTATTCGCTGGACCGCTACGAAATCGCCCGGGATTTGGGCGGCGAAGAGGCTTTTTTAAATTTGCGCCACCGGGCCATGCGGCGCGGCATCCGTATGGGTAGCGATATGGTGCCCAATCACATGGGCATCGATTCCCAATGGGTCATCCATCACCCGGACTGGTTTGTTCAAATGGATCATCCGCCCTTTCCCACCTATAGTTTTACCGGTCCCGATTTATGCGATGACGAGCGGGTGGGTATTTTTATTGAAGACGGCTACTGGAATCGCAGCGACGCCGCCGTGGTATTCAAACGGCTTGACCGCCATACCGGCGAGGTGCGTTATATTTACCACGGAAACGACGGCACCAGCATGCCCTGGAACGACACCGCCCAGCTCAACTACCTGCTGGCCGAAGTGCGCGAGGCGGTGATTCAGACCATTTTGGAAGTGGCCCGCAAATTTCCCATCATCCGCTTTGACGCCGCCATGACGCTGGCCAAAAAACACTACCAGCGGTTGTGGTTTCCCGAGCCGGGCAAGGGCGGCGATATCCCCTCCCGCGCTCTTTTTGCCATGAGCAAAGAGGAATTCAACCGCGCCTTCCCCACCGAGTTCTGGCGCGAAGTGGTAGACCGGGTTCAGCAGGAAGTGCCGGACACGCTGCTGCTGGCCGAAGCCTTTTGGCTGATGGAAAGTTTCTTTGTCCGTACGCTGGGCATGCACAGGGTCTACAACAGCGCTTTTATGAATATGCTCAAAAACGAAGAGAATGATAAATACCGTTTGTCCGTTAAAAACGTTCTGGAATTTAATCCCCAGATTCTGAAACGCTACGTTAATTTTATGAACAACCCGGACGAGGAAACGGCGGTGGCCCAATTTGGTAAGGGCGATAAATATTTTGGCGTGTGCGTTATGATGTGCACCATGCCCGGACTGCCCATGTTTGGCCACGGTCAGATTGAAGGTTACGAGGAAAAATACGGGATGGAATACCGCAGGGCCTATTGGGACGAACAAGCGGACGCGGAACTGATGGCCCGGCACGAGCGGGAAATCTTTCCTTTGCTGCGCCAACGCCGCCGCTTTGCCGATGTGGAACATTTTTATCTGTACGACTTTTATCGCCCGGACGGGAGCGTGAATGAAAATGTTTTTGCCTACAGTAATGGAAACGGTGAGGACGTCAGTCTGGTGGTGTATCATAACAAATACGAAGAAACCGAGGGCTGGATAAACCTGAGCAGCGGCGTTTACCGGCAGGAATCGCTGGAACGTAAAACCCTGGCCGAGGCCCTGCAAATCGATGATGATCCCGATTTGTTCGTTTGTTTTAAAGATATGATCAGCGGATTGGAATATCTGCGTCCCGCCGCCCAATTATGCGCCGAGGGTTTGCGGCTATTTCTGCCGGCCTATCGTTATCACGTATTTGTTGATTTCCATCATTTGCGCCGCAGCAACACCCGGCCTTATGATAAATTGTATGACAGAATACACGAACAGGGCGTTCCCTCCATCGAAGAAGCTCTGGATGATCTTTTGTACGAACCTTTATACATCGCTCTTCAAGAAGCCGTTAACCCGGGCAGTTTGCGCTGGCTGGCCGACGGATGGAAAAAGGGGCGAAAAAACCGGCAGGTATTGCTAACTTTTGAGGAAAAAATAACCCTTCTGCTCGAAGCCTTCGCCTCATTCGACCATTTAACCGTTGCCCGCAACAAAATAATCGACTCCGCCCAAAAGGAGTATCTGGCCACTTTGCGGGCCATTCAGCCGGCGCTAAAAAAAGACGCCGCATTGCCGGTGTATGTGCGAAAAGCCGTCAGCGCTCTGTTCAGCGATCCGCCCAATGACGCTCTGGACGGCTGGCGTATTTTGCTCAGTCTGCCCTTTTTACACGGCCTGCGCCATTTGTACGGCGATAAAACCGGGTCCACTCTGCCTCGATACAAACTGCAAAAGGCTTTTGCGCGCGCCTGGCAGGAACTGCCGTTGGAAAACGGCGCGGAGGAAGCCGATTACCTGCTTATCGATATTCTGAGCGAATATCGCCGTGGGCTTCTCGTCGATGAACAGCATCCCGCGCATATATTTTTTGAAGATCTGTTTGGGTATGCCTCCACGATTCGCTTTTTGGGGATAAATCTTTTCGAAGGCGTGGTCTATTTTAACAAAGAGCGTTTCGAAACATTGATGCGCTGGTTGTTTATTCTGCGCTACATAGAACTAACGAAACTCCAAAAAAGTAAAAAGGGGCAGCGCTATCCGGGTTTGCACAAACTGCATAAATTTGTACAGGATATCATCAAATTGGCCGGCAAAACCGGGTATCGGAAAGACGATTTTCTAAAGGAGTTAGGTGGTATTGATTTACATTGAATATTATTGTAAATTTGAAAGTTCAGTGCGAAAGTGGTGGAACTGGTAGACGCGCTAGGTTCAGGGTCTAGTGCCCGCAAGGGCGTGGGGGTTCGACTCCCCCCTTTCGCACCACACAAAAGCCCGGCCAATGGCCGGGTTTTTTTACTCCTGCCTATATGGTAACGTATGTTACTTGTATTGGTTATATACGTTACTTTATCTTTTGAATTTAATCCGCGTTTCCTGTATTTTATATCATGGCACACCGTTTGATTATATTTTCTTCAGAAAACAATTATGGGAGGAAAAACTATGTCAACCGGAACAAAAACCCACATTTCCATCATTCTTGACCGTACCGGTTCTATGGAAAGTATCCGCGACGACGTCATCGGCGGTTTCAATGCCTTTCTGGCTGAGCAGAAAAAAGACAACAAAGACCAAACGACATTAACCCTGGTCCAGTTTGATACCCAGAACCCCTATGAAGTTATCCACAGTTTTAAACCAATCGAGAAGGTGAAGAAACTTACCAGGGAAACGTATGTGCCCAGAGCAATGACGCCATTGCTTGATGCGATGGGAAGGGGCATCAATGATCTTGAAAAAACACTTTCGGACATGAAGGAGGATGACCGCCCCGATAAAGTGGTTATGGTGGTCATTACGGACGGGCAGGAAAATTCCAGCCAAGAATTCAGGAAAGACCAGATTGTAAAAATGATTAAAGAAAAGCAAAAGAAAAACGACTGGCAATTTGTATTCCTGAGCGCAGATCTGGATGCTATCCAGGATGCCGGCGATTATGGTTTCCATCAGGCTTCCACCATGGCTTTTGATAAGGACGGGGTTGGTATATCAAATGCCTTTCTTTCTTTATCGGAGAGCGTAATGAGATACCGAAAAAATAAATCCGGGAATGTTTCATTCTCTGAAGATGATAGAAGAAAACAAAAAAGTGAGAAGAAACGAAAATAAAATATAGTTCACATTGAACGTATTCATTTCGGTTAATGTAAATTGGCAATTATTTTAATAGATGAATCTTTTTTATTAACTTATAAAAGAGGAATGATAGCAGATGACTTATGAAATTTTTGATGTATAATTACACAAGGAAGAATAATAAAAGGCCTATTTATGCAGGTAAATAATTTTGAATTCCTTAAAGATAAGCTGCCCATTTTAACCACTTTGGGTTCTTTTGCCGAGCAGTATGTCTATGCTGACCCGCAAAGCAGCGGAGTCAAATTACGTATCTTCGGTGAAGAAGTTACCAAAATCCTTTATCAGCAACTAAATATTCCCCTACCTGACGATAAAAGTTTTTTTGGCCTGTTGGATTATGACGGCTTTGTTCGCTTTATTCCCAAAGTTATCATCGGAAAGCTGCACCGCATTAGAAAATCGGGGAATAGAGCCGCTCATTCCGATTTATTCACCAGCAAAGATGCAATTGAACTATTAAAAGAGGCATACGATATAAGCCGGTGGTTGTATCTATCTGTTTTTAACGGAGAGATAACGGAATGCGGAGAATTTCAGTATCCCGCGGAAGCGCCAAAAACAGCAGAATGGCAAAAAGAACGGCAAGAATTATTGCAACAACTCTACAAAAGAGAACAACAAGTAGAAAAACTATTGGGGCAATTGGAGGAAGCACGTAACATTGCCCAGATCGAACAAAAAACTCAAGAAGAACTTCATAAAATACACAAAAGAGGCAACCAGGTTGCTAATGTCCTGCAATTTGACGAGGCAACAACCCGTCGTTTGCTCATTGATGATCAGTTGGTTGTAGCCGGCTGGAATATAGGCGCGGAGGGACAAAACACGTCGGAAGTGACTCAGGAAGAAGAAATAAAGCATCAGCCTACGGAAACAGGTATCGGATTTGCGGATTATGTGCTTTGGGATGATGACGGAAAACCCTTAGCGGTTATCGAAGCTAAACGAACATCTAAAGATCCTAATTTAGGGAAAAAACAGGCGGTTATATATGCTGACGGTTTGCAAAAAGAGTATGGACAGCGGCCGGTAATTTTTTACACAAACGGCTATGATATATATATTTGGAATGATGCTGCCAAAGAACCGCCACGTAAAATATATGGTTTTTACTCCAAGGACAGTCTTCAATATTTACTTTTCCAGAGAAGAAATAAATTATCCATAAATCAAATAAAACCAAACCTGAGTATAATCGACCGCGCATACCAGTTGGAAGCCGTTAGACGTGTACTGGAAGATTTTAATCAAAAAAAGCGCAAAGCTCTTATTGTACAAGCCACCGGCACCGGGAAAACCAGAGTTGCTATTGCCCTGGTTGACGCTTTGATTAAGGCCCGTTGGGCAAAGCGGGTGTTATTTTTGTGTGACCGGCGGGAATTACGTAAACAGGCCAAGAATGTATTCAATGAATATACCAACGAGCCGTTAACCGTTGTATCTGCCAACACATACAAAGAAAGGGATAAACGGATTTATCTGGCCACTTATCCGGCTATGCTGAAAATATATCAAACTTTTGATGTGGGTTTTTTTGACCTGATTATCGCTGATGAATCCCATCGTAGTATTTACAATGTTTATAAAGAGATTTTCCTCTATTTTGATGCTTTGCAGGTTGGATTAACAGCCACGCCGGTTGATTTTATTCACCGCAATACTTTTAGCTTATTCGGCCGGCCCGACGGTGATCCTACCACCAGCTTTAGTTACGAAGATGCCATAAACAGCGAACCGCCCTATCTGGTACCGTTTGAGGTTTTTACGCATACTACCCAGTTTTTACGGGACGGTATTAAATACACGGAACTAAGCCATGAGCAACAACTGGAACTGGAAGAACAACTGGCCGAGGCGGAGGAATTGGAGGTAGAAGCAGGACAAATAGACCGGCAGGTTTTTAATAAAGATACGAACCGGGAAATTCTGCGCAATCTGATGGAAAACGGCATTAAAGATAAAACCGGCATGCACCCGGGCAAGACCATTATTTTTGCCCGCAGTCATAAACATGCCATGTTATTAAGGGAACTTTTTGATGAAATGTATCCCCAATATGGCGGGAAATTCTGCGCAGTAATTGATAATTACAATCCGCGTGCGGAACAACTTATTGACGACTTTAAGGGCTTCGGCAATAATGATGAACTTACCATTGCCATCTCTGTTGATATGTTGGATACGGGCATCGATGTACCGGAGGTGGTTAATCTGGTTTTTGCCAAACCGGTAAAATCCTTCGTTAAATTTTGGCAGATGATCGGCCGGGGTACACGTTTGTGTCCGAATTTGTTCGGTCCGGGCAAAGATAAGGAAAAATTCCGCATCTTTGACCATTGGCGAAATTTTGAATGGTTCGACGTACATTATAAAAAAGCCGAAACCACAACCAGCAAATCGCTGATGCAGCGGTTGTTTGAAATGTATGTACGGCTGGCGGATACCGCCCTGCAAAAATTCGACAAGCATACCTTTTCCTTAGCGGTTGATTTAATGCATCAGGAATTAAATACCCTGCAAAGTATCAAAACCGTGGCTGTGAAGGAAAAGTGGAAAACAATAGCCGGAGTGAATCAGGAAACGGTGCTTAAACAGTTTTCGGCAGAAACCAAACAGGTTTTGCTTTCTGAAATTGCCCCTTTGATGAGCTGGCGCAATATTCGAGGCCAATATGCCGCTTATGATTTTGATTTGCTCATCGCTATCCTGCAAATTGAATTATTATCCCAAACCAGCTTATTCCGGGATTACAAAGATATATTGATCAATCGTTTGAATCGTTTGCAGCCGAATTTGAGTCCGGTACAGGCTAAAATGGATGTAATAAAAAAGGTTTTGGCGTCGGAATTCTGGCAAAAAGTGACTGTGATTGAGCTGGAAAACATCCGTCAGGAACTGCGCGGGATTATGAGATTTCAACAGCGGAAAATGGTAGAAAACACATCGCTCACTATTGACGTTACCGAAAATGAGGATTTGATTGAACATGATGTGTACATGCCCAAAAGACTGGAAGGACTTGACCTGTTAGCTTATAAACAGCGGGTGGAAAAGGTTTTACAGGAACTGTTCGATAACAACGAAACTCTGAAGAAAATAAAAGCCGGGGAACCGGTAAATGAGGATGACCTGGAATCTCTGGTTTCTTTGGTTCTGATGCAGCATCCTGATATTGATTTGAATATCCTGCAGGAAATTTATCCCGAAACGGCCGGACATCTGGATTATGCCATCCGGCGGATTATAGGCTTAGACGGCCGTTTTGTAAGCGACCAGTTCCAGAAATTCATCCAAAGACATCCGGAGCTGACCGCCAAACAGATGCGCTTTTTGGATATGTTGAAAAACCATATCAGTAAATACGGAGCTATTAAACCGGAACGATTATATGATTCACCCTTCACCTTAATCAGCGGTGACGGTCCGGAGGGAATATTTAAAGACAAACAGGTAGATGAGTTGATTGGCCTGGTAAAGGAAATCAGTGAGCCATATACAGCGGACGAAGAAAAGGATAAATAGTGCATATGTCATTTAGCGGAATACCATTTTCTACCGGTAACCAAAACAGGTCATTCCAACAAATGACCCATACCTGTCATTCTGACGAATACCCCCTACCTGTCATTCCGACGAACGAAGTGAGGAGGAATCTTAACAACACAAGGAGTAAAGATTTCTCATCCCGCCCCGGCGGGATTCGAAATGACAGTAGGCGATCTTTCCGGTGGGTGACCCATTTACGTCATTCCGACAAACGAAGTGAGGAGGAATCTTAATATACCAGGAGCATAGATTTTTACCCCGATAAATCGGGATAAAAAAGTACATAACATGTAAAGATTGTTATACCATGTACAAAGAAAAATTTTATTTCGTTTATATTATGACCAACTGGAATGACAAGGTCATGTATGTAGGCATGACAAATAATATTGTACGCCGGGTTTATGAACACAAAAACAAATTAATAGACGGATTTACCAAAAAATATAATATTATTAAACTGGTTTATTACGAAACTTTCCAGGATGTCCGGCTTGCTATCGAAAGGGAAAAACAGATTAAAAAATGGAGAAGAGAAAAGAAAAACAATCTGGTAAATACTCTGAATCCAGAATGGAGAGACCTTAGCGAAGATTTTGAAGATTGAAGTATTAAGATTTCTCTTCCACCCTGGTGTGATCGAAACGACGGGGCATTGTATTGCAGTGAATTTTGATTCTGTATTAAAAATAGCGTGTTCTCTGTCATTCCGAGGAACGACCGAAACCTGTCATTCCAACAAACGACCCATACCTGTCATTCCGACGAACGAAGAGAGGAGGAATCTTAACAACACCGGGATCAAAGATTTCTCACTGCATTCGAAATGACATTAGACGGTCATTCCGAGGAATAAAGTGACGAGGAATCTTGATACACAGGGGGGGGTAAAGATTTCTCACTGCGTTCGAAATGACAGCAGGCGGTCATTCCAACAAACGACCCATACCTATCATTCCGAGGAATGACCCATACCTGTCATTCCGACGAACGAAGAGAGGAGGAATCTTAACAGCGCAGGGAGCAAAGATTTCTCATCCCGCCCCGGCGGGATTCGAAATGACAGTGTGTGATAGTTGAACATAAACAGCCAAACCCAATAGGATCCTTATGTTACACAAAGAGTTACAAAACAAAATCGATAAACTATGGACCGACTTCTGGTCCGGCGGCATTACCAATCCTTTAAGCGTTATCGAGCAAATAACCTTTTTAATCTTTGCCCGTTTGCTGGATATACGGGAAACCAATAACGAAAAAATAGCCCGGCGGCTGGGCAAATCCTTTAAACGGATTTTCCCCCAGGATAAACAATATCTTCGCTGGTCGTCCTTCCGGCATCTGGGACCGGATGAGATGCTGAAGGTGGTGCGGGATGAGGTTTTCCCGGCCTTCAAGGATTTAGCCACCAATGGCTCTACCTTTGGCGAATACATGAAAGACGCCCAGCTATTAATACAAAAACCCGCCTTGCTGGTTAGCGCGGTAACGACCATTGAAGAGCTGCCCCTGACCAACGACGATACCAAAGGCGATTTATACGAATACTTGCTCAGCAAACTGACCACGGCCGGCATAGCCGGGCAATTCCGCACCCCGCGCCACATCATTGAACTGATGGTTAAAATAACCGCTCCCAAACCGACCGAAAAAGTGGCCGACCCGGCCTGCGGCACCGCCGGATTCCTGGTGGGTGTTATTCAGCACTTAACCAAAGAATACACTTCCCAGCAGGGCGTATTGACCGACGATGAAGGCAATAAAATATACAGCGGGGATTTGCTGGAGCCTTACCGTGACCATATCCAACAAAATTTATTAACCGGCTTTGATTTTGACGCCAGCATGCTGCGCATCGCGGCCATGAACCTGATGCTGCACGGCATTGACTCGCCCAACGTCCATTATGAAGACACCCTGAGCAATGCCTTTCGTGAACACTATCCGCTGCTGGCCAGCGATTATTTTGACGTTATTCTGGCCAATCCGCCTTTTAAAGGCAGTATCGATTTTGACAGCGTGGATCCTTCCTTAACCGGCAAGGTGAAGACCAAAAAAACCGAATTGCTGTTTATAACGCTGATGCTGCGCATGCTTAAACTAGGGGGACGCTGCGCGGCCATTGTGCCGGACGGCGTATTGTTTGGCGCTTCCAAAGCGCATGTGAGTCTGCGTAAAGCGCTTATCGAAGAAAACCAGTTGGAAGGCATTATTTCCCTGCCCTCCGGCGTGTTTAAACCCTATGCCGGCGTTTCCACGGCCATTGTCATTTTTACCAAAGGCGGCGCAACCGAAAACGTTTGGTTTTACGACGTGCAGGCCGACGGCTATTCCTTAGACGACAAACGCACACCGGTGGAGCAAAACGACCTGCCCGACGCTTTTAAAAAATGGCAGCAGCGCGACCCGCAAAAGGACAGCGACCGCACACAGAAAAACTTTTTTGTACCGGCGGACGAAATCCGCGAAAACAACTACGACCTGTCCATTAACCGCTATAAAGAGATTGTGTATGAAGAAGAGGAATATGAAGAGCCAAAGGTAATTCTTACGAAATTAAAGAAGATTGAAAATGAAATTTTTGATGGACTAAATGAAATTGAGGAAATGCTTTAATGAGCACCTTTAGGAAAGTGGAACTTGGCGCTATTGCAAATTTTATTAATGGCTTCGCTTTTAAGCCATCAGATTGGAATAATAAAGGTAAAAAAATTATAAGAATACAAAATCTTACTGATACTAATAAACCATATAATTTAACCGATTTAGAGATTCCCGAAAAATATAAAGTTAAAAAGGGGACATTCTCGTATCATGGAGTGCAACTCTTGATGTTTATGAATGGAAAGATGAAACAGCATTACTTAATCAACATATTTTCAAAGTGATTCCGGATTATAACGTAATAGATAAAGGTTATTTTAAATATGCTCTAAAACGATCTATTCAATTGATGTTGAGATATACACATGGCTCAACAATGAAACATATTAATAGAAATGAGTTCCTTTCCACAAAAATCCCCCTTCCCCCGCTGGAAGAGCAAAAACGCATTGCCGCTATTCTGGACAAAGCCGACGCCCTGCGCCAAAAGCGCCGCGAGTCCATCCGCCTGTTGGATGAGTTTTTACGCTCGGTATTTTTGGATATGTTTGGGGATGATGCTGAAGGAAAAAATTATGTAAATCTAGAAAAATTATGTTTTATTAATCCAAGTAAACTTGAAATAAAAAAATCAGAACTAGAATTAGAAGCCTCGTTTCTTCCGATGTCATCGATTAGTGAAGATGGACTTTTAGATTTATCCAAAACTGGAAAAGTTTCAGAATTAAAAAAGGGTTTTACATATTTTCGTGAAGGTGATGTTCTCTTTGCCAAAATAACTCCTTCAATGGAAAATGGGAAAGGAGCAATAGCAGAAAATTTATTAAATCAAATTGGATTTGGAACAACAGAGTTGCATGTCCTTAGACCGAAACATCCTTATAAAAGTTCGTGGTTGTATACACTTTTATCTTCAAAAAAAATAAGAAAGAAAGCGGCAAGTTTTATGACTGGAACAGCTGGTCAACAAAGAGTACCTGAAAATTTTCTAAGAAAACTAAAAGTTCCACCACCAGATTTAGAAAAAATGGCAATATTTGATAAGATTTTTTATGCTGTTAAGAACGAAAAAGAAAAGATGAAAGAAAGTAATGATATTTTTAAAGAATTATTCAACTCATTAGTCCAGCGTGCTTTTCGGGGGGAATTGTGAATAAAGAAAGGATTTTAGTTTTATAAAATCCCAATATTGTAAGTTATCGTGATGTCCAATCGAAAATTCAAATTTTCCAATTTATAAAAAGGGTTTTTATTATGATGGATGATTATAAGCGGAGAGCAAATTTTGTGCTGAAGGAAAGATTGCCGCTTCACAGAAAAATTAGTGATGCAACAGAAAGGCAATCTATCGTTAAAGTACTAAAGGATGTGTTTGATCTTCTGCATGATTCCTTCGGTTTACATCCTTTACCCGAGACTCTCGCTGATCCCAATGTATTATGTAAGTTTTACAAAGAAAACCTCTATGTATCCAGGGATATTAATCGCGATAAAGCCGAAAATATTTTAATGGTTATGGGTTTGAGGGGGAAAAAAGGACATCGTCAGCTTCTCATTCATACCTATCCCGAAGGCGGTTTTAAAAAGACGGATGTAGATATTAATATTGATGATAATTTATTAATGAATTTTAAAAGTAAAATCTTCCCGTACCTGAGAAGTATTTTAGGCTATCCGGAACAGCATAAAAATAAAGAAAAAATATTAGGCTCAATCACAAAGATATACCTGGAGAACTTTAAAAGTATTAAAGACCGACAAGTGATTGAATTGAAACCTATTACATTACTGTTTGGCCCAAACTCAGCCGGTAAAAGCACGGTTATTCAGGCTTTACATTATATGCGAGAGATATTGTTACGGCAGAACTTTAATGCAGATCGCACAATGTACGGAGGGGATGTTATCGATTTGGGTGGATTCCGTAATCTGGTTTATAACCACGATATTAGTCTGCCCATTGTGATGAGATTTGATTTGAATTTAGAAAAATTAGATTTTCCTTCATACAATCCTTACACTGATTTCGATTTCTATTTTGAAGAAACATTAGAGAATGAAGAAGGGCTTTTAGAATCAGCGCAAAGAGGCGAAAGAGATATTATTGATAATATTTACGATAAAGCAAAATCAGCTTATGTACAGATAACTGTGAAATGGAATGAAGAGCACAATAAAGCTATTGTAACGGATTATGAAACCGGATTTAATGACATTAAGATGGCATCCA